>DASRLI010000442.1:0-17653 GCA_035648535.1 Occallatibacter sp. | reverse complement strand
TGGCGGCTGCCGGCGGCGTCAGCGTGTTTCCTGGTTGGGAATTTTTCAGCGCCGTGGCCGGTGCAGAAAAGTCGCTCCTGTCTCTCGCGCCCAAATGCGCGCTGTTTGTGGACGAGCCGGCGATGGTGCGCAACCAGATTGACCGCTGGTGGAACAAGGTGGAGCAGCGTCACGAGCGGTCAGGCATCGGATCGCTGATCAGGCCCGAGGATATTTATCTCCGGCCCGAGGTTTTGCAGGCCCAGCTTCAATCGCACATGGGGTTCGATCTCGATCAGCTCGGCGCGATCGACGTGCTTGACCAAGACACAACCCTCGGCGAGATCGAACTGAATACGCGGCCGACGCTCAGATTTCACGGATCGATCCCCGCGCTTACCGAGCAACTAAGAAGCCTCATGCTGACGGAGACGCGCATCGTCCTCGCCGCACCGAACCAGGGTGACGTTGAACGCCTGGCAACCGTGCTGCGCGAATATCAGATTCCGTACCGGCTCGGCAGCCGCACCATGCGGCCCGGCGGCGAGACAGTGCTCGACGAAGCAAGTTACATGGCCGGCGACCTGCGTGTGCCGGTCATCGTGCGGACACCGCTTTCCGCGGGCGTCAGCTTTTCCGACGTCAATCTCGTTCTCTTCGGAGCGAATGACCTGTCGGACGAAGCAGATGTGGCCGCCCGGCCCGAGCCCAAGCGTTCGAAGACGGCGGCCTTTGTCTCCGATTTCCGCGACCTCGGCGTAGGCGACTACGTCGTCCACGTAGAGCACGGAATCGCGCAATATCAAGGCCTGAAAGAAATAGTGCAAGACGGCCTCTCTCTCGAATTCATGATCCTCGAGTTTGCTGAGCAGGCAAAGTTATATGTGCCGCTGACTCGCCTCGACCTTATCCAGAAATACCGATCCACCGATGCCGGACCGGCGCCCGTGCTCAACAGGCTTGGCTCGCAACAATGGTCAAAGACTAAGGCGCGCGTTCGCAAGGCCATGCAAGACATGACCGGCGAGTTATTGAAGCTGTACGCCGAGCGGACCACCGCGCAGGGAACGGCCTTCTCGAAAGACAACGACTTTCAACGCGAGTTTGAAGGATCGTTCGACTACAACGAAACCGACGACCAGTTATCCGCGATCCGTGCCATCAAGTACGACATGGAATCCACAACGCCGATGGACCGCCTGTTATGCGGCGATGTGGGCTACGGAAAAACGGAAGTCGCAATGCGTGCTGCCTTCAAGGCCGTGCAGGACGGCAAGCAGGTCGCAGTGCTGACGCCCACAACGATTCTCAGCTTTCAGCATTTCGAGACGTTCAAGAAAAGATTCGCGCAGTTCCCCATCAATATCGAAATGATCTCCCGGTTCCGTACGCCCAAGGAGCAAAAGCTGATCGTGGAGCAGGTGGAGACGGGCAAGGTCGACATCCTCATCGGCACGCACCGCCTGCTTTCCAAGGACATTAAGTTCCAGGACCTCGGCCTTCTCGTGGTCGATGAAGAACAGCGCTTCGGCGTCCGCCACAAGGAACGGCTCAAGCAGATGCGGAAGGAGATCGACGTGCTCGCCATGAGCGCCACGCCGATTCCGCGCACGCTGCACATGTCGCTCGTCGGCCTGCGCGACATGAGTGTGATCGAAACACCGCCCAAAGATCGCATGGCCATTCAGACGGTGGTGGCAAAGTTCGACGAGAAGATTGTTCGCTCGGCAGTTGAGGTGGAACTCGAGCGTGGCGGGCAGGTGTACTTCGTACACAACCGCGTCGAATCCATCTACGAAATCGCATCGAGGATTCAGGAGTTGGTTCCATCTGCGCGCGTGGCTGTTGGTCATGGACAGATGAGCGAGACAGAACTCGAGCGTGTAATGCTGGCCTTCATGAGCCACGAATACGACGTGCTGGTGGCGACCACCATCATCGAGAACGGACTCGACATTCCGCTGGCAAATACCATCCTCATCAACCGCGCAGACAGGCACGGGCTCAGCGAGTTATACCAGTTGCGCGGTCGCGTGGGCCGTTCAAACCGGCGCGCCTATGCGTATCTGCTCATTCCGCCCGAGAACGAGTTGACCGAGATTGCGCGCAGAAGGCTTGCAGCCCTCAAGGAGTTCAGCGACCTCGGCGCCGGCTTCAAAATTGCCGCGCTTGATCTGGAACTGCGTGGCGCGGGCAACATGTTGGGCGGCGAGCAGAGCGGACACATTGAGGCGGTAGGATTTGAGCTCTACACATCTATGCTTGAAGCGGCCGTCAAGGAAATGAAGGGCGAAAGCAGCGAGGAGCGGCCGGCCACGCAACTGAGCCTGGGCATTGCGCTCCGCGTCGACGAGAGCTACGTGCCGGAAGAAAACCAGCGGCTGCGCCTCTACAAGAAAATTGCCGGAGCGGCCAGCGAGGCCGCGGTGGACGAAGTGCGCGCAGAGATGGAAGACCGCTATGGTCCACCTCCCGACGCGACCGTGTACCTGCTTGAAGCCGCGCGCGTGCGCCTCGAATGTGAGCGGATGGGCATTGCGCAAATCGACCGCAAGCGCAGCGAGTTGCAAATCCGCTTCATGGAGAACGCGACGGTCGACCCGCAACACTTGATGCGGCTGGTCGCGCGAAACGCCAAGCGTGGCGCACAGTTCACGCCACAGGGATTGCTGAAATTTCCTTTGGCCGCCACGCGTCCCGACGAAGTTCTGCTTGAGATTCACGAGTTACTTGAGAACCTGGCCCCGGCGCCGGTTGGCGCCTGAAAACAAGACGCGAAATAGAGAGGAATCATGAAAAGGATCATTGCTTGCCTTGCGATTGGAGTGTTTATGCCCGCTGGGATCACTGCGCACGCAGCCACGGAGAACTGGAAGCAACAGTTCGCGACCGTCTCCGATCAGTACTTCGACCAGGTGTACTTTCACTACGGTCCGACCAACGGAATGCTCGTTGGCTATCACCAGTACGATACGCAACTTGAAGATTTCTCGCGCAAAAACATCGACGCGGAGATCGCGGCGCTGAAGAGCTTTGAGCAGCGCATCGAGGCGATTCATCCTGATGCCGACGCTGCGAATTTTGTCCCGCGCAGCGACCGTGAAATTGTTCTCGCGAACATTCATTCGCAGCTACTGACGCTGGAGACGATTCGTCCGTGGGAAAAGAATGCCGACAATTATTCGAGCACATGTGCAAACGGCGCATTCGTGCTGATGGAGCGGAAGTTCGCTTCTCCGGACGAGCGCCTGCGATCGCTGATCGCGCGTGAAAAGCAAATGCCTGCGCTAGTCAACGAAGCGCGCGTGAACCTGAAGAATCCGCCGCACATCTTCACCGAGATTGCCATCGAGCAATTGCCCGACATCATCAGTTTCTTTGAGCACGATGTGCCGCTGGCCTTCGCCGACGCAAATGACCCCGCGCTGAAGATCGAGTTTGCGCAAACGAATGCAGCCGTGATTGCAGGCCTGAAGAGCTATCTCGATTGGCTCAAATCCGACGTGCTGGCGCGTTCGAACGGAAACTTTCGCATTGGTGCCCAGACCTTCAGTACAAAGTTGAAGTACGACGAGATGGTGGACATTCCTCTGGACAAGCTCCTCGAGATCGCCAGGGCCGACATGCGCAAGAACCAGGAGCACTTCAAGCAGGTCGCACATGAACTCGAGCCGACCAAGGAGCCAAGCGCCGTGCTGGAGGACCTGGGCAAGCAACATCCCGCACCCGGTGAGCTGATGGATGCATTTCGCGCCACCTTTGACGGGCTAATGAGTTTTATCCGCTCGCACAACATAGTCACCATCCCTTCCGATGTGCGCCCTATTGTGGAAGAGACGCCGCCGTTCATGCGCGCAACAACTTTCGCCAGCATGGATACACCGGGGCCGTTCGAATCGCATGCCACCGAGGCTTACTTCAACGTGACGCTGCCCGAGAAGTCGATGACGCCAGCGCAGGTTGAAGGCTACATGCATTCCTTCAACATCGGCACCGTAATTTCGACGGCGGTGCACGAGGCTTATCCGGGACATTATGTGCAGTTCCTCTGGCTGCCCCAGGCGCCAAGCAAAGTGCGCAAACTGCTCGGCGCGAATACCAACGTTGAGGGATGGGCGCACTATACCGAGCAGATGATGCTCGACAACGGCTATGGCCAGCCCGGTGCCGGTGCGAAGGATGAGCGAGAAGCAAAGTTCCTCCGCCTGGGACAGTTACAGGACGCATTGCTGCGCGACGCGCGCTTCATAGTCGGCATCGAAATGCACACCGGCAAAATGAGCATCGAGCAGGCTGAAGAGTTTTTTCAGAAGGAAGGCTACCAGGCCAAAGAGACGGCCGTTGTAGAAACAAAGCGCGGCGCCGGTGATCCAACTTACCTCTACTACACGCTCGGCAAGCTCGAGATCATGAAGCTGCGCGACGACGTGAAGAAGAAAGAAGGCGCAGCCTTCTCATTGGAGAAATTCCACGATGACTTCCTGAAGCAGGGATTTCCACCAATCAAAATTGTGCGCGAAGCAATGCTGGGAGATGACTCGCCAACGCTCTAGCGTTGTAACTTCCCACTCAACATCTTTTCTCGATGAGTTAGCGAGTTAGCAGGTAAGTTAGTCGATCTGCTAACTCGCTTTTCTTATGCCTTCCACTTTATATTGCAGCCGATGGACGGACTCTGGTCCGCAGGAACCTGCTTACCTGCTAACACTGTGTCGATTGCTCCACGGAGATCTGCACCAGTTACCGGCACGCCATTGCTCGGGCGGCTCGCGTCAAACTGGCCCCGATAGACTAGCCGGAAATCGCCATCGAAAAGATAAAAGTCCGGAGTGCATGCGGCATCGTACGCGTGAGCCGCGGACTGCGTTTCGTCGTAGAGATACGGGAAGACGAAGCCGAACGTCTCGGCCTGTTGCTTCAGCCCAGCAGGGCCGTCGGCGGGATGTGTGGTCGCGTCATTCGAGCTGATGGCGACAATGCCCAAAGACTGAACAGCATAGTCCTTGCCCATCTTCGCCAAATCTTTTTCAATGTGCTTTACGAACGGACAGTGGGCGCAGATGAACATGACCAGCAGCGCCTTCTTGCCGTGAAAGTCGTCGCGGCGAACAATCTTGCCGCTGACCACATCGGTAAGTGCAAAGTCGGGAGCGATTGTTCCCAGTGCAAGCATGGTAGATGCGGTTTGTGCCATGGAAGTTTCTCCTCTAAAACAGCGGTGTCTGCCGGCCCGGTAGTTCGAGGCCGAAGTGTTCATAAGCAAGGCGCGTAGCTACGCGGCCTCGCGGGGTGCGGTCGAGAAAGCCGATCTGGATCAGAAATGGCTCGTAGACCTCTTCGAGTGCGTCTTCCTCTTCGGCGAGCGTTGCAGCCAGCGTGCTGAGCCCGACAGGCCCGCCATCGTACTTCTGAATAATCGTCAGCATCAGCCGGCGGTCGATTTCGTCGAAGCCGTGCGCGTCCACTTCAAGCATGGTGAGCGCTGCGTTAGCGGTGGGAAGGTCGATCGTGCCCGTGCCGCGCACCTGCGCATAGTCGCGAACGCGGCGCAGTAGGCGGTTGGCAATGCGCGGTGTTCCGCGCGAGCGCAACGCAATCTCTGCGGCGCCATCCTGATCGATTGGAATCTGCATAACTTCCGCGGACCGAGTAACGATGAAGCGAAGTTCCTCTTCCGTGTAAAACTCCAGCCGAAGCAGAATGCCGAACCGCGACCTCAGCGGTGAAGAAAGTAATCCGGGCCTGGTAGTGGCACCGATGAAGGTAAACGGTCGAATCTCCATCACATGTGTGCGCGCAGCCGGCCCCTGGCCGATGATGATGTCCAGTTTGTAGTCCTCGAGAGCCGTGTAGAGCTTTTCTTCCAACACCGGCTGCATGCGATGGATCTCGTCAAGAAACAACACCTGCCGCTCGCGCAGGTTGGTCAGGATGGCGGTCAGGTCGCCCTGAATCTGCAACGCCGGCCCGGAAGTCTGCTGAAAGCCCACGTCCAGCTCATTAGCAATAATCGTGGCCAGCGTAGTCTTGCCCAGCCCCGGCGGCCCAAACAGCAGCACATGATCCAGCGCCTCGCCGCGCGATTTGGCGGCCTCCAGTGCGATGGCGAGCTGTTCCTTGGCCTTCGACTGGCCGATAAATTCGCCGAGCCAGCGGGGGCGCAGTTTGAGTTCAAAGCCCTGCTCTTCGTCCGCGCGTGCTGCGCTGACGAGACGGTCCGGAGTGTTGTCGCGGGCGATGGCCATGCTGAGGAGAAGTGTAGCGGTTGTTGGCTGCTTGGGCAAAGTGCCCGATCAACTTCCGCAGTTCGGCTACATTCGCGGGTCGCCTGCGGAGCCATGTTAGCTCAGGCTCGCTAGGCCGGGACCTTCACCTCCGGCCAGTAATGGAAGGCGCGGAAGTTGGCTCTACCTGTGCCATAGGCGCAGAGGGCTGGACGAACATCGAGGAATCCGCCCAGAACGTTGTGGTCCACGCCGGAGATTTCTGCGGATTCCTCCGTGCGGCGCCATGGCTTGCCAGGAAGCTTGTAGTAGAAGTCGATCTCCTGCCGGTCATTGACGATGCGGAATGCGGCGCGCGTGGCACCCTTTTCCAGGTGCGAGTGAGTGCTGCCACTCGCGAGCCGGGCGCCGATGCCTTCTGGAGAGAGCGTGATGCCCGTCGAGTGCTCCAAATTGTAGAACAGCAGCAGACCGGCCACGCAATCCTGTTCCATTTCAACATCGACTTCGACGGTATAGGAGTGGCCTCCGACTGGAGTCGTGAGGACTGAAGTCTCGGCCAGAGTCTTGCCTCTGGCCTCCAGTGTGAGCACCCCCGCTCCTGTCTTGAAGCGGTTTGGATCAAATTCGTGCCAGAAGCCCCATTGCAGACCAAGGTCCGGCGCTGTGAAGTCGTCAGACGGGTCCAGGAACGGCTGCTGAGATGAGCCGGGCACTGGCAAGGGAATGGCCGAATCGGCAGTGACGCCTTCTGGAACCCGGAACCAGCCATCGGGAGTCCACTCGATAGGCAGCAGCAAGAGTTGGCGACCGAGCGCGCGGTAGCCATTCTCATAGGCATGGACTGTCATATACCACTTGCCGTCGGGCGTATCTACCAGGCGGCCATGACCAATCGAGAGCCAGTGGTCGTCGCGCGACCCGGTGCGGACAATTGCGTTGTATGGTGAGAACTCCCACGGGCCGTCGGCATGGCGGCTGCGTGCGGAGACGACGGCATGGCTCGTGGCGGGACCGGCCGTTCCGCCCTCAGCAACATTCATATAAAAGTAGCCGCTGTGCTCAAGAACTTTTGGACCTTCGAGGCAGGTGCACTCCATGCGCGAAGTGGCGGGCATTGGCCAGGGGTCGATGACGACCTTCGGCGGCACCTTTACAGAAAGACCATCGGAGTTGAGCTCGGCCATTCTGCCGCCAGCCATGTGCAGGAAGCGCCTGCCGTTTTCAGCAATGTGGGCAGGGTCGATGGCACTGATGCCGAGATCAATGGGCTCGCTCCAGGGGCCGGTCGGGTGATCGGCATGCACAACCTGCAAGTGCCCTGCGGCTGGGAAATAAAGGTAGAAATGCTTCTGATACTCGCAGAGGTAAGGAGCCCAGACCGTTCCGTAGTAACGATGAAGTGCTGCAGCAACCAGCCGCCAGTTAATGAGATCAGTCGAGTGCCAGATCAGGAGCCCGGGAGCGTAATCAAAACTCGAGTGAGTGAGGTAGAAGTCATTTCCCACGCGGATAGGACTGCCGTCAGGGTGGTCGCCACCAAGGATGGGATTGCGATAGACGCCAGACGATTGAGCCAGAGAGAAGTGTGTTTTGAAAGCGACAGCGGCGGCAGCGGTGTTTAACACAAACTTGCGACGTGTAAGCATGGCGGAGCCAGTGTACCTTTGGCGGATGGTGGCGTAAAGCAGCCGAATCTACCGTCATCACGGCGGGCGCGACAACGAGTGGGCTGCAGGGTGCGGCGTTTAGACTGGTAAAGTCCCTCTGACGTCATGACCCACCGGTTCGGAATCCTTCGCCGCTTTCGCTTCAATCTGCCGCAGCGCATTGCGGCGGCATTGCTGGCGCTTTTCCTCATCCAGGGCCTTTGGCTAACCGGCCGCCAGACACTGACAGACCGCGATTATCAGTATGCCCGCTGCGGCCGCGAAACATGGGAGCGCCCATCCGCCCTGGCCGGCTACTTTACCACCTGCGGCAACATTCACGATGGCATTCTGGCCTACCGGATCGCGGGGCTGCCGCTCACGCTGAATTTCCTGGCCGAGCGAGCGCTGGACCACTTCCGCAAACCCGAAGATCGAGTCGTGCAGGCGCCTGGCAGCGAAATTGGCACATGGGAATTGCGCCACCAGATGACGCATATCCTCCTGCTCCTGCGGCTCCCGTTTTTGTTTGCCGGGTGTCTGCTCGGCGGCTGCATCTGGTGGGTCACGCGGCGGCTCTACGGCAACTTCGGCGGGTACACGGCGCTGGCCCTCTACTGCTTTTCTCCCGCGGCGCTCAAGGCGTGCGTGGCACCCAATGCAGAACTGCTGGCGGCGCTCGGAGTCTATGGCGGCGTATACACCTGCATTGGCGTGGCTCACGCCATGCAAGGGCCGCGCCGAAAATGGCGGCCGCGCATGGTGCTGCTCACGTTGCTCTTCGGCGTGGCGGCCACCGCGCACATCGCTGCCTTGCCGGTCGTGGCACTGCTGGGGCTGGTGCTCATGCTGTGGGTTGCTGAAGGACATCGCAGCCAGGCGCTGCCAGTCGTCTTGACGGCCACCGCCGGAGCATTGGTGCTGCTTTTTATCTGCTACGGATTTTCGCCGGACGCCTTCAGCTACGTCTTTCGCTCGGCGGCGGGGTTCCTGTGGTTCTCCTGGGATCCGGCGCGCCGGTTTTTCACCACGCTTGGCGACGCGGGAATTACGGTGGCCGCGGGCGCTGCGCTTGCACTCTATCTTGGGCTCAGGCGGTCGCGCTACTTCGGCAACACAGCTCCTCTGTTATGCGCTTTGGTCTTGATGGTCCTTGTGATGACCGGCGCTCCGGGGAGTCCCTGGCTGTGGGCTCTGCCGTTCCTGGTCACGTTTGCAGGCGGAGTGTTTGCCGACGCCTATGAAAGTCCGCGCGGACGCCTCGCGCTGTGGGCAGGCGCGGCAATTGTGGTGCTGCAGGCGGCGTTCTGTCTGCTGAGTTTGCCCGGGCTCTTATAGGCGTTCAACGGCGCCCCATGCCCATGATTTGCGTAGCCTCGAGCAGTGGAAATACCGCCCAAAACTGGTTCGCAGCCGCCGCCAAAGTAAGTACGAAAATCCACAGTATTAACGGCGTTTATCCAGCCTCCCCGTCGACCCACAAAAAAGTCTCATAACTTAAAGTAAAATAAGGACTTATTTCATCCAGTCTGCCTTGCTAAAGCACGCCTCCGGCGCGTAAAATAGAAGCACAGCCCGCGGACCCGGCCCTGCTTTCACCGGACCCTTTTTTGCCGCCCTCCGGCGAGCTTAGAAAAACCCTATGGCAGACGATCAGAACCCCCAGCTCCCACTCGAAGGTGGCACGCCTCCAAACAGCGGCACGAACTATCTCCCCATGAACATCGAAGAGGAGATGCGCCGCTCTTATCTCGCCTATTCCATGTCGGTAATCGTGGGGCGCGCTCTGCCGGATGCCCGCGACGGATTGAAGCCCGTGCATCGGCGCATTCTCACCGCCATGGACCGCGAAGGCCTGCAGCACAACAAAAGGTATTCCAAGTGCGCCGGCGTTGTCGGCGAGTGCTTGAAGAAGTATCACCCCCATGGCGACTCGTCTGTGTATGACGCCCTGGTGCGCATGGCGCAGCCTTGGTCATTGCGTTATCCGCTGGTCGATGGGCAGGGAAACTTTGGCTCGGTCGATGGCGACCCACCGGCGGCGTATCGCTATACCGAGTGCCGCATGGAGCGCATCGCCGAAGAAATGATGGCCGATATCGACATGGAAACCGTCGATATGACGCCCAACTTCGATGAGACAACCGACGAGCCCACGGTGCTCCCCACGCGGATTCCAACCCTGATCGTCAACGGGTCGAACGGAATCGCGGTGGGCATGGCCACCAACATTCCTCCCCACAATCTGACCGAGGTCATCAACGCCACCATCGCCCTGGTGAAAAATCCGAACGGCGGCCTCGTTGAAGTGCTCAAGCATGTGCAGGGGCCCGACTTCCCGACTGGCGGATTTCTCTACGGCAAGACCGGCATTCCAGCCGCTTACAAAAGCGGGCGTGGGCGGTTCCTCATGCGCGCTCGCACTGCGCTTGAGAACCTGACCAAGGAACGCCAGGCGATCATCGTCACCGAAATTCCCTACCAGGTCAACAAGTCCAGGCTCATCGAGCGCATCGCCGAGCTGGTAAACGACAAGATTGTGGATGACATCGGCGACGTGCGCGACGAGAGCGATCGCGACGGAATGCGGATCGTCATCGAGCTGAAGCGGGGCGCTCAGCCCGAGATTGTGCTCAACCAGCTCTACAAGCACACATCCATGCAGGAGAGCTTCTCCATGATCTTCCTCGCGGTGCTCAACGGGCAGCCGCGGGAGTTGGGCCTCGATCAGGCAATCCAGGCCTTCATCGATCATCGCGTCGACGTCGTGCAGCGGCGAACGGTCTTCCTGCTCCGCAAGGCTCGGGAGCGCGCGCACATTTTAGAAGGCCTGAAGATTGCACTCGACAACCTCGACACCGTGATCAAAATCATTCGCGGATCCGGTTCGAGAGCCGAGGCTCGCGAGAACCTCTATGCATGGGGCAAAGGCACCGAAATTGTCATCACCTTCGACCGCGTGCGCCTTCCGCACGAAGAGAAGGGCCTCACGCTCCGGCAGATCGACGCAATTCTCGAACTGCAACTCTACCGGTTGACGCAACTCTCCATCGACGAACTGCTCACCGAACTCAAGCTGGTTCGGGAGCGCATCGCCGAATACGAATCCATCCTGGCCAGCGAGATCAAGCTGCGCGCGGTCATCGTCAAAGAGCTTGAAGAGGTTCGCGACAAGTACGGCGACGCACGGCGCACGCAGATTCTCGACGAGAGCGCCGAGTTGCAGCTTGAAGACCTCATCGCCGACGAGCAGGTTGCCGTCACAGTGAGCCACCAGGGCTACCTCAAGCGGACTCCGATCTCCATCTATCGCTCGCAGCGGCGCGGCGGCACCGGCCGCATGGGCATGAAGACGCGCGAAGAAGATTTCGTTTCGCAGCTCATCATCGACTCGACCCACGCCTACTTGCTCTGCTTTACCAACACCGGCCGCGTGTACTGGGTCAAGGTGTACGAAGTTCCCGACGTCGGTGCGGCAGGCAAGGGCAAATCCATGCAGAGCCTGCTCGACCTGCAGCCGGGCGAAAATGTCCGCGCCATTCTTCCCGTGCGCAACCTTGAAGAGGAAGGCAAGTTCATCTTCTTCGCCACACGGCAAGGCATTGTAAAGAAGACGCCGCTCAAGGACTTCTCCAACGTCATGGCGCGTGGAATCATCGCTATCGCAATCGACAAGGACGACGATCTGATTTCTGCTGGTTTGACGAACGGAAAGCAAACCATCTTTCTGGCTACGCGCGAAGGAATGGCGATCCGCTTCGAAGAAGAATACGATCCGGACCGTAGTGGAATTGGTCTGCGTCCGATGGGCCGCAATGCCGCCGGGAATAAGGGCATTTCGCTTAAGAAGAGCGACTATGTCATTGGAGCGGCAATTACCGACTCGGACGAGATGCGCGATAAGGAACGCGACGCATGTGCCGAAAAGCTTGGTCTTACTGACAAGCTGGCTGCACTGCGAGCCGCCCATTCACAGGCCAAAGACGCATTGCAACAGGCTAGAGAGACACGCCGCAACGGAGACAAGGACGATGAAGCGCTGAAGGCGGCAGATAAGGCCGCCGAAAAGAAGTTCGGTGACGCGGAGAAGGCGCTCAAGAACTTGGATGAGAAGCTGGGCGCAACCCAGTCGCGCATTTTGACGGTCACTGAGAATGGCTTCGGCAAGCGTACCGACGTGGACGAATACCGTCTTACCGCGCGTGGCGCTCAAGGTGTCAATAACCTCAAGGCAACCGCAAAGGTAGGAAAGACGGCATCGATTCTTCTGGTCAATGAGTTTTCGGAACTGGTGGTCATCAGCCAGTTCGGCAAGATCATCCGTTGCGACACCAAGACCATCCGCGCCGCCGGCCGCGCCACCCAGGGCGTCCGCATCCTCAACCTGGAACCGGATGACAAGGTAGCCGCAGCCGTAATCATCCCGCCCGAAGAACTCAAGGACGACGAACCTACACTTCTCCAGTAGTTTTCCTGGACTGGCGCTTCACCCATATTGGTGGAGGTATTTAGATGATGGACAAGACAATCCGCCGCGTAGCCAGTTTTGAGGAGCAAGAGACCGAGACCTTCCGGTATTGGCAGAGCCGGCCGGTAGGGGAGCGTCTCGCGGCGGTCTGTGAACTAAGCGAGGCAGGGTTTGCTTTCGCTTCCGATTTTCGAGGAGTGCCGGTCCATGATGACTCAAGACTTCAAAGACCTGTTGCGCGCGTTCAACGCAAACGCAGTTAAATATCTCATCATCGGCGGTCATGCTCTTGGAGTTCACCTTGTGCCGCGCATGACCAAAGATCTGGACATCTTCATTCGCGCCGACGAGAACAACGCCAATGCCGTCTATCGAGCTCTGGCTCAATTCGGAGCCCCCTTGGATGGGATGAGTCCCGCGGACTTCGCGGATGGCTCAACCTTTCAAATTGGTCAGGAGCCCGACCGGATCGACATCCTGCAGCGAATTGACGGAATCACCTTTGACGAAGCGTGGCCAAACCGCATTGAGGGCGCCATTGATGGTGAGGTTCCGGCCAGCGTCATCTCGAGAGACGATCTGATTCGTAACAAACTCGCCAGTGGCCGCGATCAGGACTTGGTTGACGTGAAGAAGCTGAGAGCGTTGAACCAGATCAAACCAGAGTAGAATCTCTCAAAGCGGACGCAACTAGTATCAAGGTTGCTGCGTCATCGATCGAGCCCGAAGAAGGCAAGAACGTCAACGACGAGCCCACTCTACTGCAATAGGACTGTTCGATTCGCCGGTGACATTCGGAGACTTGCGGGGTACACCAGAAGATGCCGGCGACAGGCGCCAAACCATCAGGCACGACAGACGAAGCAGATGCCGCACGAGCCGTGCGGCAGATGTTCGACTCCATTGCGCCTCGGTATGACCTGCTGAATCATGTGCTCTCCGCCAACGTGGACCGGCTCTGGTGGTGGCGCACGGCGCGGCGCTTCCGGCCCATTCTCGCCAACCCAGATGCCGCAATCCTCGACATCTGCTGCGGCACCGGCGACATGACGATGGCACTTCTCAAGCACCGCACCCGGGGTGCGCGCCCAATCCTGGCAGCGGATTTTGCGCGCGGCATGCTCAGCCGCGGAGCCTTGAAATTCGGAGCGCAGAAGTCCGGCAAGCCCTATGCCATTCCAGTTGAAGCCGATGCCCTCCACCTGCCGCTGAAAACCGCGTCGCTCGATCTGATCGTCACGGCCTTCGGATTTCGAAATCTGGCCAACTACGAGGCCGGCCTGCGCGAGTTCAACCGGGTGCTCAAGCCCGGCGGCCAATTGGGAATTCTGGATTTCAGCGAGCCCGGAGGATTGATCGGCAAGGCCTATGCAGTCTATTTCCGCCGCGTCCTTCCGGCCATCGGGCGCCTCATCTGCGGCAAAAATGGTCCCTACAATTATTTGCCCGTTTCGGTCGGCAATTTTCCGCCGCCTGCTGCCATGCTGGCGCTGATGAACTCCACCGGTTATCAAGACTGCGCCTGGAAGCCTTACACCTTTGGAATCGCCGGGTTGTACACGGCCAAGCGCTCGCTTGTAGTCTAAGAACTCAATGACTCGAGCCACATCCAGTCCGCCCACCGTCCAGCAGCCCGCATTGACCCTGGCTGAATCCTCCGCGGAGAAACGGAACGTGTCTCGGAACTCGATGCTGGCCGCTGGGGCCATGACGCTGTTGAAGCTCGCGGCGGGACTGCTGTCGGGGTCCCTGGGCGTGTTATCTGACGCGGCCCACTCGGGACTCGACCTGGTGGGCGCAACGCTCACCTTCTTCTCCGTACAGGTGAGCGACAAGCCGGCCGACGAAGACCACACCTACGGCCACGGCAAATTTGAAAACCTTTCCGCGTTTTGCGAAGCGATCCTGATGGCCATCTCCTGCGGGTGGATTATCTATGAAGCGCTCGACCGCATCATCCACAACTCCACTGAGCTGCACCACTCCGTGTGGCCCGTGCTCGTGCTGCTCACTTCAATCGGAGTGGATTTCTGGCGATCGCGGCAATTGCGCGCGGTGGCGCAGCGCACCGGCTCACCGGCCCTGGCCACCGATGCATTCCACTTCGCCAGTGACATCTGGGCCACCCTGGCCGTGCTGTGCGGGCTGGGCGCCAGTTGGCTAGGGGACCGTAACGGGATCGCCTGGCTCAAGTACGCTGACCCGTTTGCGGCGGTGGTCGTCTCGCTCATGATTCTGCGCCTCACACTACTCCTCGGCCGCGAGACCGTTGCCGTCCTCATGGATGAAGTTCCGGCAGAGACGCGACGGCGCCTGGTGCGCGAAGTGGAACAGGTGGAGGGTGTGCTGGCCGTCGAGCAGGCTCGCGTCCGCCGTGCCGGTGCGGGTTATTTTGCCGACCTCACGCTGGCGCTTCCGAGGCGCTTCACATTCGAGCACACCGGCGAGCTGGTGCAGTCGGCCACCGACGCCGTGCACCGCGCCCTCCCGACAGCAGATGTTGTCATCCATACAGTTCCTCGAGAGGCCCGTGCGGAAAGCGTCTTCGACCGCGTGCGAGCTGTAGCCGCGCGCAACAACGTGAGTGTGCACGAGCTTAGCGTGCAGTCGCACCATGGCCGCCTGCGCGTCGAGCAGCATGTCGAACTCGACGAAAAAATGACCCTGCGCCTGGCGCACGGCTTTGTCAGCGCACTCGAAGCTGAAATTCTGCGCGAAGCCCCGGAGATCGACGCGGTGCTGACCCACATCGAAAGCGAGCCAGCCACAATCGAGCAACCGGAGGAGATGGTTGAGGAAGATCGCAAGATCGAACACGCCCTGCGCACCACGGCCCACCTCTTTCCCGAGATTGTGGATGTGCATGAAATCACGGTCGTGCACGCCGCCGAGCACATTTATCTTTCCTGCCATTGCACGCTCCCCGACGATCTGGCCATGCAACAGGTGCACGTTGTAATCACCGCGCTTGAGGATCGATTCAAGCTGGAGTGTCCTGAAGTGCAGCGCGTAACCATTCATCCCGAGCCCGTGACGGACAATTTACGATAGGTTTCGAGAAAATGTTTTTGAGGAGCGAGGCGCCAGAATGAACAGCCGTTCGGTCGTGAATTTCTTTCAGATCGCGTCGCTGCTGATGCTGCTGGTCGCCGTAGCGCTTCTTGCCGCCATCACCACCATGCACTTCGCCATTCACGGCGCCGAGGTGCAGGTACCGTCGCTGAAAGCAATGACCGTAGCTGACGCGCGCAGCCAGACCGCCGGCCTTGGCCTGAACCTCAACGTCGATAACCGCTACTACTCCGGCGATGTCGCTGCCGGACACATTCTTACGCAATCGCCGGCGCCGGGAGCGGTGGTGCGCCGCGAGTGGCAGGTTCGCGTCTCCGAGAGTCTTGGACCGCAGAAGGTCGACGTGCCAGACACAGTAGGACTCCAGGAGCGTGTTGCAGCACTGCAGTTGCGCCGCGCCGGCCTTGAAGTGGGCTCAACTGCTCGCCTGCCCTACCCAAATGCCGCGGAGGGCACAGTGCTCGCGCAAGATCCGCCCGCCCACGCACAGGACATCGCACAGCCCAGCATCAATCTCCTGGTGGTTGCGCCGGACGATGAAATACCCGATGGCTATGTAATGCCCGACCTGGTCGGAATGCCAATCGTGAGCGCCGTAACTGCGTTGACCAAGGTTGGAATCAAAGCTGCGACGCCCACTTATGTCAGTGTGCCCGTGGGTCCCATCGGCACCGGAGACGCCCCGCCAATACTGCCCGTGAAGCCCGGCGCTGTCACCGCGCAGGCACCGCCCGCCGGAGCGCGAGTCGACCAGAGTACGATGGTCAAGCTAACAGTAGCAAAGTGAAGAGGCTGAATAAGTCGATGTTTTGAAAGGGCACGACTTCAGTCGTGCCGCAATCAGAATAAAATCAACGAGGGCTTTAGCCCATGAGGGAATGTGTCCTCACGGATAGGCTGATTAAGATATTCCTTTGCGGGTTCGGCGAAAAAAGGAGACTTAGCACTATGGGATTGAGCGAAGACCTGGAACGCGTAACCTTGCAGGAGCGCGAATTGCAGTTGCCGCGAATGGACGAGCAGATGGCCTGGGAACTCGGCACGCGTTTGCGCACGATGGCCGAAGAACGCGGCCTGCCAATCGTAATCGACGTCCGGCGCTTCGGGCAGCCACTGTTTTATTCGGCGCTCAAAGGCACCACCCCCGACAACGTCTCGTGGGTGCAACGCAAAAGCAACGTAGTCGCGCGGTTCCATCGCAGTTCCTACGGCGTCGGGCTCACCATGAAGATGAAGAACGACACGCTCGAGGCCCGCGGACTTCCCATCAACGAATATGCCTCGCATGGCGGATCGTTTCCCCTCACTGTAACGGGCGCGGGAATCGTGGGCAGCGTGACTGTCTCCGGCCTCCCGCAGCGCGCCGATCATGAATTGGTGGTAGAAGCCCTCTGCGCAATCGTGGGCCGCGATTACGCGACGCTGCGCCTCGGGCCAGAATAGTCCGCCTGCTGACTCAAAGATTCATGTGAATCAGCACGCCCCTCATTCAAGCAGTTCTTTCCAACAGCGCGATGAAGAACCCATCCGTGTGAAAGACCCCGGGCAGCAGCCGCAGCGTGCCGTCCGGCATCGTGCAATCATGCAGCCGCGCAGCGCCGGAAGAAGTCAGCACACCTTCCTTCATCAGCGCATCAATGCGTGGCCCGAGCGAAACCAGCCGCGCCTTCACGCCTTCAGCCAACACAGCGGCGACGACCTGCTCGTTCTCCTCCGGCTCCAGCGAACAAGTTGAATAGACAACACAGCCGCCGACGCGAACGGCACGCAATGCCGCCAGCAAAATACCTCTCTGCCGTTCTGCCTGCCGCGAAAGGTCCTCGGCGCGCAGCCGATGACGGATCTCGGGATTGCGGCCCAGCGTACCGGTTCCACTGCAGGGCACGTCGGCCAGCGCAAGATCAAAGACCCCATCTTCTTCCAGCGCGGCTGCGTCGCCCAGCCGGCATTCAACCCGGTCGCCGTGATCGGCAAGCCGCTTCCGCAACTCATCAAGCCGCTGCGAACTCGACTCGCACGCAACGATGCGAGCCAGCGGATTCCTCTCGACCAGGATGAGCGTCTTGCCCCCAGGTGCCGCGCAGCAATCCAAAATTGAGTTCACCGTGCCCACGCTTCCCTGCCCCGCAATTTCCGCCACCAGCTGCGAGCCTTCGTCCTGAACCCGAACGCGGCCCTCGCGAAAAGCCGCCGTCGCAGTCACGTCTCCGGAGACGACCGTACGGGCAGCAGTGAGCAGTTCGCCGGGGTCAAGATAGATT
>DASRLI010000441.1:0-13074 GCA_035648535.1 Occallatibacter sp. | reverse complement strand
GGCCGCTAGAGCCGTGAGAACTCCAAATGGAATTGGAATGGAGAACGCATGGTCGTATCAGCTGAAGAATGGCAGGATCGGCACAAAAAACACGTTATTTTACACACCCTTAAAACGGGCAGAGATTGGTCAGTTATGTCGCCTATTCGGAAGTTAGCATTTGTTAACCCCGATGGGTCTGACAGAATCTGGACAAAACCAATTTTAGTTCTTTCCCAAACACATTCATCACGTCAATGCGATCGAACTAGAATCGGAGCTATACTCTGGAGCGGAATTCGGTCTTCGCGGAGGACCGCTATGGAAAAGCTCGACCTGAAGAAGCAGTGGAAGCACCTTTACCAACCGCCGGCTAGGGAAATTGCGGCGGTTGACGTACCCCCGCTGACATACCTCATGGTGGACGGCGAGGGCGACCCCAACACATCCCCGGCCTTTATCCAGGCAATCGAGGCGCTCTATTCACTTTCGTACACGCTGAAGTTCTCGCTCAAAAAGAGTCCGCAGGCGTTGGATTACGGTGTGATGCCTCTGGAAGGCCTGTGGTGGGCCGACGATCCGCGCGCGTTTCATCGGCAGGACAAGTCCACATGGAAGTGGACCGCGATGATTCTTCAGCCGGATTTCATCGGCTACATCCAGTTGGACGCCGCATTCAACGAAGTACGCAAGAAGAAGAAGCCCGTGGCGCTCGACCGTGTACGCCTTGAGACACTGCATGAGGGCTCTGCCGTGCAGATTCTCTACGTGGGGCCGTTTTCAGCCGAGGGTCCGACGATTCAGCGGATACACGACTTCATTCACTCTGCGGGCAAAGAGCTTTGCGGAAAACACCACGAGATTTATTTGAGCGATCCACGCCGGACCGCGCCGGAGAAGTTGAAGACGATTATTCGGCAACCGATGAAGTGACGCTGGCCGGTATCATCACGCCAGGAGAATAGGCGGAAGGCCCGAGAAGCATCCCTCAGGGGCTGAAGCCCAAGCTCATTCTGCGGCATATATGGCACGGCTGAAGCCGTGCCCTTTCAAAATAGTGTTTCGATAGGAGTTTTCAGCGAGTTGTAAAGCTCGTACCCTTCGCCGATAACCCTTGACGGAATTGCTTTCTTTCAGAATGCTCAGTCGGCGAAGACTTCTTCCTGAACCTTGGCGTGCTCGATCAGTTGCACCGGATAATAAGCGTTGCGCGTGTACTGCTTCACCATGCGGTTGGTGTTGAAGTAGGAGCCGTTGAAGGCCAGCGTGTTGCGCATCAGGCGCGCCCACTTCTCAGGCGCGTCCCTGTAGAGCGGAACCACGGCGGTTTCGAGTTTGGCGTAAAGCGCGTTGGCTTCCTCTTGATCGCTGGCGCCGTCTTCGATTGCCCATCCGGTCATGCCCTCAATGCAGCCCTCGATCCACCAGCCGTCCAGAATCGACAGGCTCGGGACGGCGTTCATGGCCGCCTTCATGCCGCTGGTTCCTGAAGCTTCATAAGGCCGCTTGGGCGTGTTCACCCAGACGTCCACGCCGGCGGTGAGCAGCGCGCCCAGATCCCAGGCGTAGTTTTCGAGATAAACAATCCGCAGCATGTCGTTGGAGAACTTGGCGGCGTCCTCGAAGACTTCCTGGATAAGCCGCTTGCCGGGCTCGTCCTGCGGGTGAGCCTTGCCGGCGTACAGAATCTGCATGCCTCCGGCGGCGGTAGCAATCTTGAGCAGCCGCTCGGGATCGGTGAAAAGCAGGTTGGCGCGCTTGTAGGTGGCTGCGCGACGGGCAAAGCCCAGTGTGAGTACCCCTGGATTCAGCACCAGGCCAGTGCGTGAGCCAACCTCGGCAAGCAACGCTTCCTTGGCGCGGGCGTGCGCGGCTTGAATCTTCTTCTCCGGCAAATCGATGGCGTTACGCAGGTAGAGGTTGTCGCGACGCCAGGCGGGGATGTGCTCGTCGAGCATCTGCTGAATCGGTTCCGACATCCAGGTGGGCGCGTGAACGCCGTTAGTGATGTTGTCGATTTGAAACTCAGGAAACATCTCGCGCGACACTTTGCCGTGCTGCATGGCCACGCCGTTGGCATAGCGTGAAAAGCGCAGCGACAGCAGCGTCATGTTCAACAGGCCGTCGCGAAAACAGCCCTGCTTCTCAAGCCGCGCCGTTCGGTCGCCGCCCAGAATGCGAATCGCCTGCTCGGTGGAGAAACGGTCGTGACCCGCCGGCACCGGTGTGTGGGTGGTGAACACGCACTTGCGGCGCACCTGCTCGATATCCGCTTCAGTAGCCGCACCCAGAGGCCCGCCGCCCATCTGCCGCTCAAGCAGCGCCAGTGTCAGCAGCGCCGCATGGCCTTCGTTCATGTGGTAGACGTTTACACGGTAGCCGAGCGCATGGGCCATGCGCGAGCCGCCCATGCCCAGCACAATCTCCTGCTGCAGCCGGTAGTTGGTGTCGCCGCCGTAAAGATGATCGGTCAGGCCGCGGTCCCATCCCGAGTTGCCGTCGACATCTGTGTCGAGCAGGAAGATAGGTACTACGTGGCCGGAGCGGCCCTGCATGTCATAACGCCAGGCGCGCAGGTTCACAACCCGGTCTTCCACTGAAACCGTGACGCGTGCCGCTTCTTCAGTGCAGAAGGCTTCCGGATTCCACGACTGAACTTCCTCGGTCTGCATGCCGGTTTGGTCAAGATGCTGCTGGAAGTATCCCTTGCGATGCAGCAGCGTGAAGGCTATGAGCGGGATGCCGAGGTCGGCCGCGGAACGAAGCGTGTCTCCGGCCAGAACCCCAAGACCGCCGGAGTACGTGGGCATGGAGGGATGGATTGCAATCTCCATCGAAAAATACGCGACATGCCCTGAACTGGGAAAGTTCTCGTAGGAAAATGGCTTTAGGATTGCCGGTTGCATCGGTTCTGTTTCTCCGTGCCGCATACACAGTTGGATGCGGCAATCTGGGGATAGAAATTAAAAGGAAGCCGACCAGGCCTGGCTATCAACCCGGTCTTCGTTAGGCACAACACCATCCGATTTTAGCAAGGATTGGCTTAATGGGCGCTGAAAGTGCGAGAAACCCTGTTACACGAATGGGTTACATCGCACACTTTCCGGTCAAAGGGCACCCGTAAACGGATTTAGTAGGCATCGCTCCCTGATCGCTGCTGAGCCTTTCTTAATCCAACTTGTGAGCGCCGTCTGACGCATGGCAGATGTGGATCTCCGGCACGATGCCGGTTTTGGCAGCGTAACGGGCGCCCAGCGCCTCGGCAAAGGTCGGAGCCTCGCTCTGCTCCACCAGGTTGATGGTGCAACCGCCAAAGCCTCCGCCAGTAAGCCGCGCGCCGATCAGTCCCGGCAGATCCTGCGCCAGGGCAACCATGGCATCGGCCTCAACGCAACTGCCTTCAAAGTCCCCGCTGTAGCTGGCATGAGCCTCGGCCATCAGCCGGCCAAGCTCCTTCATATCGCCGCGCAGCAGCGCCTCAGAAGCGGCTACAGTGCGCAGGTCTTCGCTGATCACGTGACGAGCACGCATCAGCGACTTGGGCGCCATTTCGTGGCCCCACTTTTCCAGGTCTTCGAGCGTTGCATCGCGCAGGAAAGGAACTCCCGGCCGGTGGCTGGCGATCACGGCGCATGCAGCTTCTGATTCGCGGCGGCGGGTCGGGTAGTCGCCGCCGGCGATGGAGTGCTTGACCATGGTGTTGGCGATAACCAGCGCCACGTTGGCGGGAATGGGCGCCAGCCGGTAGCTCAGATCGCGGCAATCGAGCAGCAGGGCGTGGTTCTCCTTGCCGTTGGCGGAGATGAACTGGTCCATGATGCCGCAGTTGGCGCCCACAAACTCGTTCTCGACGCGCTGACACAGCCTGGCCAGCACCGGACCCGGATAACTTGCGCCAATGAGCGACAGGACTGCCAGTGCTGTGACCACTTCAAGGGCAGCCGAGCTGGAAAGTCCCGAACCGAGCGGTACGTCGCCCCAAAGGCTCAGGCTGAAGCCGGGGATGTTGTGGCCTTCCCCACGAAGAATGGAGACCACGCCCATCGGGTAGTCGGACCAGTGCTTGGAAGCGACCGGCGTCGCGGCGGCGTCAAAGGTCTTCTCTTCGCCGAAGTTCTCGGAATAGATGACGATCTTGCCGTCCGTGCGCGGCGAGATGCCGGCCAGGGTCGCGAAGTTGATGGCCACGGGCATGACAAATCCCTCGGCATAATCGGTGTGTTCGCCGATGAGGTTTACGCGGCCGGGCGCGACAAAAACGGCGGGCTTCGCGTTGAAGCGCGCTTGGTGCATGGAACGAAGGACGGCTGGATCGTGCATTCTAGTCAAAACCTCGCAATTGAATTCAAAGCTCTATTACAACGGCCTGGGACGGCGGGAATGAGTATCGGTAAGCATCTTCCACCGAAATGAGAACGTTTTCTTGTCTGACGCGGCTCATATCCGTTTTGACCATCCGCTCTACTTTCCCAATGTGTCGGCGCAAGCCGCGGTGAATCTTTCCCAGATGCGGTCGAGCCACGCCTGGTGCTCCGGCTTCATCAGTACCGAGCGCAGACAGGTAACCAGACCGGCCTCAGCTCCGCTTGCATCTGCTCCGGCAGGCACAAACCAGGACAGCGGCAATTGTACAAGAGCAAGGTGCAGATCCCGCGCGGAGCAGGCAGCAAAGACATCCTGAGCCAGCTGCGACGATTGTTCCAGGGTACCGGCCTTCAGCTTCCACACCACGATGTCGAGCTCTGGAGCGCCTGCGGCGAGCGGCTGGAAGCGAGCGTCTTCATGCAGACGCCGGTCCAGCTCCAGAGCGGCTGCCCGGGCCTGCCGGAGACCCTGCGCAAACTCTCCATTGGGCGTGAGCGGTAATAGCTGTTGCGTGGCCCACAAGGCCACCGCCGCCGCGCCGGCCCGCGAACACTCCAGGCTGATTTCGCCCAAGTGCAATTGCTTCGAAGTGAAGTAGGTGTACGGCGAATCGTGCTTGTAGAAGCGCCCCACCGAGGGGTCGCGGAAAAGCACGCACCCGCATCCGTAGGGTTGCAGGCCATGCTTGTGCGGATCGATAACGATGGAGTCGGCGTTGCCGATGGCCGAGAAAGCGCGGCGGCCCGGCTCCTCAAGCGCGTCGGGAATGAGCGTGAAATAGCCGCCGTAAGCTGCATCCACGTGGACCCGGAAGCCATAACGCTCCCGAAGCGCCAGGATCTCGTCCAGCGGGTCCACGGCGCCGATGGCCGTGGTGCCTAGCGTGGCCACCACCGTACCCACATCGCCTTTGCGCAGTTCGGTCTCGAGGGCTTCCATACTCATGCGCCCGCTGTTGTCGGCTGGAATCTCCGCGTACTCCAGCTTGATCACCGCCGAAATGCGCCGGTGAGTATAGTGCGCTTGCTCGGACCCAACAATTCGGCTGCCAGGCTTCGACTGCCCTGCGACCCACAGCGCTTCGAGATTGGCGAGAGTGCCGCTGGAGGTGAGGTGCCCCAAGTATTCCGTCCAGCCGAACATGGAGGCGATTTGGCCAACTGACTCGATCTCCATCTCCGAGCTGGCCCGCCCGCCGTCCCTGGCGTGGTTGTTGGGGTTGATGTTCATAGCCAGCGCGTAGGCTGCGCGAGCCAGCGGATGGGGCGGCTTGAGCATCTGCCCGGCATAAAGAGGATGGAAGTAGGGGTAGTTGTTACCGAGCCGGTTCGCAACGGCTGCGAGGATTTGCGCAGTCGCTTCCTGATCGAATTTCTGCGCGAATTCCGGAAGAGCCGCAAACTCCGCCTCCAGCAACTCGGTAGCGCGGGATAAAAGGGCGGGTACGGGATCGTGCGGCATGGCGGTCTCTCACGGTATCACATACTGGGTGGAGATTCTAACTCTATATTGATCAATTGGTTATGAACTAGTAGTCGCGGAATTGGCAGTCGCAGAATAGCACGATGAACAAGAATTCTTAGACCGATTTTTCACAGCAATGATACACTACCGCCAGCGTTAGAACTGAACCGGGCATGAGCAGTAACTCGCCCAACCAAGCAAGATTCTGCCAGTGGTCGCTCCGATTCATCCAGCGCAATTCAATCCAGGAAATACGAAGAAAATGGAACAAGGTACTGTGAAGTGGTTCAATGACGCGAAAGGCTTCGGCTTTATTTCGCGCCAGAACGGCGAAGATGTATTCGTGCACTACTCTGCAATCAACTCCAGCGGTTTCAAGAGTTTGCAAGAAGGTCAAGCCGTGCAGTTCAACGTGGTGAAGGGGCCCAAGGGCTGGCAGGCTGCGGACGTACAACCGCTCTAAGCCTGATTGGCCGGATTCCGGCAGAATCTAGCAAACACGGGTGAGGGCTGGGAGTGATTCTGGCCCTTGGCTGGCTATTCTGGATGCTGTAGATAAGATCGCTTGGCTGTGCCGGCGAGATCACTATTTTTGCGGCCGAAATTCCGGGTTCAACCGCCAGAAAGCGGCATTCAAGACGACTGCGAAAGTGACCCAGGCCAGGTAAGGCACCATCAGCAGCCCCGCCACCTGCAAGAGTCGCCCAAACACCAGCGTCGTGGATGCAATCGCAATCCAAAGCAGGACCACCTCTGCCAGTGCAGCCCCGATGGCGTGCTGGCGAAAGAAGATCCACGTCCAGGCAAGATTAAATCCCAGTTGCACCAGAAACAGGGCCAGAGCCTCGGTGCGCAGGATCGAAGGTTCCGTGAGCCACACTTGCCACGCGGACACGGCCATCAGCGTGTAGAGAACGGTCCAGACCGGCCCAAAGACCCAGGTAGGTGGAGCGATCCTGGGCACGACCAGGGTTCGATACCATCCCGCCACCTCGTCTGCGGTCCACTCCGCACTGATCCCGGCCACTGCGAAGCAAATCCCGCCCCAAATCAATAATGAAAGAAGGTGCATTTCGTCTCTCTCTTCCTCTTCAGAGACCAGAGTTCAGAGCTGGCAGTAACGGCGGATGAAATCTCACTTCACCCTGTTCTGCTTCCCAACTTGGGCCGTGATGATGGATGGAGCAAAACGAACTGCGTGGAACAAGGCGTCCATCACAAAAAATGATGCAGGCAGCGATGACCTCAAAGGATTCAGTCGCTGCTCCGCATCTCAGGTTATGGCTCTTTGTCAGAGTTTTCTCTCGGGCTGGAAAGCCAGGGTGAGAACTCCGGAAATAACCATTGTTTTCGGCCTGGGCACATGTCTCGCACTTTTTGCCCGTGCTTCCCGTCCTCAAAGTCGACAGTTCGCGCCTGGCCTAAAGCCTCCGTTCCCCGGCAAATGTGCACAGCACAAAGCCGCGAGAACTGGGCTCATTGCAAAACAGCGCCTTAAAGATCCCAGGTAGGCACTGAGCCGGGAGCTGACGGGCCGGAAAGGATGGCACGGCCTCCCCACTCCGGAACCGGAAAGCTATCCTTGGGATGTGCATCCGTCCCTGGCCCGTTGCGGTGATGATGGCGAAGAGTTTCCTGAATCTCGTGTAAAGCGGTTATGCGCTCAGCGCGCGACTGACGATCCCAAAACATCACAAAACCTTGTCCGCACACGCAGCAATGGGTCTCTGCGTTGCCATTTGTGCTCTTGCAGAGTACTTGCATGTCGACCTCATCCGTGGCAATGCTATCCCCGCCACGAAGGTGACCATATTGCGCATTTGATATGGCTGAACATTCCACCATCGCAGCAAGGTAAGAGCCGTTCGGGGGAGCATTCTATCCCCATTTTGGGTGAGCGGAGACTCATGGCTGCGGCAAAACGGCTGCGCCTGTCCTTCCGCCGCTGGAGCTCTGCAAGCCACAAAGCGGAAATGGTGAGGCTGGCCGGCCTCACCCTCCACTGCTTGATCCCGATTGTTCGTGATTGACGAATCGACCCGGACTTCCTCGCGCTCAATGGGCTGCGGGCGGGCTGAGCGTCTTCTCGAAGAGTTCGAGATTCTCGCCCTTCCAGAGCATGGCGGAGTGTATCCGGTCATAGCCGCTGGGATGGTCGTAGAACACCCGCTCTTCCAGGCGTCCGGGGCGCATCTTGCGGTATTCCGACAGGTGAATTGCGGCCTGGGCAAAGCCATCCGGCTCGCGAGAGGCGTTGAGACCGAACATATCGGCTTCTTTCTCCTGCATGCGGGTCACCGTATTCATCACCGGCGTTAAGGCAAAGAACAGAATCCCGGCCATCAGCGCTGCCAGCGGCAAAACTGCCGGATCGCTTACGTCGCGAATTTCCCAGCGCGCTCCCAGAGCCTTCAACGCCCACCCCAGCCCCCAGTAGAGATAAGAGAACGAGATCAGAATCACCACCGAAAGAAAGAAGAGGAATTTGGGAATGTGATTCAAGACGTAGTGGCCCATCTCGTGGCCCATTACGGACTGAATCTCTTCTGGCGAACCGCGCCGCAATAGATTGTCGTTCAGCGTGATGCGCATGGTGCTGGCAAAGCCGCTTACGTTGGCGCTCATGCGCGTGGTCTGGCGGCTGGCATCGATCTGGTATACGTCGTTGGCAGGGATTCCGTTGGCATGCGCCATCCGCAGGATCGGCACCGTGATCTTCGGATCGTTGAGCCTCGTTACCTTGTTGAAGATGGGCTGCAGAAAGACAGGACCGATGGCGACAGCGATCACCGCAAGTGCAAATGCAGCGATCGAACCCCAGATCCACCAGGTTTTCCTAAGCTTGCGCACAATGGCGAACAACAGCACGGCGGCTAAGCCTCCCAACACTATGTTGACCAGCAGCGCCTTGCCCTCATCGCCCATCCACGGGCCAAAACTCTGCGTGGCCAGGCCGTATTTGTGCTCGCGAACATAACCCTCATAAAACTCGAGTGGGAAACCGAGCAGGTAACTCAACAAAAGGTATTGAACCCAGTAGAGCCCGTCCTGAAGCCACCTGAAGCGCGTCACACGTTCCGCCATATCGCGCATACGAGCGGACCAGCGCAGATTCAAGAGCAGTAGGCAAACGGCCGAGGCATACAGAAAATCCCAGAGAATCAGCCAATAGCCGCCTTCGAAGTAAGCGTTGGAGCGGGCCGTCGCCGCCGGCGGAATCATTGCCATGTATGCCTCGGTGGCCGCATCTGCGCTAAAGTGCGCCGATGGCTGCGCTGCCGGCGGTACCTGGGTGATATCCACGGTTGGCTGGAGGGCCGGTTGCGCCGCTACTGAACCAAAGCCGAGGCTGGCAAACAAGACCAGGAGCGCGAGACTCCGATGACGGCAGTGCATAGGTTGACCTTTTCATGAAACAGGATCTTCCGCGCCCTCGCAGAAGGGGATGACAGCTGAGCGAAGGCACATGGGCAAATGGGCCGCCAGAAGCACCTACGTGTCCCGGCACAGATTAGTTCCTGCGCTTCCGCCGGTATATCCTGAAGGGTTGCCGTGGATCAAGACAAATCCCGCGGCCGGAAAATTCAGGACCCAAGAAATATCATGAGCACACAGATAATTGCCGTACACCTGCCCGACGGGGCAATTCGCGAAGTGCCAGCCGGAACGACACCCTTCGAGATCGCCAACGCTATTTCACCGCGCCTGGCCGCGGCCTCCGTGGTTGCCCGGCTTACCCCGGTCACGGGCGCAGCGCTGAAGTCGACCACCGGCGAAGAGCCCTCGGAGGCCGAGATGTATGCGGCCGAGGATGCCGCCGCTCCGCGCCTTGTGGACCTTTCGACCCCGCTTACGGCTGACACACGTCTTGAGCTCGTCAAGGAGAATGACCTCGAAGCGCTTAAGGTCGTCCGCCACTCCGCCGCACACGTGCTGGCGACTGCGGTGCTTGAACTGTTTCCTGAGACCAAGCTTGGGCATGGTCCGGCCACCGACTCCGGCTTCTTTTACGACTTCTATCGCGAAAAGCCCTTCACGCCAGACGACCTCGCGCTGATCGAAAAGAAGATGGCCGAGGTGATCGCGCGCGACGAAAGGTTTGTACACGAATTTGCTCCAAGGGATAAGAGTCTGGAAGACTTTGAGAGAGACGGCGACTTCATGAAGACGCACTTCGTGACCAAGTTCACGGAGCCCGGCTCCGAAGTCAGCTTCTATCGCAACGGCAAGTTCGTCGACTTCTGCCGTGGCCCGCATGTGCCTTCGACTGGGCGCGTTAAGGCAGTCAAGGTCACGACCCTGGCCGGTGCCTACTGGCTTGGTGACGAAAAGAACCCGCAATTGCAGCGCATCTACGGGACGGCATTCTTTTCGCAGAAGGATCTGGACGCGCACTTTGCGCGCCTTGAAGAAGCGGCCAAGCGCGACCATCGCCTGCTTGGCAAGCAACTGGACCTCTTCAGCATTCAGGAACTGGCCGGCCCCGGTCTCGTCTTCTGGCATCCCAAGGGTGCCATGATCCGCAAGATCATGGAGGACTGGATGCGCGATGAGTGCTTGCGGCGCGGCTATCAGCTTGTCAATACACCGCATGTGGCCCGAGTGAACCTGTGGCAGACCTCTGGGCACGAAGGGTTCTACGCGGCCAACATGTTTACGCCAATGGAACTGGACGATGCGAACTACCGCATGAAGCCGATGAATTGCCCGTTCCACATTCTCATCTACAAGAACTCGCCGAAGAGTTATCGCGACCTGCCCGTCCGCTATGCGGAGCTGGGCAACGTGTATCGCTACGAGCGCTCTGGCACCATGCACGGGCTGCTTCGCGTGCGCGGCTTCACGCAGGACGATGCACACATCTTCTGTACGCCGGGGCAGATCGAGGACGAAGTGGTAGCTTGCATCGACTTTACCGAGGCGGTCCTGACGACATTCGGCTTCAAGGAATTCAAGGTGGAACTTTCCACCTGGGATCCGAACGACCGCGCGCACTATGCGGGCTCGGATGAAAACTGGAACCTCGCTGTGGGGGCGCTGGAAAGGGCGCTCGGAAGAAAGGGGATTGCGTACAAGACAATCTCCGGCGAGGCCGCGTTCTATGGCCCCAAGATCGACGTAAAACTCGTCGACGTGCTGGGCCGCTTGTGGCAGCTATCGACCGTACAATTTGACTTCACTCTGCCTGAACGCTTCGAGATGGAGTATGTAGGCGAAGACGGCGGGCGCCATCAGCCGGTGATGGTTCACCGCGCTCTGTTCGGATCTGTCGAGCGCTTCTTCGGCGTCCTGATCGAGCATTACGCCGGTGCGTTCCCTCTGTGGCTCGCGCCGGTGCAGGTGGGCCTTGTTCCCATCAGCGAGCGGCACAAGGCTTACTCGGATAAGGTGGAGAGCGCGTTGAAGGAAGCCGGCTTGCGGGTGGAAGTGGATGACCGCAACGAAAAGATGAACGCCAAGATCCGCGACTTCGCCAACCAGAAGACGCCTTACATACTGGTCTTCGGTGACAAGGAAGAAGCGGGTAGCGCAGTCAGCGTCCGCACCCGTGGCAAAGGCGACCAGGGCTCCATGCCGCTGGCCGACTTCATTGCGAAAGCGAAGGCGCTGGTGGCAGGGCAATCAACGGAACTCTAGCGCTCTCTCTTGAACTGCTGAATGTGCGCAAAAAAGCCAGCGTGTTTGTCAGGCTGGCTTTTTTGCGCGGCGTATCAGGCGTTTATCGCCATCCCTTGTACCGCTCCAAACGCGTCGAGCATGGACTCGGCCAGCGTGGGGTGTGCGTGGATGGTGAACATCAGCTCGTCTACGGTGCCTTCGAGCTCGAGGACGGCGACGGCTTCGGCGACGATCTCCGTGGCTTGCGGGCCGATGATGTGTACGCCAAGAATCTCGCCGTACTTGGCGTCGGAGACGATCTTCACGAAGCCGTCGTGGTTGCCCACGATGGTGGCTTTCGCGTTGCCTGCAAACGGAAACTTACCCACTTTCACTTCGTAGCCTTTTTCTTTTGCCTGCGTTTCTGTCAGGCCCACTGAACCTATTTGCGGCTCGGTATACGTGCAGCTTGGAATGCGGTCGCGCCGCAGCGGACGGAAGGGGCGGCCGGCAATCTTCGCAACAGCAACCATTCCGCTCATTGAGCCTACGTGCGCCAGTTGCGGAAGGCCGGACACGATGTCGCCGATGGCGAAGATGCCGGGTTCGGCAGTCTCCTGAGCCTCGTTGACCTTGATAAGCCCACGCTCCAGCTCGACTTTGGTTTTCTCAATGCCGATGTTTTCCGTGCGGCCGGCGCGGCCAACGGCGATGAGCACTTTTTCGGCTTCCTTCACCTGCGGCTTGCCGTTGGCGTCGGTATAAGAGACCTTTACGCCGGTGGCGGTCTTCTCAACCTTCTCGACTTTTGCGCCGGTGTTTACGTCGATGCCGCGCTTCTTGAAGAGGCGCGTGAGCTCCTTTGAAATCTCTTCGTCTTCGACGGGAACTACGCGGGGGAGAAATTCGAGAATCGTGACCTCGGTGCCGAAGCTGCGGAAGATGGAGCTGAACTCCACGCCCACCGCTCCCGCGCCGATGACGATGAGCGACTTGGGGACCTGATCGATGGAGAGAATTTCGATGTTAGTGAGCACGGTGCTGTCAGGCTGCAGGCCGGGCAGCATCTTTGCCGACGAGCCACTGGCGAGAATTACGTTTTTCGCTTTGATCTGGCTCGCCTCGCCGCCAGCCGCAGTGACTTCGACAGTATGCACGCCGGCGTTCGCGGGGCCGGTGAGTTTCCCGTTGCCGGAAATCACGGCGATCTTGTGCTTCTTCATCAGGAATTCGAGACCCTTGACGTGCTTGGTGATGATGGAGTCTTTGCGCTTGAGCACGGCGGCCCAATCGAGGGTTGGGGTGCCGATGCTGGCAATCCCAAATTCGGCAGCGTGCTTCAGATGGTCCCAGATTTCGGCATTGAACAGTAGCGCCTTGGTCGGAATGCAGCCCACGTGCAGGCAGGTGCCGCCCAGCCTCGGTGCGTTGTCGATGAGCGCCACCTTCAGGCCATACTCCGCGCCGCGAATTGCCGCCGTATAGCCGGCCGGGCCGCCGCCGATGATGGCTATGTCGTAGATTGTTGTTGGGATCGTCTCTGCCAAGGGGAACTCCATTCCGGGGCGCTTGTCCTGCCGCGGCAAGCACCGCATTTCAGCATCCAGTTTAATGGATGCGTGTTGGCATCACTGCGCAGCAAGTTCCGCACCGAGCCATCATGCGGGA
>DASRLI010000440.1:0-5947 GCA_035648535.1 Occallatibacter sp. | reverse complement strand
AGCCGTGGACTAGACGGCGGCTGTATTTGTTCCGGCGTGCCGGTGCCCTCGGCGACGTAAACACGGAGCCCTTTGCAACTGGATTCGGGCGTCACCGCGCCGGAGTAGTCGATGCCGATGTAGCGGTTGAATTGGGGCATTGAACTCCTCCTTCTATCGCCTCAATATCGGCACTCCCGAATGCAATTTGCGACTTCATCGGCGACAAGAAATCGCTGACGAGGATTCGCTTCAAAACGTGACCCGAGCGCATAAGCATGCACTTCGAGTGGGATGCCATCGTATCCGCCCCCGGTATGAAACCCATCAACGTACAGTTCTGAGAAACGAGGAATCCCAAGCTGACGATATTGCTCGACATGTACTAGTTCATGGAATAGGAGCCCGTTGGTGAAAGGCACATGAGATACGACCACATCGGAGAACGTAATCGCGGCCATCTGGCTGAAATCTGGCAAATTCGTGAATCCCATCTCCACCAACATTGGATAGAAAGACGGATTGGCGACTCGGAATCCATCGAGTTTGATGACTCGGACGCCATCGAGGAGATGCGATGAAAAGAATCCGTCCATTGCCACTCGTTGTTCCCGAGTCAAAGGGACGCACCGCCCTAGAAACTTATCGCGTTGGGCAGTGATGTACTGTGATACAAAGCCAGAAATCTGAACGATTTGCTGTAGGGTCAGTTGTGAACTTCCCATCATTGGCTCCTCGCATGGTGTAGCTACTTGATCCATGCCGAGTGTCCGACACTCCTTATCGCATTAGAGGTTGAGATACTTGTTTTCCCAGAGCGCCCCCATGGAAAACGATAGCACGGTGGGCGAAGCATGGGAGGAATACGTCTTTCCGGTGAGAGAAGAAGTCTCCACCTTGCTTCGGCATATCCAGCCTCATGCAACGAAAGTAAACCTATGCGAAGAACACCTAGAAATCTGACAGATGTGCGCGAGGAATTGGTGGAGATTCAGCAGGAATTTGTTCGCTTTCAAAAGCGCATCGACGCGGTGCGAGATTGCGTCACGGACTCGCTCACGCGCATCTTTGGTGACGAACGTCCAGCGTTTACCGGCTCGGTGGAAGAGGAACTCATTGAGAGAATTGCTGGCAGCGTGGTCGCCCGACTTGGCTTCACGCTGCAATCTTAGCCATAAGGGGAGAAGCGGTACGTACGGGAAAAGGAAGCAGGGAACTTGCGTGATAGATGGCCCACTGTTGCGCCACCCATGCGTGATTCGTTTGGGGAGGTTGCGTGCTTGGATTCACAGCCGCCCCGCCCGCCGTGCGATTCTGCGCTGATGCGAGTTGCCGCCTATGGCTTCGTATTCTTCATTTACGAAAACCCGTTCCCCGGTTCTAGGTATATGCATATTGACCCTCACAACTCTATATCGGCAATCATTTAACTTGATGCACTCGCGGTCTATACAACTTTGGTCTCTGAGTGCCGCTTGCCTAGACACGGAAACCATCATCCTTGTTCATCATGGCGAGAATGCCCTTAACGAGTACTCCCTTCTCGTGTGCAGCCGCCATGTCAATTCATCGCTTGTTTGAACTCAAGATTCTTGTTTCTGTTCTTAGGACAAGGAGTTTCCAAACGTCAGGCATTGGCTCATCTATGAGGAAGCAATCTCGCGTCAACCTTCACTTACACGGGATGGCGGTTCACATCTTCGCGGGGTGTCATTTCGGGGGCTTTGGAGCGGATTGAACGGGTTTCTGCCGTGCCGTTTCTTTCTCTATCTTGTGCTTCTGAAACGCTGCGACTAATTTCTGGGTTTGTTCCCTGACAGAGCCAACATTACCGGCAAGTTGGAGTTCTGCTCCACACGAGCACGCGGCCTTCGTAATCCGCCAGTCGTTTCTTTCAAGCACAACGGGTTCATGTCTCGCCATCCTTGACTCCCTTCTACAACCTCAATCTTGCCGCCTGTTCGAGTGGCACTTTGCACGAGAGTAGTTCAGCAGCGTCTCGTTCTTAGGAGATTCGGGAATGTCGAGTTCCGAGCTTTCCCATAAGTCCCAAAAGCGCAAGACGCGCAGAGCGCACTTCCGCAGCGAGAACCTCCAACACATTGGGATACAGGGAAGTCTGAGCTTGAATCAATTCCTCAAAATCCTTACGTGCAATGAAATTTACCTTCGAGCCATGAGCCATGGCACTCAAGGAGTAAGGCACGTGGCCGACGATTGCAGGGAGACCTAGAATCGAGCCGGAGCCAACAGTGAGGTGTACGACTTCCTCACCCTTGTCCGTCTTCATAATCAGTGAAGCTTTGCCGGTCTTAAGCAAGTAAAGACCGACTGGGCCTCCTCCCTGATTGAAGAGGATTCGCCCTTTCGAGCATGGCACGGGTATTGACCGCTGTTCTAGCGCCTGAAACAATTTTGGGTCGGCAATAAACGACTTCGGCATTGTGACCGTCCCTCTGTCGCGTTGCTGAAGGGTTTTCAATCTCAATCACCACACATTTGAACGGGCTCTCGCACCGAGTCCCTTGGTACCCCGCCATCGACAGTGGGTTCTTGCTCGGTGAAATGATCGTGCAGAATCACATTAATCAGCGACTTATGGACCCGGATGCGACCGTTGTATTCAATAAGGCCGAGCTTGCGAAATTGATTCATGAAGAAGCAGACGCGGGATCGCGTGGTGCCGACCATCTCCGCCAGGGTCTCCTGCGAGATCCTTGGAATGTATTGTTCCGGCTCGCCTGGCTTGCCAAACTCCGCCATCAGCAGCAGGATGCGCGCCAAACGCTTTTCGCTGGAGTAAAAGAGTTGTTCGACAAGATCGGCCTGGGTTCGCATGCTTCGAGCCAGGAGGTGCGACAGGAACAGATCGGAGAATGCGTGCTCGTCGTGCATCACTCGGATCATCTCACTTCGAGTGATCTTCATCGCATACGACGACGTGATTGCAGTGACAGTGGCCGATCGGTGACCAGCTGTTCCGGCACCCTGATCCTTAATGACCAGATATGTTCATATCCGCTATGAAAAGGTTTCAGATGGAGATATTTGCGCGTGAGGCAAAGTCATCAATGGATTTGACAATCGCGATGCTGAATTCGTCCACGCGCATCGACGTCGAAACTCTAACACTTTCCGTGGAGAACAATGACCACCGTCCAGCTCGATGAGGTGATATCCGGTCCGCGCCTGCGGGCCGCAGTTGTCGTCGCCCACCCGGACGACGAGACTCTCTGGTGCGGGGGCTACATACTGAACCATCCGGAGTTTCACTGGCGCATCGTGACCCTTTGCAGAGCATCCGATCCGGACCGTGCCCCAAAGTTTCGCCGAGTGTTACAGCGATTGGGGGCGGAGGGTGAGATGGCGGATCTGGATGATGGGCCCGACCAGGTGCCGTTAGCGCTCGAGCAGGTTAAAGAGACCGCTGCTCGGCTACTGGCTGGATCTAGCTACAGCCTGATCCTGACGCATGGCCCAAAGGGCGAATACACACGTCATCGGCGGCATGAGGAGTGTTGCCGAGGTGTCGTTGAGCTTTGGCAGTCGGGCAATATCCAGACAAAGCAGTTATGGCTCTTTGCTTACGAAGATGGGGGCGGTGCCTACCTACCTAGGATTCGGGGCGACGCCGAGCGGCGGGACATGTTGACAGAGAGCGTGCGGCTTGAAAAGTATCGGCTGATTACGGATATCTACGGGTATGCAGCTGATAGTTGGGAAGCACGGACCACTCCGCGGGAAGAAGGCTTTTGGTGCTTTGACTCGGTTGAAGCGGTAGCAGAACGCACAGCAACCTGGGAGATCCAATCGTGAAAGTACTTGTATTGAGCGAATACCCGGCACCGGCGGCTGGCTTGGCGCTGCAAGGCGAATTGTTGTGTCGGGGTTTGCGTGAAATGGGTGTGGAAGTCCACCCGGTCCATTTGGAATCAACCTTGGAAAAGGAATGGTACTACCGCTGGTTTAAGCCGGACGTGGTGGTGGGAGTGGGGTTCTGGGGCCACGTGCCGAACCTGGTCCTACATCCGCAGAAGTTTGGGATGAAGGCTGTGCCGTGGCTCGTGGCCGATGGTTATATCGCGGAACACCGTGAAGTGCTGAATGCTCTGCCGTTGATTCTGGTTACCTCCAACTGGGTGAAGGAGGTCTATATAAGGGACGGGATCCGGGGAGACAACATCGCGGTACTGCCGGTGGGTTGCGATACAGATCGCTACACGCCGCATAGGCGCGATGACCTGAAGGTCGAATCGATCCGTGAGGATTTGGGAATATCGGAAAACCAGTTGATGATCCTGACCGCCGGCGGCGATGGAGCTTCTAAAGGTGCTCAGGAGGTTATGCAGGCATTGGCGCTTATAGATGCCGAGGCTCCAGATTGGAGATATGTCTGCAAGGTTTGGCCTCAAGCCCGTACTGAACAACAAAACCTTATCGACCTCAAACTGGCGGCGGATCTCGGGGTCGGCAAGAAGGTTATTTTCTCGACTAACGTCGTCTCGCAAAACTTCGTGCCTTACTTATTGTCTGCCTGCGACATCTATGCTGCGCCTTCGAGGCTGGAGGGTTTTGGCATGATTCAGGTTGAGGCGAACGCCTGCGAAAAGCCAGTAATCGCAATCGATGCCATGGCCTTTCGAGACACGATGGTCCCAGGCGAGACGGCATTCCTTGCAAAGGTGGCAGAGGAAAGAAAGATCACAGAGGCGCTCTACGGCGAAGGCCACAACTACGAGAGAAGCCATCGAATTGTGTTTCCATATCCGCGGACAGCGGAATACCGAGCCAGCGTGCCCGACATCGCCAAGTATCTGCTTCTGCTCATGAAGGACAGCGCGCTACGGCAGCGCATGGGAGAAGCAGGTCGAAAACGTGTGGTCGAGTTATTCGACTATCGTAAGGTCGCCAGGCAATTCGTAGAGATCGTATCCGACCGATTGGGGATCGAGTAGAAAGCAACTTTGTGCCATTTGTTTCATCGTTGCCTCAGTCGATCCACGACGGGTTGGCATTGGGCATCCCCACTTGGCGGGTCGCCATGATCAAATGGGGGGTACTCTCTCCCACCATCAAAGACCGCCCCTCTGTAAAAGCGGCTACATATTATTCAGCGAACGATAAGCATGGTGTCTGCATTGCGAGGCGACGATACCCAGCACAGGCTTCAATCAATGGGTAGTGGTTTGAATGCAGTTGGAGAGTGATTTTACTGGTATTTCCCTCGTTATCCCAGATGATATATCTATCGATAGGGACCGCATCTTTGAAACTCCAGTCAGGGTCAGTGCCGCGGAGAAAACAATCCTCCACAACCCTTCTATGCAGTCAGCCATATCGGCAACAAGGTAGTCTGTATCGTTTTGCTCATGATCGCGGAGCCAGTAATTAAGAAGCCCGCCTTCGAACTTCCGGCTCTCGCCGATGTAATCCAGGCGTTCCCAGTTCCAGGCGATGAGCGATAGAGAACCCTTTTATTGCTCATGCTCAACGCGGGTCTCGTCCTTTCCCGGTCAGAGCGTTGCTCTTTTGACGGCCAACTGGCCCGCAGTTCTCTTGTGACTCCGGGACCGGAACAGCTTGAACCGCTGTTGGCTATGGCGTTGCTGCGGCTGCGGCGGTCCAATCCCAGCTGCCTCGGATCCCTGACTGCGCAAAGAGTGGCCATCCGTGTCGTTTAGTTTCTTGAAGGACGGGTTTGGCTAGATCTCTGCCGCCGCAAAGCAACTCACTGGCTGATTTGGTCCAACAGGCTGAGGCCACCGAGTGCATGTGGCTAGACCCAAGAAGCTCGACGTTAGACGATGCAACAGTTTTATATTCTGCATTTTCAGGGTTCTCGCCAAGATAGATCCTCGAAAGTCGGCCAGTGTGCTGGGACCATTTGGCGTTCTGCTCCGCAATACCGCCGCAGCCATCGCGGGTAAATGGAACAACTGGTGGTTGACGGATGTGGAGCGATCGCCTT
>DASRLI010000439.1:0-10662 GCA_035648535.1 Occallatibacter sp. | reverse complement strand
GGCCGCTAGAGCCGTGAGAACTCCAAATGGAATTGGAATGGAGAACGCATGGTCGTATCAGCTGAAGAATGGCAGGATCGGCACAAAAAACACGTTATTTTACACACCCTTAAAACGGGCAGAGATTGGTCAGTTATGTCGGCAATCCGGAAACAACTCAGCGCTTGGACAAAGCACTTGGGTTCAACTTGAGTCCAATTGCAGCCGAAAACGGTCCATTTAGGCCCAACTAGACGCATTGCCAACTTAAACGAATCAAAAAGTTAGCAGATCGTTTGCTGATTCTATTCCCGCCACACCTGTCCGCGGCCATTGCTCTTGACCATATACATGCGCGCGTCTGCGGCGCCGATGATGGCGTGAACGGTGGTGCCATCGGCGGGCGCGGTGGCGAGCCCTATGCTTGCTTTCACGCTCAGTTCTAGTCCGTTCTTCATCAGGAATTGAGTTTCCATCAGCGCGCCAAGCAACGCGCTGGCTTGCGCGAGCGCGGCTTCTGCCCCGGTGTTGGGCATCAGGATCACAAACTCGTCGCCTCCATAGCGAAAGCACCAGTCCTGCTTGCGGGACAGCTCCTGCAGACGGCGGCCGGTGGTGGCCAGCAGCTCACTGCCCACCAGGTGACCGTGCGCGTCATTGACGAGCTTGAACTGGTCCAGATCAATAAACGCCAGGCTCAGGGGCTGCATCAGCCGGCTGCAGCGCTCCAACTCGCGACCCAGCACGTTGTAGAGATGGCGCACGTTGAAGAGGCCGGTTGTGTCGTCTGTAATGGTCAACTGCTGGATGCGGGCCACATCGTGCGCGTTCTCGATTGCGATAGCGGCGTGGTCGGCCAGGATATGCAGAAACGCAATCGTGTAATCGGTCATCTGGTCGGTGCGCGGATTGAAGATCTCGATTGCGCCGTGCGTTCCCTTGCGACCTCGCAGCGGCAGCGCGATCACAGAGCGCACATTGCGCGGCTCCGCGCTGCCTTCTTCTTTCACGCGCGGATCGTCAACGGCCTCGGGAACAATCAGCGTCTCGCCGTGCTCCACCACCCAGCCAGCGACGCCCTCGCCAACCTTCACGCGCAGATCTTTGAGCGCGTCCTGCTCTCCACCGGCGGCAATGGCGTAATAGAGCTCCTGGGTAGACTCGTCCAGCATAAGCAGAGTCCAGAGCTCGGCCTCCATGATCCGCTCCATGTGCTCGAGGATGGTGCGCAGAATGGTATCCAAGTCGAAGCTCGAGGTAAGCGAGCGCGCCAGTTGGTGGAAGACAAGCAAATCTGCGAGCGGGATACGCCCTTCCGTCTCATTATTCATTGGCGGACCAAGCGAGGAGGTCTTTCGAACATTCTGTCACACCAGGCGTCAATCGCGGATAATTCCTGGTTAATGGAGGTGAACTAAGGTGTTTCAAGCCGCGCAAATGATCCTTTGAGCCGTCATTCCGGTCAGCCCCCAATATGGACCATGGATCGCGAAGGCTTGAGAAACTCCGGCTCTCCAATGTGATGCCGCGCTTCCTTCTGCTCGATGGTACGCACGATATAGGTGCGCAGTTCCTGGTCGTCCGCGCCGGCGCGCAAACGCCCATAAAGGTCATGTTCAACCTGCGAGAACAGGCAGGTGCGAATCTTGCCGTCCGACGTTAACCGCACGCGGCTGCACGCTCCGCAGAAGGCCTGGCTTACGGGCGCGATAATGCCGATCTCGCCAATTCCATCTTCAAAGGTGTAGCGGCGCGCCGTCTCGCTTGCTTCGCGCGGCGGCATCTCAACCAGCGGCAACACACGCCCGATGCGTTCGACGATTTCCTTCAGCGTTACTACGATTTCCGGCGTCCACAGCCGCCCTTCTTCCAGGGGCATGAACTCGATGAACCGCACGACCACGTTCTCTTCACGCGCAAACCGCGCGAAACCTTCGATCTGGTCGTCGTTGAATCCGCGCAGAAGCACGCAGTTGATCTTCAGCGGAGTGAGACCAGCGGCCCGCGCAGCGCGAACGCCTTTGAGAACCGTCTCGAAGCTGCCCGGGATCCGTGTGATGCGTTCAAAGGTCGGAGCATCCACGGCATCCATGCTCACCGTCACCCGGTGGAGGCCCGCGGCCTTCAGCGGCGCGGCCAGCTCGTCGAGCAGGTGGCCGTTGGTGGTGAGCGCAAGGTCGAGCGGCTCGCCGGTCAAGGTGCGCAAACCCGACAATTCCCTGACCAGGTCCACCAGCCCACGGCGCAGCAGAGGTTCACCGCCCGTGAGGCGGACCTTTGTGATGCCCAGGCCCACAAACACTTTGATCAGGCGCAGGTATTCGTCGATCGCCAACTCGGGATACTGCGCCCCCAACTCGCCTGTGCGGCAATAGACACACTTGTAGTTGCAGCGGTCGGTGATGGAGACGCGCAAATCATGAATCACCCGGCCATGGCTGTCGGTGAGCCTTGGTTCGGGAGTCGAGGTCGAAAAACCGGAAAGGGAAGCAGCAGCCATGTACATTTACAAGGCTATACCGTTTGCGGCGCTCGCGCTTGCCGAAGCGAGATCCGGGAGACTACAAACCTTGGCGAATCAGTCTTAAAAGGAGCCTGGAGCGCTCAGTCGATGCGCGGCGTGCCTTTGCGCAGAACCATGCCCGTGATGCCAAAGACCACGATGATGGCCACCGCAATACAGAAGTAATAAGCGATCGGGTGCGCCCATCCCGGCGAGTAGGTGAGGTCCTGGCCCACCCACAGGAGCAGAACCGTGGCGATTACCGCAAACTGCCCGGCAATCACCAGGAAGGTGTGTCCCAGGTCGCGCCGCTTGTCGAGCGCCTCCACCTGGTCGGGGGTCAGATTGCGCTCTTCAGGGGGAAGAAGGGAATTTGCCATGGCAGCTTTCTCCAGTTCATTGGGCAGGGCTCGGTTCCGGCCTCCAGGCCCGCCTGCTCACACTATCGATTCAATCACATGGCGCGGGGGCAGCGCCAGTCCGGAGCATAGGTAGGACAGGGCGTTTTCCGGAGTGCCGGAAATCAACCTGCCGGCCTCGGTTAATCAGTTGCCGAATACCCGGATCGCCCGCCTAATCACTCAACGTCAAAGCGCCGCTGAAGGCGCGCTATTTGGGTGGATAGCCGACTGACTGCGCAAAAAGCGGCTTGCGGCCGGCGGCGAGCTTGAGGGACGCTGCGACATCCGGCGTGTGGATTGCGTAGAGCCAGGCATTCAAGCCCTCTGAGGCCGCGAAGAGATACACATTCTGTCCGATGAAGCCGGTATCGACCTGGGCATAGTCGAGCTTGGCGTCGGCGACATAAACGATGGTGACCGCTGCGTGGACCGCGGCGTCCGTGCCGACTTTGCCGCGCATGTCCCCGGCGACCACTGGGCGCAGGCGATTCTGCTCCGCCTCGTAGACGTAGACTCCATTGGCCAGGACCACGTCGAGTTCGACTTCCTGCTTGTTCATGGCCGAGGGGGCAGTGCGTCCCAGACCGGCTTTCACCTCGCGCGGCCGGTTGACGCCGAATGCGGCCCAAAGCAGGTTCGAGAGCGTCTGCAGCGGGAGCGGCTTGTCTGCGAAGGCGCGGGTGGTTTGGCGTTTGGCCAGAGCCTGCATCAGCGGCATGCCGGCGGTTATTTGCGGCTTGGGCAATTGAATGGGCGCCTGCTGGCTGAGGGCGGGGACGGCGAAGCACAGGGCGAGCAAGGCCGATAGTGCGGCTGACCGGCGAACCGGAGTTGGGAAGGGAACGTGCATGACTTCTCCTCGAAGAAAGCGGCTGTGCACGCCTGCCTCCGAGGGTGTGCGGGATGAGGGGAAAAAGATTCGACCGTTGCTGGCCCGCCGGTTTACGGCTCCGGGTCAATGAATAACGGGATCACGGAAGAGAATACACGAGCAGCCGTGCGGGGGTTGCTCCGCGATGCGGCGCGGCAACCAGGAGCTTGTTCCATGTGGGCACGAAGAGGCCTGTTCTTGCGCCTGCAGCGGTGGGGATGTGGGCAATTGAATTCAGCTTGCCGCTCTCGGGTGCAGTGACAACATCGACGAATCCCTCGCCGCCAATTACGTAGATCCGTCCTCGCGGCTGGTCGAAGAAGAGATCGTCGGCGTCGCCGACCGTGACAATGCGCTCCACGACCGATCCGGTTTTTGTGTTCAGTGCAAGTAACTGGGCCGGCGCGCGGCATGCAATAAAGATCCGGTCGGTACCGGAGTCAACTGCTAAGGGAAAGTTCGCCTGCGCGCCGAGATTTTTCCACTTCGCGGTTACGGCGAGTTGCGTGAGGTTGATTGAGGCGACGCTTTGATCCTGAGGAAGGTTGACGAAGAGATGTGCGCCGTCTGCGGAGAATTGGAACGACTCGGGGTGAGCCGGTAACTTAACTTCCACTTTGTCGGCCAAGTCCCAGGACAACGAGGCGATGGCGCCCTCGCCATAACCCACAAGGACCCTAAGCCGCTGGAGGTCGTAGCGAAGATTGTCGGCGTCGTCGCCTACAGAGACTGATTTGAGAAGCGCAAGGGTACGGCCGTCATAGCGGCGGACCATTCCATCGCCGCCGGTGGCGACATAGAGGCTGTGGTTTGAAGGCAGGTAAAGGAGCCCTTGCGGTTCTTTGAGGCCTTTAATTTCGCCTGCGCGCCGGCCCTGACGGAGATCGATGACTTCGACTGTTCCATTGCCGAGGGCGGCGACGAAGACGCGTTGTCCTTCGAGATCGACGGAAAGGTGATCGATGCGGCCCTCGACGCCGGGCAGTGGAATCTCGCGCTCGAGCTTCAGGGCCGGCGTTTGCGCAAGGGAAACGGCGCAGCCAAGTGCGGCGGCGATTATGAGCAAAGAATTGCGGAGCGGCATTTCGATCTTTCCGGCGGTTCGCTAGTCGCTCAGAAACGCCAGCGACTGCAACTGGGTAATCTCGAACGGTTTGCGGCAGCGGACGTTGGCGCAAGACAATTTGTCGTCGCGTCTTACCATGTATGACTGCGCTTTTGCGAAGCGCGCCCGGTCTCGCTCATCGGCTCCTCGCGGCAGTTGCGCGCGTTTGCGGCGCACTACCCAGGTCACCTTGTATTCAGCCGCCTGGCCGCACTTGGGACAGGTCAGGTTGTGCGGCCGTTGCTCCGTGGTTTCGTTGAAAAATTCGCGCTCTTCCATAGCATGTCAACTTGTCTTTGAGCCGGCACTTCCATTTCCGCTCAATCTCTTCCATACTCGTCCTTGCCGTGACGAAACGCAAGCCGACTCCATTTTCAGCCATCAAGGCCGTAAAGGCCAACGCCCGCGAACGGGTTGGCCAGCCCAAACCTGCGCGCGTGCTGTCGACTGAGCCTCGCACCGGCCGGGCTACCAAACACAAGCCCAAACTCGAAGAGATCATTCGCCGGGAAGATTAAACTTGGCGAATGGGAGGATCAAACTTGGCTAAGGCAGTTGGCGTAGGAGGCATCTTTCTCAAGGCGCGGGATCCCCAGGCCCTGGCCGCCTGGTACGCGACGCATCTGGGCATAAAGCCGGCGGACGACGGTTCGCTAACATTCGACGGGCCGGAATCTGCGGGCATGACGGTCTTCGCGCACTTTCCCCTGGACACGCGCTACTTTGGCGAGAGCCCTCAGACATTCATGCTGAACTTCCGCGTCGACGATCTGGACGGACTTCTTGCCGGGCTGGCAGCGGCCGGCGTGCGCATCGACCCCAAACGCGAGGACCACTCCTACGGACGTTTTGCGTGGATCTGGGATCTTGAGGGAAATCGGGTTGAGCTCTGGCAGCCGATCCCGGTGGCCTGAAGCGAGCCGGAACTCTAAAGTTATTTGGGTGCAGATTCGCGCGCTGGGTTGAGATTTGTGGCGGGCAGCTGAGGAATCCCCGAATTTCACTCTTGTAAGACAGTAAGACACGGATGTGAGCCTGTAAGACAGGATGTAAAACGATGTCTTACGGGCGACTCAGTCTTGTCTTACGTCGTCTTACAAAAACAAGACGGAAGTAAGACGAATGTATGACGTCTACATTCCGGTCCTACGGGTGCGGCGCACTGTACGGTCCGGGCAACGATTGAGTGGCTGAGTGGGTTGCATCCGGTTTATCTGTCTCCGGCTTTGCAGCCGCCGCAGTTCTCTTGGAGTAAATGCGAAATTGTACTACCAGGTCCAGCAGGACCGGGACCGGCTTGCCGTCTTTGACAGCCGGCTCGAAGCTGGCTTTTTGAATAGAGTCCACCGCGATCTCGTCGAGCCCGAAACCGATGGGCCTCGCCACGGCGATTTCTCCGGGCTTGCCGTCTGGCCCAATGACTACGTGATAGAGCGCCATGCCGGCCACGCCGTTGGCCTGGGCGTACTCATTCGATCCCGGCTCAAAGGTGGAAAGCAGCCTGGCCTTCTTGTCTACCGTGTTCTGGCGCAGCACTGCGGGGTCCGCTGGCCGGTAGTCGGTCTTGTTCTGCGCAGCCTGGTAATACAGCTTCCAAAAGCTCGGCATGGCTTCCAGCATCAGCTGATCGAGCCCAGAGGCAAAGATGTTGTCCAGTGCATGCCTGAGCACGCTTGCCGCATGCGCCGGCGAGGTAGTTGTGGTGACGCTCCCCGGATCAGCGGGCCTTTCAGCCACAGGCGCGGCTGCAATCTCCGCCTTCAGCTGATCCGCGTCGCCAGGCTCGGCCGGTTCACCTGGCGCAGCAGCAGCCGGCGGCGTGCTTGCCGCGCCTGCTTCGGGTCCCGCCTTGGCCGCTCTGCCCTTCTCAGGTTTGGCAGCCTTCACCTTTTTCGGCTTTACGACTATTTCCCGGTCGATGGTGAGCTTGAGCACTTTCTTCTTCGGCGTGATCTTCACGCGGTCCAAAGCTTTGGTTGGGTCCTCATATGGCAGCGCGCCAAGAAAGTGCAGCCCATACCGCGCCCCAACCAGCTCAACCTTATGTTTGGTCAGGTGGACTTTTTCGATGCGCACTCCGCACAGCGTGTAAGAGCCGGAGGGTGCGTGCCCACTCAGCTTGCCATGCTCAGTGAAGCTGATGGAATCGCCCAGGTAGCCGCCGCGCAAATAGAGGTCCTTACCCACCAGCATCTGCCTTAGCTGATCTTCAGTAATGCCGTCGTTCGCTTCTCTGGCTGCGGCGGTTGCCGGTGGCTGATCTTTGGTCGTGGCGGGCGCCGGTGCGGTTTGTTGCGGTGTTGCATCCTGAGCGGGGCTGGCCGGTGTTTGTGTGGCGCCTGGATACGCGTCTGTAGCTACGGGCTGCTGAGTTGCGGCTGGTTCAGCAGCAGGGTTCGCTGGCGCGGTCTGTTGCGATGACGCGGCCACGCCAAACGCCAAAGCAAGCACCCCCGGCAATGCAAGCGACGCAATCCTTGAAGACCTTAAGCGCAGATGGAGAGTAGGCAAAAACATAGGGGCCATTGAACGCACTCTAACAGGAATTCGTTTCCGAAGTCGAAAGGATTTTGGTCTGAGGTCGCTTACTCGCTACGTGCCTGGCCTCATTCTTCTTGATGTATTGACCGGCCCTGAGCGCTATCGAAGGAACGTTATTCTCCCGGCGGCTGGCATCGGAGTCAACGCCCCAAGCGCCAGAGGATTCGCCGGAACAGCCCCAGGATCCGCCGCGCATCCCGCTGGTTGGGCGCCAGCCTGCGCAGCAGCAGGCGCAGATCGTGCCGATTCGCTGCGCGCATTGAGGCCGGAGAATAGTCTGCGGCCACCATTGCTCGCTCTACCACTCCGGCCAAAAGTTCGAGCCTGTCTGAAGCTGCGGCAGCCCCCTTTGAGTTTGACGTCTCCAGCCCCGCGCTTTCGCCCGTGCCGTTGTCCGCGACGAACGCCCGCGACGCCAGCTCGTAGAGGCAAACTGCAACGGCCTGTCCGAGGTTCATCGAGGGCTGATGCGAATCGGTCGGGATCTCTACGAGCAGGTGGCAATACGAGAGGTCCTCGCGCGTAAGCCCGTGCTTCTCCGGACCGAAGACCAGCGACACGCGCCCGCTGCGCTCCATCTCCCGGCGCACGAGCGGAGCCAGGTCGGGCAGGCGAACCACCCTTTGCTCGGGCTTGCGGTAAGTAAGCGTTCCGGTCCCCACCACCAGCGTGGAGTGGCCTACAGCATCTGCGAGAGATTCCGTTTCCTTTGCGTTCTGGAGGAGTTCCGGAGCGCCAATGGCGGACCGCGCCTCCCGCCAATGCGGGGCGTACGGGGCCACTACCGCCAGCCTTGAGAATCCAAAGTTGGCCATAGCCCGCGCGGCGGCCCCAATGTTGAGTGGGTTCCGCGGGGAGACAAGCACCACGTCTACGCGGTCGCGTTGGTCTTCAGGAAGCAAGGAATGATTGTAGAAGGCCATCGGGAGGAGTGGCCAAAGACGCATTCACATAAGAATCGGGCAGCCGCATTGTGCGGATGCCTGATTCCTGGATGAAGCTCGCTCGAATTGTTATCCCTGATGTCTTCTTCGCATGGCGCTCACAGGGAGGAACTGAACTAATTCGTTATCCGCCCAGGGCGAAGACCACGTTGACGGTTGTATCAACTTCGGTGGGAACGTTGCTGAGCAGATAGGGCCTGTAGCGCCAGGTCTTGACCGCATCGAGGGCGGTCTGCCGCAACATCGGAGGCCCGCTGACAACGCGTAAAGTTTCCAGGGAGCCGGTCTTCGAAATGGTGCCTTGCAGCACCACTGTGCCAGAGACACGGGCTGCTTTGGCGATGGGCGGATAGACGGGCTGCGTCTTATGTACGAGCAGACCAACCGCGACGCCGGCCGACACAGTGACTTTGCCCGGTACAGCCCTTACCCTGGCCTGCTGCTGCCCGTTGAAGACATTGTTCACTGTGCCGTTACCGCCGAGGGCTTCCATTCCGGCTGCGCCAATGCCAGCCGAGGGTGGTGCGTCTCCTGCGGGCTGAGTCTTGGCGTCCTGCGAAATCCGCGATGGTGCGATCAGTTGATCATGCATCATCGCCGACTGTACCTGCGCCGGGACCGCCGCCTCTGTCGCTTCAGTAGCCGGACGAATCGCTGTCTTCTGCTGCTTGTCGGTCGAGGTCGACAGTTTGCCCGGGGTTACGTGTGTCGAAGGCAAGGTCTGGTCCGCGTCTGACCTCGGCAGCGAATCAGTGGATACGGGCTGCGCAGCCACGATGTGTTTCATCGCGGACAGCGTGCCGGTGTGGACCAGTTGAAAGACGACGAGCAGAACCGAACCAACGGCGCCGCCGATCACCATGATCCACTTTCTCTTGGCGTGCTTTTCCTCGTCGTCGATATCTTCATCTTCGTCGACATTTACAGCCTGACTGTTGAAAATGGCCGACCGGGAGAAGGGCTCATCTGCCTCGCGCATTAGAGGCTCTTCGTGCAGGGGTTTGTCCTCTATTGCAGGGATTGCTTCGGCCGCCGCTTCGGCCTGCTCAGGTACGGAAGGCAGCTTGTCTACGACGGAAGTAATGGACCTTAGCCGCCGGAGATACGCCTCATCATCCGGGAAGGACGCCGCCGGTGCGCGCGAGGGCGTAGCTCGCTTTAAACCAGGCCTCGGCGTTTCCGAAACCAGCGGCTCGGCGATATGCGCCATTGGCCGGGGAACAGCGATGGGACCGCGCGCGGCCTCATGTTCGCTGTGGTTGGCTGGTATTGTCGCCGTGGAACCCTCGCCATCCCATTCGCCGAAGTCCGCGGGAAGCGTGTCGGGTAGTACATTCGCTATTTCTGCTGGAGATGCCATTGGCCATCGTCTCCCTTCTCGTAGATAGCGCCCTTGTAAGTGCGCGTCTCACGTGGGCCTTCCTGTTTAGGTGTGACGGGTTTGACTACTTCCGGTTTTGCGGGAGCGCTGACTGGCATTTCTTCCCGCTCGGCGAGAGTGCTGCCGCTGGTTACTGCTTTTGGCTCATCGTATGGTTGGTCAGTGCCGTTCGCCGCGGCGCCTTGCGAGAAATGCTTCTGCGTGGTTGCCGTTAGCAGAGAAGTTATGTCGGGCATTCCTTCCACTTGAAGCTTCACAGTGGCTCGCGCGGTAGTATATTTTTTAGCGTCTTCGGGAGTGAAGATTACCGAGAGCGTGTGCTTTCCTGCCGGAAGCACGTTGCCCGCTGCAGGAGAGTAGGCGAATGTTCCTGGAACGGATGCCGTGGCATTCAGTTGAGTATCACCAAGGGCGGTGCCGTACGGGATAGGGGCGGGAGCTGACCACGTGATTTCGGAGGACAATAACTCGGTGACATTAATCAATACGGTGGCCTGCGCCATTTCGTAATTCATGGTGTCGGTCGGCGTGAAGGTTACCGAGAGTTTGTGGGCTCCTGCCGCGAGCACTTTGCCTGCGGCGGGGGAGTAGGCGAATTTTCCAGGAACCGATGCCGAGGCATTGAGTTGAGCATCACTGAGTGCTGTGCCGGAAGGAATCGGTTCGGGCGCCGGCCAAGTGATTGCCGGAATTGCCATGGCGACAGTGAGAGAAACAGCGGCCTGAATCGGTGTGTAGTCCGCGGAATCATCAGGGGTAAAAGTCACTGAAGGCGTATGCAGCCCAGCCGCAAGTACGGCGCCGACGCCAGGGTTGTAGGCGAATGTTCCCGGAACCGATGCTGTGGCATTGAGCTGAGCGGTGCTGAGCGGAGTGCCGTAAGTAATTTGACCGGGCGTTGGCCATGTGATGGACGGCGGCGCCTTCAGGACGGTGA
>DASRLI010000438.1:0-4417 GCA_035648535.1 Occallatibacter sp. | reverse complement strand
AGCACGAAAGAAATCCTCCAGCTTCTCTGCTGCTGCTTCCCTCAACCTTCGCTCGCTTTCTATGCTAATCTTTCATCCGCGACGTCATTCGCCGCAGGCACAGACATAGGCGTGGCACGGCGCACCTCAGCGCCATCCGCGCCTTCCATGCGCAGCTCGCGCAAATCGCCCAATACACTGGCAGCCCAGCGATAGATATTGTGTTCATTCACCTGCCGCCGCATCCGCCGCATCCGATGCCGCCGCTCCGCCGGGTTCATCTCCAGCCCCTCATGAATCGCCTCTGCCACCGCGGCAATGTCGTACGGATTCACAATCAATGCATCCCGCAGCTCTACCGCTGCTCCCGTGAACTTGCTCAGCACCAGCACACCGTCTTCATCCTCGCGCGCCGCCACGTATTCCTTGGCCACCAGGTTCATCCCATCGTGCAGCGACGTCACCAGGCACACATCCGCCGCCCGGTACCAGCGCCTCACCTCTTCATGGTTGCACTGGCGCTCGATCAGCACAATCGGCTTCCAGCGCGCTGTTTCAAAACGAATATTGATGCGCTCTACAGTCTGCTCTATCTGTCGGCCAAGTTCCGCATAGCTCGCGATGCGCGTCCGGCTCGGCGCCGCAATCTGCACCATCGTCATCCGTTCGCGATGCCAGGGATGCGCCTCCAGCAATTGCTCGATCGCCAGCAGCCGCTCAACGATTCCCTTGGTGTAGTCCATGCGGTCAACACCCAGCACCAGGCTCTCTGCCTTCACGCCGAACTCTCTCAGCAGCTCCGTGCGCGCAAATGCAATTTCCTTTTCTTCCACGGCCTGCTCCAGCGCTCCGGGGTTTACTTCCCGCAGTGGCCCTTCAAAGGCCACGCTCACCGGATAGGGCCGCACTGTGCTCTGGTGCCCGTTGCGAAGAACTATCATGTGCTCGCGATCGGTGCGGGCCTCAAGAACCCGGTCCACGGTGGAGAGAAAGTTGTTGCAATGCAACGGAATATGGAACCCCATCAGATCGGCACCCAGCATGCCGTCAAGCAACTCGGCCTGCCAGGGACAGATCCCGAAGGCTTCAGGGTTCGGCCATGGAATGTGCCAGAAGATCGCTACCCGAGCGTCCGGCCGCGCCACCTTAACCAGCCGCGGCAGCAAAGCGAAGTGATAGTCCTGCACAAAGACCACTGGATTCTCGCTGCCTTCCATCTCTTCAAGAAGAGCGGTGGCGAAGCGCTCGTTCACCCGCTGATAACATTCCCAATCTGCCGCGCGGAAGATGGGCCGCGTGTGCGCGATATGGCAAAGCGGCCACAGGCCCTCATTCGCAAAACCGTCGTAGTACTGCGACTCTTCCTCAGCCGAAAGCCACACCCGCCGCAGCGTGTAGCGCGGATCGTCGGGCGGCACGCGCAGGCGGTCGAAATCGTCCACCATCGTGGCGTCGGCATCGCCGCTTCCGCACGCAACCCACACCCCATCGCACGCCCTCAATACCGGTTCTATCGCCGTCACAAGCCCGCTGGGAGGCACAATGCACACCGTCTCCCGCCCCTGATGCACATGGACGTATGGCTCGCGATTCGACACCACGAAGATGCGACTCGAGCCGGACCGGTCACGCATGTGTACGGCCAGACGCTCCGCGGTCCATTGATGCTCTCCTGCATCTCGCAGCCGGGCCTCAGCGGCAGCCGCGGCCCGTGCCTCGATCAAGCTCTCCGCCATCGTCTCCACTTCAAGGGCCAGCGGAGAGAACAGGTTCAGACCCCCCACGCTTGGCTTGGCCGACTTTTCAATGGAGCCCGTGCGCAATCGCCTTAGCCGTTCCGCCACTTGCGCCATGGGGCGCAGCAGGAACCAGCTCACCATTGCCAGCGTCACCACCACGATGAGAACCACAAGCGCGACAATGCGCCAGAAACTGCGCTGCCATACTGCGATTCCTTCGCTGCGGATATAGCCGGCATCGGCCACAATCCCAATCACGCCCTCAAGCTTGTTTCCATCGTGAAGCGGCAACGCCTCTTCGAGCCATTGCCAATCGCCCGTGTGCCCGAATGCGCTGACCTCAGCTCCTTTTTGAATCGACTTCGCTACCACTCCGTAAGGCAAGGCCTGCAGCACTTCCTGTGGCCCCGAGCAAGCCACCAACCTCCCCTGCCCGTCATACACCGCCAGCGCAAGCGCGCCTGTACTCGACTTCAAAGCCTCGGTCAGGTGAGGAATTCCTTCCAGATCGCCATACTCAAGCGCTTCAGCTACATCAGGCTCTATGCTCGTGCCCATCCATTTCGTGCGGCGTTCCAGTTCCACGCGCAACACATGCTTGTGAGCAAGAACATCAAAATAGGTGGAGGCTGCCGAGATCAACGTAACGCCAAGGATCAAGGCAAGGATCAGCCGAATCCGAAACAGGTGCATCGGTCACCTCCTATGCCTGCTTAGATGCCCCCTGTCCCCCATCCGCCTACTGGAGAGAGAAAATTATCCATCCACCTTTCTCTTCATGCACTTACGGCGTTTAATACGGCCAAATCCACAGCCTCGTGTCCGCCGCTGAACTCTTTTCGAATCCAGCCCGCTGCTGAGGACCGGACGAAGACGAAACAGCGCCCGCTTCATGCGCAATCCTGTCGCCCCATGCGCTATTCTGTCGAAGACAGAAGCACATAGCGTCTCCAGGCAATCCGGCACATCTCATGGCGACATTCACGATTGACCGCACCGCCAAACAAATCGTGCTCACCGTACAGGACTATTCCCTGTTCGCCTGGCGCGCGTTCACGAACCTCTACAGTCAGCCCCGCTACCTGTCCGACTTTCTCATTCAGTCCGACATTATCGGCGTCGGTTCCACGGCCATCGTGTTGCTGTCCGGCTTCTTCACCGGCGGCGTGCTCGCCCTGCAGTCCGCGGCCACGCTCTCCCAGTTTGGCGCCACCGCTGTCACCGGCCAGTTCGTCAGCATCACCATGATCCGCGAACTGGGCCCAGTGCTTACCGGAATCATGGTGGCCGGCCGCAACGCATCTTCCATGGCCAGCGAACTCGGGTCGATGGTCGTCACCGAGCAGATTGACGCCATGCGCGCTCTTGGCGTCGACCCCATGCGCAAGCTGGTCACCCCACGCATCTTTGCCTGCATCACCATGCTCTTCTTCCTCACCATCGTCGCCGATGCTTTTGGCATCCTCGGCGGCGGCGCCGTCACCGTATTTTTGAATCACCAGAACGGCACCCAGTATTTCTCAAAGGCCTGGGAGTCCCTCCGCTATCCCGACATCATCCAGGGACTGGTCAAGCCGCTCTTCTCCGGCTACATCATTGCTTCCGTCGGCTGCTTCTATGGCTTGAGAACCACTGGGGGAACGCAGGGCGTAGGCCGCTCCACGATTCAGGCTGTAGTCAACTCTTCAGTGCTCATCATCCTCGTGGACTTCCTCCTCACCAGGTTGCTGCTTGCACTCTTCCCCGCCATATGACGGTCCCCACTGCTTACGGACTGCCGGACCCAGCCGAACCTGACCCGGTGCCATCCGGTCAAGAACCAGTGCTGGCCTTTCGCAATGTCACCATCGCCTTCGACGGACCGCCTGTTCTGGAGGACATCACGTTTTCCCTGGCGCCTGGAGAGACGCGCATTCTCCTCGGCCCCGCCGGCGTCGGCAAGAGCGTCCTGCTCAAGCTCTGCGATGGACTGCTCCGCCCCGACCAGGGAAGCATCGAGCTCTTCGGTGAAGAGATAGCCACCATGCCCGAAAGGAACCTCTTCCCTCTTCGCATTCGAACCGGCATGGTCTTTCAAGAAAGCGCGCTCTTCGATTCCCTCTCCGTCCGCGACAATGTCGCCTACCAACTTATTCAGGAACTCGTTCCCGACGACGAAATCGATATCCGCGTTCGGGAAGCCCTGGCCTTTGTGGGCCTCGAACAGACCTTTTCGCTCTTTCCCTCCAGCCTATCCGGCGGCATGAAGCGCCGCGTGGCCATCGCCCGCGCCTTCATCCGCCAACCAGAGTTGCTGCTCTACGACTCTCCCACAGGCGGGCTTGACCCCGTTACCTCCACCACAATTATCGAACTCATCGTCAAGGAGCGCGACGTACACCAGACTCCTTCCGTTCTGGTCACCCACCGCCTGCAGGACGCATTCACTCTCTGCTCCCATCGCTTCGATACCGAAGAGAACCGCATGGTTCCCCTCCCCGAGGGGCAAACTAACCACAACACCACATTCCTCATGCTCGAAGAAGGCCGCCTCATCTTTGACGGCACCCTCCACGACCTGGTCAGGTCCGAAGACCCCTTCGTGCGCGAGTTTCTGGAGTAGGGTGTTCTTTCCGGCCCTGTCCCCGATCTGCTAGCCTTACCTGTTTTGAGTTCCAAAAGAACGGCAGGTGCATAATGGCTTTCAAATTCCAGAACTT
>DASRLI010000437.1:0-5053 GCA_035648535.1 Occallatibacter sp. | reverse complement strand
CTCTCGCCTCTCCAGGCCCACACTACCCCTCAGACGACGGCGTCCGCCCAGCTGGACGTCAGCCACTTCTGCCACGGGCTGCTAAGGGTGATCCGGTTCCCCACATCACCGTCGAATCAAACAGCCAATGATCCGCTAAAGCGCCAATCACTCCGGCTCTCCGGGTGCTCGGAAGCGGATAGACAATATTGGCATCTATGTAGTTTCTTTGGTCACTGGGGTCGAGCCCTGTCCACAGGTTGGCATCGTGGAAGCTACCGTTGTTGAGGTAACTATTGGTGGTTATCCAGTTTGCGTAGGCATAATTGAACACGAAATCCAGACTTTTCAACCTGCGCTCCGCACGAACGTTGAAGGAGTTGAAGCTTGAGCCTCCCGACGGAACGTCGTCTTCCGTGACACCGTTAAAGAGGGGGTACGCTCGCATCAGTTCCCACTCCGGAATGGTTGAGGACGCGCCCAGCGTGGTATTCGTTGCCAATACACCGTAAAAGGGGTTCGCGACGTTCGTGTTGCATACTGCGCCGGTTGCCAGGCATGCCTGCTGCTGAGCTGTGGAGATAACACCCAGCGAGGTGGCTACCGGAATGTGGTGAACATTTGTGCCCATGTATTCCACATCCAGTAAGACTGATCCTGGCATCCTTCGCTGAAAGCCTAAAGACCAATGCTGCGTCATACGAATACGACGGTTCAAGTTAGCGTAGCCTACAGCATTTCCTGCACTAGTTTCGAGACCGCCGGCCTCTCCAGTCGGCACAATTGCTCCGGTGGGATACGGTGTTCCGGAATTGAAGTAATTGTCAGGAGTCAAATTGCCGTCGAGAGAAGCAATAAACGAGGTGCTCTGACTGAAGCCCGTCTGGTTGACGTTCGCGTACGGAACGGTGTCGTATATCCCATAGCCTCCACGTATTACGGTGTTTGGCAAGGCGGCCCAACTGAATCCGAACCGCGGCTGCCAGTCGTTCCAGAAAATTTGGAAGGGTGCTCTGGGAATGCCGTTGACGCCGGCGAACTGATACCCTCCCAGCAGCGGATTCTGCATTCCTGGAGCCACCGCGCAGTTGATTTGGCTAGTGTACGGGTTGGTGCAGGTTAGACAGAAACCGGCGTTCATTCGGTTGTCGCGATCATTCACCGACCCATTGACATCCCAGCGAAGCCCAAGGTTTAACGTTAACTTCGGGAGAAGCTTGAAGTCGTCCTGTAGGAATAGTCCGTAATAGTGAAAAACCTTGAAAACATTTGAGCTCCAAGTGACACTCCCTGAAGTTGGATAGCCAAGAAGGATGTCGGCTGCGCTAAATCCTTGGCCGCTCTTGGCGGTAAGAGGGTTTGCCTGGGTAAAGACAGGACCAAAAGTGAAGGACCCATTCGGAGTTCCTGGAGCGCCTACGGGTGTTGACTGAGTATCCATAAACTCAGCACCGTAATGCAGGTTGTGGCGGCCGATGAGCTGCGTCACGCTTCCGGAAAAATCTGCGTCAGCGGCGGCACCGCCGCCATCTGCGTCAGCGAAAAGAGCCGTCATGCCGGTCATCGTCATGTTCGGAACAAGATTCTGACGCGTCGCGGTCCCAATCATCGGCATATTGAATCCCAGCGCGCTAGCCAGGACGTTATTCTGGTACGAGGCACCCATCGTCGTCGAGACGTAGTGTCCGTAGGATGCCTTGAGATCCAACACCTTTGATGAAGAAAAGACCTGTGTGAAGCCCAGAATTAGGTTGTAATCCCTGATGGGATTGCTAGTAAGCGAAGAACCTGCGGTGGGAAATGCGTTGGTTCCATCAATGAACCCGTCATTCTGAAGTGTGGCCAACGCGAACAAGCGGGAATTTGCTGAGAAGTTCTGATCCACCCGGCCGATGTACTGGTCATATTTGTAGGAAGTCTGCCGCTTTGTGACGTAATTGTTCGTGTTGGCAGATGGGTTAGTCGGTGCAGGGTACATGTTGAGAATCGCCTGTCCGATCGGGCTGATTCGTGACTGCGGAATCGTGTTATTAGGAAATGCGGTCCTCGCATATGTAGTACAACCTCCTCCGGCAGCCTGTTTTGAGCAGTAGGTAGACAGAGGATCGTAGATCGTATAGGGCGATCCGAGGAAATCTCCAGTTCGCCAGGCTGCGAGCGGTACGGTCTCCTGTATGACCGTCGGGTCAGTCTGACGGTATCCTTCGTACGAACCAAAATAGAATGTCTTACCCTTACGAATTGCGCCGCCGCTTTCCCCTCCGAAGACGGTGTGAATATTAATGGCCTTTGAAGCCTTATGTAGGTCCGCAACCCATGTATTTGCGTTCAAAGCCGCATTATCGTAGTAGTCGTAGACCGAGCCATGATAGGCATTGGTGCCGTTTTTTATGTTCACATTGAATACCCCCCACCGGTTCGCCCGTACTGCGCATCATAAGGCATAACATTGGCCTGCACTTGCGATGTAGACTCCTGATTGGGGACGAAGTACCAAGCGCCCACATCGTTCACATCGCTAACCGGCGCCCCATTGACATAGAATGTGCTCTCATCCGTCTGAGATCCAGATACGGCATAAAGATTTGCACTATTTCGAGGGGTATAGCTGAATGTGTTGGCACTGTCGGCGCGGATTCCTTCGGTAAACGAAACATCATCAAAGACCTGCAAGCCGGTCGAGGGCATGTTTTCGACTTTTGTCTGATCTATCACTCCCCCGGTTGACGCTGTGACCGTATCGAGATCTACATTCCCGGCTGTCACCACAACCTCCTGCGTTACGTTGCCTGGCTTCAGGATCACATTTAAGCCCAACTGCTGTGCCGAGTTCAGGACCACGTTGTTGTAGACCATTGTCTGAAAATTGTTCGCCTGAACCGTGACCGTGTACGAACCGGGCAACAGATATAGCAGCGAATAAACGCCTTGCTTCTCAGACTTTGTAGGGTGCGCCAGTCGAGTCTCGACGTTGACCGCCGTGATGGAGGCGCCTGAAATCACAGCTCCGGTGGAGTCCGCCACTTGGCCCGTGATGGATGCGCGGAAATCCTGACCGTAGGCCGGAACGAGCGATACTATGATAGCCAGGCAGTACATTGCAATAAGCTCACTGCAATGCTTTTTTGCCTGAAAGAATGGTCGTGAGGTGCGTTGCATCATGCTGTTCCTTTTCTGTTTTCTTGGCTGCATATGACTTGCAAAGCCTCGCAAAAAGCTGTTGCACTTCATGTTGAGGACTTTTCGCCGATAGGCAATGTTGTCAAGAGACGAAAGCCATCGGCTGTTTATAGATCGGCAGTTTCCTTGTGCTACATGCTGCCCAGAACGAAGGCTATATGCTTCGTCTCAAGACGCTGGCAGAGAGCCCCGTCAACATGACTGGTTCCCATCTGCGCTACCTGGGCTTGACTCGCCCCTCTGCCCGCCGTTATAGGGAGACACACCGTTATCAGAGTGTTGCAGAGAGCCCTATATGCTTCAGCGGAGCTTTCTTCTTTGAAGGCCATATCCACTACGCAGTTCCTCCAACAACCAAACTTAACCTCACAGATTTTGAAACCCGGTATCTAAACGAAGATATTGATCTCGAATACGTCAAATACAAAGCAGTGGCATAACGGACTGATCTTGTGGGTCAAATGCGACGATCATGTGCAAGCACCATCTCGCCACGGACGTACCGGTTACCCCTAGGAACCTGTTGAAATTCAGTGTATTTGCGGGGCTTACTTAGGATTGGCGGTAGTTGTGGGGTGAAATCGGTTCAAATCTCGCGTTGCGCGAGTGTTTACGGGGCTTCTGGCACCTTGTGGAAGGCCGTTTCCGGCGTTCCGGCCGTTTTCAGGCGCACTGCGGCCTGAGTCCTTCCGCCTGTCTTTTCGCGATCAGCTTCGGCAGCCGCAACAGGTTGTGCGCCGCGCAACTGAACACGAAAAGCCAGTCCACTTTGTGCAGGCCGCGCAGCTTCACCTGGCGCATCGGGCCGGTCTGCTTCAACCAGCCGAAGCCCTTTTCCACAAGCCAGCGGCAACTCAGGCTGATGCCGTAGCCGGGGTGGCGCGTGGTCCTGCGGTCCATGTTCGAGCGGCGTCCCTTTTCGTTCTTCGTGACATGCGCGGTGACGTTCAACTTGCGCGCGGCGGCGATGAAGTCCTGCGCGTCGTAGGCCTTGTCCGCGCCCACCGTGATGCGCCGCTTGCGGCCCTTCTGCTTGGCTCAAGCAGGATCAGCGCGGCCTCGCGTTCGGCGTATCCGTCCGCCTGGGTGGTTATCGCGGCCGCGATCAGGCCGTTGCGGTTCTCCACCAAAGCATGGCCCAGATAGGACAGATGCGACTCCTTGCCATAACTCTTCTTGTACAGCCGCGCGTCCGGGTCGGTGGTCGATTCATGCGTGTCGTTCGAGCGCTTTTGGCCGTGGAAGTTCGCGCCATCGTCGTCCGAACCGTCCTTGGCGCGGAAGCTCTTGTGCGAGGCCCAGGCCTGGATCAGCGTGCCGTCCACGGTAAAGTGGTCGTCGCTCATGAACCGCTTCCCGTGCTTGTTCACTTCCGCGAAGAACAGCTGCGCCAACTCGCTGTTGAGCAGGCGGTCGCGGTTCTTCGAGAACACCGCATGGTTCCACATCGCGTCGTCCATGCCCAGGCCGACGAACCAGCGGAACAGCAGGTTGTAGTCGATCTGCTCGACCAACTGCCGCTCCGAGCGCACCGAGTAAAACGCCTGCAACAACAACGCCCGCAAGATATACTCGGGCGCGATCGAAGGTCGCCCGGAGGCCGCGTACAGCTTGTCGAACTCCCCGCTCAACGCCCGCAGAACCGCGTCCGTCAGCTTGCGAATCTCACGCAAAGGGTGCTCCTGGGGAACACGCTGCTCCAATGTCACGCTGCTGAACATCTCATCCTGAAACCGCTCGTCTCCACGCATACTTCAAAGACGAATCTCAGCGCTATGAAGTTTAAAATCAAAAGAAGAAATATTCGTTTTTCAACAAGTTCCTAGGAGCTTGTTGAAAAAGGCCGTCAGTCGAGGATCAGTCGAAAAGCCGTCATGCGAGGATGCCTCAGGAG
>DASRLI010000436.1:0-14432 GCA_035648535.1 Occallatibacter sp. | reverse complement strand
CCCATCGCGCTCCCGAGCGCAGTACCCACAGCACGCCGTTCACAAATAAACGGTTATCGGCTGCCGTGCGGCCCACATGCTCCTTGCGCCCAGGAAGAAAATCCTTGATCTTCTCCCATTGCAAATCACTCAATTCATAACAGCTAGGCGACATATTCCCACTTCAACAGCTAGAAACAAGCCTGCAAAGTGTATATGTCGATACGGCCTAGGACTCGCGGTGAAATAGCAGCGAATTGGCCTGATTCACTGAGGTCAAAACGACCCGTGCAATGTTTACGTGCGCCGGCCTCTTAACAGCCCAAACGATTGCATCGGCTACGTCTTCGGGAGTCAGCGGAGTTACGCCCTTGTAAACCTTTGCGGCCTTTTCTGCATCGCCGCGAAACCGCACCAGGCTGAAATCCGTTTCCACCATCCCCGGATCAATGCTGGTGACACGCACCGGAGTTCCCAGCAAATCCTCGCGCAGGCCGTCGTTGATTATTCGCACCGCCGCCTTGCTACCGCAATAGACCGCTCCATTTGGATAGGGTATTTCTCCGGCAGTGGAACCGAGATTGACCACGTGCCCGTGGCCGCGAACGACCATCCCCGGCACCACCGCGCGAGAGACGTAGAGCAGCCCCTTCACGTTGGTGTCGATCATTTCTTCCCAGTCTTCGATCTTTCCGGTATAGAGCTTGTCGAGGCCGCGGCTGAGACCGGCGTTGTTTACCAGCACGTCGATCTGTGCCCACTCCTCCGGCAACTCGTCGATGGTCCTCTGGACGGCGATGCGGCCGCGCACGTCAAGGTGGATGGAGTGAACCGCCGCGGCACCAAGCTCCAGTGCTTTGGAGGCCACCTCGGCCAGTTTGCCGGCGCGACGGGCCGCGAGCAGGAGCCGTGCCCCCTCGGCGGCGAAGGCAAGAGCCGTTGCCGCGCCAATTCCCGCGCTGGCTCCGGTGACGAAGACAATTTTCCCCTTCAGATCCATGCCTCTATCCTACCCAAAAGTCATTGCCGGGCTGTGTCGGAAAACACGGCACATGTAAGTGCTTGAAAAATTTGAGAGCTGCCCTGCCTAGGTCACGATGCCCCGCCGCTGCGCCATCTTGTACTGGCCCACTGCCCAATCCTCACCGCCAAGGCCGGCCTGCCTGGCCTGGGCAAAAACCTCGGCCAAAGCATCGGCCAGGCTGAGGCGCGTCTTGCGGCTGGCGGCCGCTTCACGCAGCAGGCGCAGATCCTTGGCGCCCAGTTCCATCGTGGCACCCGGGTGCTCTGGCGGATGCAGCATCACCTTGCCGTATGCCGCATAAAACGGAGACTGGAAGAGCGCGCTGTTCACGGTTTCGAGAAACGTTTCCGGTTCGATTCCCTGCCCCGCCGCGTATACAAACGCCTCGCCGAGGGAATGGATCATGGCGCTGATGAGGAAGTTGCCTCCCAACTTTACGGCGTGCGCCTGGCGCGGCTCGGTGCCAACAACGGAAATGCCGCGCGACAAAGGCTCGAGCACCGGGCGTGCCTTGGCCACGGCTTCTTCCGCTCCGGCGGCGACGATCCATAGGCGTCCCTGTTCGGCAATCTCCGGCCGGCCAAAGACCGGCGCTGCTACGAAGCTGATGCCGCGACGTGCGTGCTCCTCGGTTAGCCGTTCGCTGAGCGCCACGCTGATGGTGCTGCACGAGATGTGCAGCGCGCCCGGTGAAAGCTCGTCAATGAGCCGGTGCGCTCCAAAAAGCACTTCTTCGTGCGCAGCGTCGTCAAAGAGCATGGTAATCACAACGTCGGCGCCCAGTTCGGCCTCTGCCGGGGTGCCTGCGGCGATTGCGCCTTCGCGGATCAGCGGTTCAGTGCGCCCCTCGGAGCGATTCCACACCGCTAACTCGTGGCCGGCAGCCAGCAGCCGCAGCGCCATTGGCGTCCCCATCTTGCCCGTTCCGATAAATCCAATTCTCATGCCGCAATCCTTTCCAGCTTTTCTCGCTCGATACCACAAAGCTGCAATGGTTCGATGATAGAACCCGCCAAAAAGGCGCGACGCAGCTCTCGGGTTCCGGCCTCGGCCCCGCGCCCTTTGCGGAAAGAGTGGGAGACCTCAGAATCCCGCCTCGACCCGTCGAAGACTTGAAGACGTGCGGATGTGTTGACGAAGATGACGAGTTGCCGATGATACGGAAATCACGTCGCCGGTGCGCAAAGTGCCTGAAAAATCCTGTTGACATCGTCGCCCGATGAGCCCGATACTATCAGGCGCACTAGTCCTTTCAGGACTTCCCCTTTCCTTTACAAGTGGGCCAAAAACTCAGTTCCTTGTCGGAACCAATCACTGGACTCAGGCCTTGGGCCTGCAGGAGATTCGTATGAACAAGCTTGTGAGATTGCTTGCAGTTTCATCTCTGTCAATGAAGTCGAGACCAATTCTCAAACTATTGGGAGCTTCTGCGGCTCTCTTCGCCATCACCGTTTTGTTAGTGTCGTTCAAGACTCCTCGCGTTAGCGCGGGGCCGGAATCTGAACGCGACCAGGATGAAAGCAAGGTCGAGATAGGTTTGAGTATCGCACCGGTTCCCCTCAACTTCGAAAGAAAGGATCGAAGATTGGTTGGATTGGGCAGCTACATCGTCAACGCACAATCCGATTGCAACGGGTGCCATAGCCAGGGTCCGGCAACCGAGTACATTGGCCCGGGGAATCCCTACCTCCTGTCTCCTCCCCACGGTCCATACTCCGGGGCCCAGCAAGTCAATCCAGCCACCTACCTGGGCGGCGGCCGGGACTTCGGTCCGTTCGGCAGCAAAGGAGAGCTGCTGCACCTTTACTCCCGCAACTTGACTCCAGACAAGACCGGGCGGCCAGAAGGAGGCCACACGTTTGAGGAGTTCCTCACCATCCTGCGTACAGGAAGAGACTACGATCAAATTCATCGAAACTGTACGGGAACTCCCGATGGCAATTGCCTTTTGCCTCCGTTCAACGGGGATGTGCTGCAAGTGATGCCCTGGCCCGTTCATGAAAACATGACGGACCACGACATCCGCGCCATCTACGAGTATCTAAGCGCGATTCCCTGCATCGACACTGAAATCGCCGGCGCACCGGTATTGCGAAACGACTGCAAATAGATGGCGAACGGGCAGGTCCGTTTTCAAAGAGGTCGAAGAGGGACGGCCTGAATTGTCCGGCGAGCGCAAATTGTGGAGGAAGGGCCGGGCGTTGCTGGTAGGAGCGCGGACGTGTAGCGGCCAAGCCGCGGAAGAAACAACGCCTGTTCTGGGTGGATTGTCGCAACTCGTCAATTACCACGCAGTCAACCAGATAAGCGGCAGGAACCCGGAAAACCGGAAAACCGGGGAGCCGGGGCGTCAGGGAGCCCTCTGGGCCGCGCCGCGCCAAGCGACTCGCCGGCGTGGAGGAAAGCTCTTCATCCGCCGGCCGAAGATCTCGCTTCTGCCGCCTGCGGTTCTGCGAAATCCAGTCAATACCCGAGGGCTCCTTGCCAAAGGCTCAGTTCGGTTCGCCCTTAGTCTCCGCCGCCTCAAACGTGCATTCACCGCACTGGCAAACCCGCCGCAGATACTCCCACGAATAGATCCCCCCAGAGTGCCCGTCGAGCCAGTTGAACTGAATGGCGTAGCGGCCCACGGCCTGTGCGCTCTTCGGTTTTGCCGGCGGCGTATACATTGGGAGCACGGCCGCGGGTTTTGCCTTGGGTTGGCCCGGCTTGCGGCCCTCCTGCGTTCGCTGGTCGATACAGGTGGCGCAGGGGCAGGCCTCGCGCAGCCACGCAAAGTTCCACGCGCTCTTGTGCCCGTCCCGCCAGTCGATCTCAAGACCCTTGCCCTCGGTAAGCAGCACGCGGACCTTATCGGGCGTCACAGCGATGCGCGCCAGTGGGCGATTCTCCGCGCTCTCCCGCTCCTGCTGCTCTTTCGATGCGAAACGAATGCCTTCGTGGCTCATAGCTTTATTTTACAGGGGTCAGGGATCAGGGGTCAGGGGTCAGGGATCAGGGGTCAGGGATCAGTTGACCGTCAGAATGGGCGGCCTCCCACCCTCTCCGCAGAAAAAACCGGAAAAGATGGGGCACGGCAGCTGAGCGGCTTGTCTTGCGTCCTGATCGCTGATCTCTGCTTTTTACGGATTCTTCCAGAAGAACCAGGCTGCCATTGAGAGACCGATGAAAACCACGAGACCGCGCAAGATTTTTTGCGGGACCATTTTTGCGAAGCGCGCCGAACTGTAGCCGCCGATGGCGCAGGTGACCATGGCCAGCAGGCAATAGCGCCACACTACCTGACCATCGATAACGAAGATTACAAAAGCGACGCCGTTGGCAAGCGTGTTCACGACCATTTTGAGGGCGTTGATCTCATGCAGGTCTTGAAAGCCGAACAGGGAGAACATGGTAATGAGTAGAAATCCGGCACCTGCCCCGAAGTAGCCCACGTAGAAGCAGACGAAAACGGTGGAGAGGCAAAGCGGCACCATCTTCAGCTCGGGCGGCTGATCTTGCAGCGTTTCCGCCCGTCTGGCGAGGCTTCGGCGTTCGAGCCAGCGCGACACCGGACCGCTGGCAGCGAAGATCAAAGCGGCCACCAGCAGCAGCCACGGAACCAGATGCAGAAAGGTCATCTGAGGCGTATTCAGCAGGACAATTGCTCCCACCGTACCGCCCAGCAGGCCGGACAGCCCGAGGGGCCAAGCCAGGCGCAGATTCTTTCTCACGTCGTCGCGGTAGGCGGCCACCGAGGTGAGCTGGCCCGGCCAGATTGCAACTGTGTTGGTGGCGTTGGCCTGCACAGGCAGCATTTTCATGCTGAGCATGGCTGGAAAGAGCAGGAAGGAACCGCCGCCTGCCACCGCGTTCAGCACCCCGGCCAGAAAGGCAGCCACAGTGAGCCAAATCCAGTGCCAGTCCATGTAGGAGGGAATGCCGGGAATTTGAACCATTCGCCTTTTATTGTAGAGGGCCCCCCATTCGGATGCCGGACCTCGGAAAACTACTACAAGATTTCCACAGGAAAGACACTTGCAATATGCGAATCATCGCCCCACAATAACCTTCTGCTGAAAGGGTGCCATCGGTCACCTGCCTGCTGGGGAAAATAAGAATCAGGCTACTAATCGGAAAGGCCGGAGGTGTGGTTATGACTCAGGTCGTGAACGTTGAACCTGAATTTCTGTCAAGAAATCGCTCTGTGGACATGAGAGCGCGGCGTTATCCGGCTTTCGGAACGCCTGAACACGCTGCCTTGGTGAGTTTAATCAGGCTGAACTTCCCTGAGATTTACGAAGACCCGGAAGACTCGCGGAACGGCCAACAGGTTTGCGAACCCGGTGTCTGGAGGTCCGTCATTCAGCCTCCAGCGTGTGTATAATCCCCGCCAAAAAATTCGCTATCACCAACAGAAACAGCGGACTATACTCTTCAATTGTCAAGGCTTCCCCGCCCTACGCCGCTTCTTGCGGGAGTAGTTTTGTTTGCTCTCTCCACTGTGAGGTTACAGGCTGCCGCACCATCTGAAGTTCCTGTTGCAAGAGCCGCACCGACGCTTCAAATTGACGCGCTGGGCAAGGGGCTCAGGGCGGCAATGACTGTGTCGCTGATTGTGGGCGCCACGCGCACCCTGGCAAAGTTTGCATCAGGGCCCGCGGAATTGCTGGCGGAACTGAACACGCGCCTCTATGGCCGCATGCAGGGCGGATTTACGACTTGCCTCGCCATGCGGCTCTCGCCCGACGGCACCTGCACGATGGCCAGCGCCGGACACCCGGCCCCCTTCCTGAATAAACAACAGCTTGAACTTCCCGGCGCCCTGCCGCTGGGAGTGGTTTCCAATGCCGCCTACACGGAATCGACGATCAATGTGCACGAAGGCAACCACTTCTCCCTCTACACCGACGGCCTGCTCGAAGCCCGCAACAGCAGCGGCGAGATCTTCAGCTTTGCGCGGCTCGACGCCCTTTTCAGTGCCCGTCCCAACGCGGCAGAAGCTACTGAAGCCGCCGTTGATTTCGGTCAGGACGATGACATCACCGTGCTTACTCTTACTCGGCTGGCCAGAGGCCAGCAGTCCACGACTCGCCTCATCGTTTCCGCTCTGGCCTCGGCTTAAATCGAAAGGCGGCGCGCCGGCCGGTTGGCAGGCCGCTGGCAGCGGGCCCTCACTCGGAGTACAACTGCGCTTAGGTCTGGACCATCAAACCAAGTAGCAAGGGGCTGAACCGGGACCGAACCAGGATCCGATTCGGCTCGGATTGGGACTTGCGCCGGGATTGAAAAGGCTGGAGGAATTGGAATGACGAAACTCACAAACACAGAACGGGAAGCGTTGCCCAAGGGCAATTTTGTATTTCCGAAAACGCGGCGCTATCCGATAGAAGACGCCGCCCACGCTCGCGATGCCCTGGCGCGCTCCAGCGGAAAGCCCGAACACGCCGCAGTGGTTACCGCAGTGCGGCGGAAGTATCCAAAGATCGACATAATAGAGAAATAGAAAAGCCAGGAAATCGGGAACAGAGCGGCCGTGCCCGGAAGACCTAAGGGGCTCAGCGATCAGCGGCGGAAATGAGTGGCAAACGGGCGGCGTGCATCTCGCGGCCGCAGCCCAATCGCCTCTGGACCGCGCATTCTTCTCCTAAATTATTGATTCGAGATGGCCTATGCGCGTACTATAAATATGCGCGTAAATCACTCATATTTTATGAATCATTTGTGCTATGGTTTCATCAGATTGATTGAACGGCAGGGACTAACCCGTGGCCCATCGTCACCAATCCATCTGGAGGTAAGTATCATGGCAATCACTCGTTGGGATCCATTCCGAGAAGTCGCATCTCTGCAGAACCGCTTCAACACGCTTTTCCGCGATCTGAACGACGCAGAGGGCCCGTTGACGACTGCAGCCTTTGTGCCGGCTGTCGATATCTATGAGGACGACAAGAAGGTCGTGCTCAAGCTCGAAGTTCCGGGCATCGAAGAGAAGGACTTGGATGTGAGCGTCGAGAACAACACGCTCACGGTGAAGGGCGAGCGCAAGTTCGAAACCGAGGAGAAGGAAGAGAACTTCCATCGCATCGAGCGTCGCTACGGCAGCTTCTTCCGTGCCTTCACGCTTCCGTCGACTGTTGACACGGAGCATGTGCAGGCGAAGTACAATGCGGGCGTGCTCAAGCTGGAGCTTCAGAAGAGGCCCGAAGCCCCGCCGAAGCAGATCAAGGTCAACGTAGCTGCGTAAGAGCAGCTTCTAGCTTCTAGCCTTTAGTTTTTCGTCGGCTGGCTGGCGGCCTGGAACGGAATGCGCCGGAGGGAAACGAAACTTTGCTCTCCGGCGCTCGATTTTTGCATCAAGCAGAGCAGTATCAAAATCTTTCTAAGCGGTGGCTGGCATCCGACTCCTGGAACGAACAAGCTAGGAGCTAGAAGCTAGCGGCTAGGAGCTGATTCATGGCTATTCGTTGGGACAAATTCACGGTCAAGTCGCAGCAGGCGATTCAGCAGGCACAGGCGCGCGCAGCCGAGTTCGGCAATCCTGAACTCCAGCCCGTGCACCTGTTGCTGGCCCTGCTTGAGGACCGCGAGGGCGTGATTCCCGCGGTGCTGGAAAAGATCGGCGTTCCCACCGAACGGCTTGAACACGACCTGCACGCCATTGAGGAGAAACTACCTCGCGTGGCAGGAGCGGCCGCGCAGCCCGGCCTGAGCCAGACGCTCACCAAGGCGCTGGACCAGGCCTTCAAAGAAGCCAACAACTTCAAGGACGAGTACGTCTCCACCGAACATCTGCTGCTGGGCGCGGCTCATCTCAAGGGCGACCCGGCACGCGATGCACTGGTGGCACTCGGCGCGACGCACGAAGCCATTCTCACTGCGCTCACCGCAGTGCGCGGCTCGCAGCGCGTTACGGACCAGAATCCCGAGGGCAAGTTCCAGGCCCTGGAGAAATACGCGAAGGACCTGACAGAGCTGGCCCGCCGCGGCAAGCTCGACCCGGTGATTGGCCGCGACGAGGAGATTCGCCGCGTGATCCAGGTGCTGAGCCGCCGTACGAAGAATAACCCCGTCCTGATTGGCGAACCTGGCGTTGGCAAAACCGCCATCGTCGAGGGTCTGGCGCGCCGCATCGTCTCCGGCGACGTGCCGGAGAGTTTGCGCGACAAGCGCGTGATTTCGCTTGACCTGGGGTCGATGCTTGCCGGCGCAAAATATCGCGGCGAGTTTGAGGACCGGTTGAAGGCCGTGCTCAAGGAGATCGAAGAATCGAACGGCGAGATTGTTCTGTTTATCGACGAACTGCACACGTTGGTTGGCGCCGGTGCGGCCGAAGGCGCCATTGACGCCAGCAACATGCTGAAGCCGGCGCTCGCGCGCGGGGAACTGCGGGCCATTGGGGCAACGACATTAAATGAGTACCGCAAGTACATCGAAAAGGATGCGGCGCTGGAGCGGCGTTTCCAGATTGTTTATGTTGGCGAGCCGAACGTGGAAGATACGATTGCTATTCTGCGCGGGTTGAAGGAGCGCTACGAGGCGCACCACAACGTGCGCATCAAGGATGCGGCGATTGTTGCAGCGGCTACGCTTTCGCATCGCTACATCAGCGACCGCTTTCTGCCGGACAAGGCTATCGATCTTGTGGACGAAGCCGCGGCATCGCTGGCGATTCAAATCGGCTCGGTGCCCACGGAGATTGACCAATTGGAGCGTGAAAAAACTTCGCTCGAAATTGAACGTGAAGCCCTGAAGCGCGAAACCGATCCTAATTCTCTGGAACGGCGCAAGGTTGTGGAGCGCCAGGCGGCTGCGCTGACAGAGCAGATTACCGCACTGCGCTCGCGCTGGACGAAAGAACGCGAGGCCATAAGCCGCATCAGCGAATTGAAAAAGCGCATCGAAGCTCTGCGCTTTGAGGCCGAAGAACAGACCCGCAAGGGACAGTTCGATCGCGTCTCAAAGATTCAATATGACGAACTGCCGAAGCTTGAGAAAGAGCTCAAGCAGTTGGATACGGCGCAGAGCGGCAACGCCGGTGTGGCCCGCATGCTGAAAGAAGAAGTCGACGAGGAGGACATTGCCAGCATCGTCAGCAAATGGACGGGGATTCCAGTTTCGCGGATGCTTGAGGGCGAGGTTAAGAAGCTTGTCGAAATGGAACAGCGCCTTCGCGAGCGCGTTGTTGGCCAGGATGCTGCGTTGACTGTGGTCGCCAACGCCATTCGCCGTTCTCGCGCGGGCCTTAGCGATCCGCGCCGTCCGATTGGCTCGTTCATTTTTCTTGGGCCGACGGGCGTGGGCAAAACTGAAACCGCGCGCGCCCTTGCCGAGTTCCTGTTTGACGACGAGCAGGCGTTGGTACGCATCGACATGAGTGAGTACATGGAGAAGCACGCGGTCGCGCGCCTCATTGGCGCACCTCCGGGCTACGTGGGCTACGACGAAGGCGGCCAATTGACTGAGGCTGTGCATCGCCGTCCCTACTCGGTCATCCTGTTCGACGAGATTGAAAAGGCGCACCGGGACGTCTTCAACATTCTGCTGCAGGTGATGGACGACGGCCGACTGACCGACGCCAAGGGACGGACTGTGGACTTCAAAAACACTGTGCTCATCATGACCTCGAACCTCGGAGCAAGCATGCTGGTTGGTGATGCGCTGAAAACTGACCACGATTTCGACATGGCGCGCGAGTCTGTGATGCGCGTGCTTCGCGAACACTTCCGGCCTGAGTTCCTGAACCGTGTGGACGACATTGTAATCTTCCGCCCGCTGGGGAACGCACAGATGAGCCATATTCTCGACCTGCGGCTTAACGAGGTAAGCAAGCTGCTGGAAGACCGTGCCATCTCGCTTGAGCTCACTGAGCCCGCGCGCCAGTTGATTCTGGCAGCCGGATCCGATGCAGCTTATGGCGCGCGTCCGTTGAAGAGGGCCTTGCAGCGGATGGTGCAGGATCCGCTGGCCATCAAGATTCTCAATGGCGAGATACTCCACGGCGCCCACGTGAGGATCGAAGTGGACCGCAAGTCGAACCAGCTACACTTCGAGCCCATGACCCGCGAAGCCATGGCGTAAGACGATTCACAACAAATGAAAAAGCCGGGGCATGAGCTCCGGCTTTTTATTTGGATTGATGATGTTACTACTGCCGCAACTCCACCAGGGTCGCGCCCTGGCCGCCCTCATTCTGCGGCGCTTCTTCACTCGTGGCTACGTGCGGATGTCCCTTCAAGAACTCACGCACCCCGCGGCGCAAGATTCCGGCTCCATGCCCATGAATCACGCGCACGCGCGGCAAGCCCGCCATGAAGGCGCGATCGAGATACTTCTCCAACTCCTCGGTTGCTTCGTCCACAGTGCGCCCGATGAGGTTGATCTCCATGCGCATATCGTCAGTGTTCGCACTGGAAACCGTGACGTGCACATTCTTCTGCCTGCGGGCGGCGGCCAACGGATCGGCGCGCATTCCTGCTGTGGAATCTTCACCGGAACGTGAAACCTCGGAGAGGTCGTCGCGCTTCACCCGCATCTTGATTGGTCCGAGCGCAACTTCAAAGAGATCCTTCTCCACTTCGCGCTGCACGACTGCGACTTTGCCCATCGACTTGATCAGCACGCGGTCGCCTGTTGCCACATGCTTCAGCACGTGCGGCTGCGCGTTTGCATCGCCTTGATCGGCACCGGTGCGGTGGGCTACAACTGTCTGGTTAAAGCTTTCCTGAAACTCACGACGAAGCCGCTGGATGCGTCGCTCAGCTTCTTTTGAAAGCTTCTGCTGCGCGGCCCGATCTTCGATGGCGCGCACTGTTTCACGCATTTGAAATTCGAAGTCTTTCACGAGCGATGCCAGCTTTGTCTCCAGCTCTCGCGTGCGGTTGCGCAGCTCTACATCGCCCTCACGCGCCAGCTTCGCGCGTTCCTGATTCAACGCGTATTGCTGCGCGCGCGCGGCCTTGCGCTCTTCTTCCAATTGCGTGAGCTCGTTGTGGAGCCGGTCGAGGAATCGCGCGATATCTACCTGCTGCGAACCGAGGCGCTGCCGCGCCGCAACGATGATGGCTGAATTCAATCCCAGGCGTTCGGCAGTTTGAATACCGGCAGACGCTCCCGGAACTCCCAGGCGCAGCTGATAATTCGGCGCGAGCGTAATTTCATCCACGCCCGCCGCGGCGTTCAACACGCCATCGGTGTTGGCCGCGTACACCTTCAGCGAAGTGTGGTGCGTCGAAATCAGCGACCACGCTCCGGCGTTGAGAAAGTGACTCGCAATCGCAACCGCTAGCGCGGCACCCTCTTCGGGGTCTGTCGAGGAACCAAGCTCGTCCAGCAGCACGAGCGAATGCGCGTCGGCCAGCCGCGACAGCCGGTCGAGATTTGTAATGTGCGCGGAGAATGTGGAGAGCGCAGCTTCGATGGATTGCGCATCGCCAATATCTGCAAGGAAAGCGGTGAATACTGGAAAGCTGGCGGCTGTCGCCGAAACGGGTAGACCGGCCTGCGCCATCATGGCAAGAAGAGCCGTAGTCTTGAGCGTGACTGTTTTGCCGCCCGTGTTGGGGCCGCTGATGATGATCTGGCGCTCGGCCGCGGTGAGTTCCAGTGTCAATGGAACAATGTGTCCGCCTGTCGCGCGAAGGCGTTTTTCGAGGAGCGGATGGCGCGCCCCTTCAAACCGCAGCAATTCCGGCGCAATCGCCGGAGCTACACAGTCGTAGTCGCGTGCAAAGCGGGCCCGGGCCTGCAAGCTGTCGACCAACGCGAGGACGCGCGCACCTTCAACTAGGCCGTGCGCGTAGCCGCCAACCTGCCGCGTGAGCGCAACAAAGATGCGGTGAATCTCAGCCTGCTCTTCTTCGATGAGCCGTACGAGTTCGTTGTTCTGCTCGATGGTTTCAAGCGGCTCCACATAGACCGTTTGCCCCGAAGAGCTGGCGCCGTGAATCACGCCCGAGATGCGCCGCTTCAACTCCGCGCGCACGGGAATCACGAAGCGTTCGCCGCGAATGGTAATAAGGTCGTCCTGCGTTGCGCCGTCGCTCGACAGCTTGCGAAGGGCCGCGCGGAGGCTCTCTTCAATCAGGCGCTGCTGCCTCTCCTGCTCGCGCCGTATGCGGCCGAGTTCGGGCGATGCATTGTCGGCCAGCGACCCATCGGGCTGGATTGTTCGCTCGATCGACTCGGCCAGTGGGCGCAGACTGGTTGTCAACGCGGAAGAGAGCGCGGAGAGCCCTGGAAGCCTGCCCACCAGGCGCGCCGGCGGGGACTGCAATAATGCCTGCCACGATGCCACATCGTTGGCCAAGCGCGCCACGGATTGCAGCTCGCCGACCTCGAGAGCTGCGCCGGGAATCTGCGCTTTGGCGGCCAGTTGCGTCGGGTCGAACAGGCCGCCGAGCGGAATCGACACCTGCTCCTGGAGCGCCAAACGCACTTCGCCGGTTAACAGATGCTGGCGTGTGATCCACTCTTCATCGGTGGAAGGGCGCAGATCGAGGATGGCTTGCCGGCCAACGGGGGAAGCGGCGAAACCGGCCACCAGCCCGAGCAGCGGCTCCCACTCAAGAGCGGCAAAGTCGGCATGTTCTACCGGAGACGGGATGGGATCGAGCAGTGACATGTCCAGCAACTATCTTAGCGTTTCAAGCGGCAGGTGCCTGAGTGTGCGCCGAATGCTCAGGAGGCGGTGGTCTTCAACTCGCCTTCCCAGCGGGCGACAATCGCGGCGGCCATGCAGTTGCCGACGACGTTGAGGCCGGTGCGGCCCATGTCCATCAGCGTGTCCACGCCGAGCAGCATGAGAACAGCTGCGGTGGGGATTTGAAAGGAGCCGGCGACACCGAGCAGCACGACCAGCGTTGCGCGCGGCACTCCGGCGATGCCTTTACTGGAAAGGGCGAGCGTGGCCAGCAGTACGACCTGCTGCATCACGGTGAGGTGCAGACCGCCGGCCTGCGCGGCAAAGAGCGCCGCCATGGCGAGATAAAGCGTGGAGCCGGTGAGATTGAAACTGTAGCCGGTGGGAATGACGAAGGAAACGATCCACCGCGGCACGCCGAATTCTTCCATGCGCTCCATTGCCAGCGGCAGCGCGGCCTCTGACGAAGTGGTGGCGAAGCCGATCGCAGCCGGTTCGGCAACGGCAACGGCAAAACGCCAGAGAGGGATCCGAGCCAGCATCAGAATTGGAGCCAGCACGAAGGCGACGAAAATAAGCAGCGTTGCGTAGCAGGTGATGGCCAGCTTGGCCAGCGGCAGCAGCGTCACCAAGCCCATGCTGCCAACCGTGTATGCAAGGGCTGCGCCTGCCGCCACCGGGGCCATGTACATGATGATCTTGGTCAGGCGAAACATTGTCTCTGTGAGCGACTGCAACACGCTCACCAATGGCGCACGCCTGGGCTCTGGCAATGTGGCCAGGGCTGTTCCGAAGAGCAGCGCGAAGACGGCCACCTGCAGAATCTGGTTTTGAGCGACCGCCTGGGCGATATTTTCCGGGAAGATATTCAGCAGCACATCCTGCCATCCGGCCTGGTGCGCGAGCGGCGCTACCACCTGAGCTGACACCGGGAGGACCACGCCAACGCCTGCCTGCGAGATGTTGATGGCGATTGCACCGAGGATGAGGCCGAGTGACGTCGCCACTTCAAAGAACACAATCGACTTGATTGCGATTCGGCCTACGCCGCGCAATTCGCTGTGCCCGGCAATGCCGGTAACGATGCCGCCGAAGATCAACGGCGCAACAATCATGCGGATGAGGCGCAGGAAGATGTCACCGAGGAAATGGGCCTGTGCGGCGAAGTGCGGCGCGTCTACGCCAAGCTCAGCACCGGCCAGCATGGCGAAGAATGTCCACACCAACAGCGAACGGCGACGGAAAGCAAAAGGAACAAACAGGCCGAAGCCGCACCACCGCAGCGCGACACCGACCTCAGCAGGTGTGTGCAGAAGACCGGCCATAAGCCCTGCGGCGAAGAGCAATGCAGCGGCGACGGAGAAGGCAAAAACTACGCCGCTGGTGGACGCAGGGCGAAGAGGCGCTGGCTCCCGTTTCCCGGATGGATGTTGTTGGCTCAAGGCTTCATTATGCAATGGAGGGGCCCAGGCCTGCATGTTTCGGGAGCGGAGGAGTGATGGGGAGGCGCGCCGACCTTTGAATGCTGGGTTTTCCTACCGCAACGCAATGCTAGTTCTGCGTCTCAGAAGTTGATGAAATAGGTCGAGATTGGAAACGCCGGCATTCGACTCCGTGGGCCGCGGCGGACTCCGATCCTGATGAACGGGCTGATTGAGTGACGTGGTATCCGACCCTTTCGCCAGAAAAAAGGCGAAAGGATGGGGCACGGGAGACGGTACGGAGACAGGCGGTCAGAGACCTGGTTACGGTGCTATCGGCTCACCTTGAGGACCCAGGCTGGCTGATGAAGCAGTTCGTCGGGGAGGC
>DASRLI010000435.1:0-17980 GCA_035648535.1 Occallatibacter sp. | reverse complement strand
CTCATCCACCGATCAGACTTTTCCCCGGTCGTGGGTAAGTGATGGCAACCGTCATTGGTTTCGTGCGGAGGTGGTCGGCGAGGACGGAAAGACCTGGCTGCTGGGCAATCCCATCTACGTCAACTGGACCATCTCTAACCTATGCAGTAACCGATGACTTAAAGCCAACAGGACACAATTGGTTCTTTTTCTTGCATTTACTCCCTCAGACGCGTAGGCAATAAGTGCAGGCGGATCGTTTGGCGGGCATAAATATATTGGAAGCAATAGTTTCAAGTTATGGTGGAGGCGGCGGGAGTCGAACCCGCGTCCGAAATCGCTGTCAGCCAGGAGAGTTCATGCTTTGTCCGCTTCCTTTTGGATTCGCCCCCGAAACTCAGAACGGACAAGATGCGCCGAGAACTAGTCCGATGATCTCGCGCAAGCAACACGGACCGAGCTGCTCACGCCAGCCTACTGTATGACGTCCGCTCACAGCCCATAGGCGAAGCCGTGGAAGACGGCAGCTTATTTAATTAAGCTGCAAGTGCCAGATTATCGTTGGCAACTTTTGTTTTGCAGGCGATTACGGGTGCCCACACCCCGACATGTCTCCTTAGCCGCAATCGATCCCGTCGAAACCGTGACGCCCCCAAACCTTCGAGTGCGAGCCGGGCCAACTGGCTCGTGCTGCTCGTTCCATTCTACGCCTGTTGCTAGTTTGCTGGAGATTGCCGGGCTGCTTATGCAGGGGCAATCGCATGAACAGCGTTTGAGATCATGGATGGGGTTCGCTCCGCCCCGACGGGGCGGATTACTGCTTTTTGGACGCCTTCCCCGGATTGCGTCCACTGCGGCGGACTTTATCCGGGGCTACTTTCGGTCCCTCCCTACGGGAGGAAGGGCTGCTTTCGACCCGTCGATGCGTCAAGCCGAATCAAGCGTGCCAATGAAGTACGTTCATGCGATTGCCGGGTTGCTTATGGCCTCTACTGTTTATCGAGGTCGATCTTCTCGTACTCGTGACGGCCAATCGCGGCCCGAATCTGTGCAGGTGTCTTGCCCAGCTTTGTTTGCTGGTAGGCGAAGAACCCTTCCTGGGCGCAGGTCGAGCACTCTGTCCCGTGCAGCCCCTCGAAGCAACTGCGCAGGCTGGTGTGCCCCAGCGCGCGATCGCAGCGGCAGTTGCAGGGCAGCTGGTAAACAACGCTGCTGACCCTGACTACCTGCTGGTAAACGTGCACCTGCCATGGGTAACGGAAGTTTTCCCCGGTAAGCTTGGCTCCTGACATGATCGGCGGCAGCGCGCTCACCCTCAGCGGCGCCGAGGGGTGATAGGCGGCTACATCTTCGCCCGGGTTGGACCATTGCGCATAGCTCGCAGCCGTTAATGCGAAAACCGCAAGGCCCAATAACCAGCGGCTCTTTATCACGTGCTTCATAGAACCTCTCTGGCTGTCATTTTATCCGGATATGGAATAAAGCGGAACCGCCACAACTCGCTGCAGGGTGTTCCCACGTTGTGACCCAATCCTCCGGCACAAAAAAAGACGGCACGAACGGTCTAGCTGTTCGTGCCGGGAGGCCAGTGACGCAAACTACTTCCTACTGAAGGAGCGCGGTGTGAACCGTCTCATCCAATGGAATAAATACACCTTAGCATAGATTGAGAAGAAAGCAAATACAAAAATCGAAATCTTTTTTGTCTACGTCTGGAAATCAATCGAATAAGATTCTCAGGCGTCTAAAGCCTGGGTATTCTGAATGGGTAACGGGGGTTCGCTGGTGAGCCTGGAGGCAAAGATGAGCACGGCAAGTCGTTCGGAATCAGATAGTTCTTCGCCTGCGCAGACTGATGATTCTGAATCCAAGGGATGGCTCAAGGTGGGGGTTGTGGCTGCGGCCTCAGCGCTGGCTGGCGGTCTCGCTGCCGCCTGGTGGTACCGAAAAACCCTCAAAAAACTCCGTCAAACCGGAGAAAACACCACAAATCCACAATTTGGGATACAAACGGAAGACCCTGACGATGACGCTTGACGCGTCAGCCCGGTCCGGCTGACCCCTTAGACCAGCTTGTCAGACCAGCTTGTCTGTCTGAGCAGCCAGATCGAAGTCCTTCGCAGTCAGTCCGCCGGCATCGTGGGTTGTCAGGCCCAGGCGTACCTTGTTGTAGCGGATGTCGATATCGGGATGGTGGCCGGCTTGTTCTGCCAGCTTTCCGACACCGTTTACAAAGGCGAGGGAGGCCAGAAAGTCTTTGAATTGAAAGGTTCTGACCAGCTCGCCAGAGACAATCTTCCATTCGGGCAAGGCGCGCAGACTGGAATTGGCGTCTTCAACAGACAAAGCGGCCATGGTTTTTGCTCCAGATTGAGGGTTGGGGAATCGTGTTCTTGAAAATCAGTCGCGCAACTCTTGCGGGCTGGGTGGAGTGGGCAGTTCAAAGGTGGAGAAGCGCCTGTTCTGGCTGTTAATCTCCGAGCGGAGTTCCTGCCAAAGCTCGTTCGGGATCTTCAGAAAAGCCTCTACAACGGCTGGGTCGAATTGCGTTCCCGAGCAACGGAGAACCTCCTCGCGCGCCGCGTCGAAGCTGCGCGCCTGCCGGTACGGCCGGTCGCTCGTAATGGCATCGAGCGTGTCGGCCACGGCGAATATGCGGGCGCCGATGGGGATTTCCCGTCCGTGCAGGCCGCTCGGATAACCGCTGCCGTCGTAATGTTCCTGGTGGCAAAAGACAATCTCTGCTGCCCCGGACAGAAAGGGAATCTTGCGCAGCATGTGGTAGCCCCGCGTACAGTGTTCGCGCATCACATCCTGCTCTTCCGGCGTCAGCTTCCCCGGCTTGCGCAGAATTTCGTCGGGGATGGCCATCTTCCCGATGTCGTGCAGAAACGCGCCGCGGGCGATCACCTTAAGCTCCGACGGCACTAATGACATGGCTCGGGCAAGCGCAATGGTGTAGGCGGTTACACGCCTGGAGTGCCCTTCAGTCTCTGAGTCTTTGAGGTCCAGCGCGTCGCCGAGCGCCTCGAGCGTTACGTCGTAGGAGTGTTCGAGGTCTTCCATCGCATGGCGAAGCATTTCTGTTCTGGCCCGCACCATCTGCTCAAGGCTCTGCTGGTAGTTGTGGCTTTCTTCCAGGACCTGCCGGTGTTTCAACGCACGTTCCACCGTGCCCATCAGGTGGTCGCGCTCGAACGGCTTCAGCAGATAGTCATAGGCTCCGCGGCGCATCGAGTCAATGGCCACGCTGATATCGTGGATTGCGGTCACCATCACTACCGGAAGGTTTGGCTGCTGCGCATGAATCCGCTCCAGGAGCGCAATCCCGTTCAGATCCTGCATTACGATGTCGGTCAAGACCAGGTCGTAGGAGTTCAATTCGAGAGCTGCCAGGGCTTCCCGGCCGCTCGAGGCCAATTGCACCTCATATCCCTTACGTTCGAGTGTGGAACCAACCATGGACCGGACGTGCGCCTCATCGTCAACGACCAGAACGCGTGCCGGCTTTCTGACGTTAGCGATTACGCGCGCTTCTGCTTCCGCGGGTATCTCTTCCGCGGGGTTAGGTGTTCCCGGTCCTGCCAGGTTCACTTCCAAACAAGTTCCTCCGGAACTCCTGTGTTTCGCGCAACGGCCTCCGCCGTGCCGAACGGGCCTAAGAGCTCACCCCACGATTGCATGGTCCTTGTCTTAGTAAACAAGTGTTTAATCCGGCTGACCATCACAAAAAAGGGTCATACGACCCTGTAGCATCCGCAAAGTAACAACTCGAAAGTAGCAGGCCTTAGCACTCATGCGGCACCGTCACACTACAACCGCGACCCTCAAAGTCCCCGAGCCACCGCTAGGTTCTAGACGGGCAATAGACCGGAAGGTCTGAGGATTTTCCCATAGGTTGGATGCACCAATCCGTCTTCACGCTTTTGCGGGCCGGAAGAAAATGTCTCCCTGGCTCTCTCGCCGCGGTGCGACGTTGAGCAGTTTGCGCGGGAAAGATCTGGTTAAAGTATTGATTTAAACATATTTATGGAGATACTGGAACGCTTCAATGGCGCGTGGTTTGCGAAAAGGCCTGCTACATTACTGCTTCTTCGCTTGATGAGCCCGTCTGGTTTCGGCCCAGCCTTCCTTGGTCACCTGGTGACTTCGAGCTACCGCCAGAGCGCCGGCCGGCACATCCTTGGTGATGCACGAGCCCGCGCCGATAAACGCTCCCTCTCCCACGCTGACCGGAGCCACGAGGGTGGAATCGCTGCCCACGAATGCCCGCTTTCCAATCTTCGTGCGGTGCTTGTTCACGCCGTCGTAGTTGCAAGTAATTACCCCGGCCCCGATGTTCGAACCCTCGCCTACCTCTGTATCGCCCAGGTAGGTGAGGTGGCTGGCCTTGGCTCCCTTGCCCAGCTTCGACTTTTTGGTCTCAACAAAGTTGCCGACGTGCGCATCTTCGCAGATTTCGCTTTCCGGTCTCAGGTGCGCAAACGGTCCGATCTTTGCTCCGTCTCCTACGGTGCTCTCGGTCAGGACGCAACTTTGCCTGACGAGTACGTTGTTACCGAGGGTGCAGTTTTCAATCACCGTATAGGACCGGATGAGGCACTTTGCGCCGATCCGCGTTTTGCCCAGCAACTGTACAAACGGCTCAATCACCGTATCGGGCGCAACCACGACGCCGGCATCGATAACGCACGTCTCCGGCTTGTAGATTGTCACTCCGGCTGCCATCAGCCGGGCTGCTGCCTGGTCCCGCAGCTTCGTATCCTCCGCCACCAACTCCGCAATCGTCTTCACGCTATGCACTCTCCCGGTGTTTTTCTTTAGGGTGCTGCTTTAGTTCAGAATTGTTGCCGCGATTACTTCTCGGCTCCGCCTGCCGCGCCTGCCGGCTGTCCCGGCTGCGGAATGGTAATGTCGATCGGCTGGATTGTTCCCAACTTCAGCTCATCCAGTCCCGGCTTGATCTCCGGCCCGTTGCCAACCACCAGCACAGCGAGCTTGTCCGGGTGAATGTATTTCTTTGCCGCTGCGGTCAGGTCTGCCAGCGTCACCTTTTCAAGACCTGCTTTGTAGGTTTCCAGATAGTCAGCCGGATAGCCATAGAACTCCAGGCGTTCCCGTTCGTCGAGCACTTTAACTTTGGTATCGTAACGGAACAAAAACGAGTTGAGGATGTTGTCCTTGGCTCGTTTCAACTCCACCTCGGTGAAAGGCCTGGTGTTGAGTCCAGCAATCTCGGCCAGCGCAGCCTTGGTTGCATCGACGGTCGACGGGCTCTTTGTCAGCACCTCCGCGCGGAAGGTCGCCGGATGGTCGTACTCCATTCCGAATCCGCCACCCACTGCGTAGGCCAGTCCCAACTCGGTTCGCACTTTCTGAAAGAGCCGGCTCGCAAAGCCGCCGCCGAGAATTTCGTTCATCACCGCCAAGGCCGGCACATCGGGATTCCGACGGTCCGTTCCGAGGCCGACAATCTCCACGTTCGACTGGTTCACGTCTTGTTTGTCGATGAAGTAAACGCCCGGCGTGGGTCCGGCAAACTCGTCGTGCCTTGCAGGAGACGCTTCAACCGCCGGGAGCGCTTCGAAAGCCGCTCGGACCTTGGCCTCCATCGCTGCGGAGTCAAAGTCCCCGCTTATGCCGACGATCAACTTGCTCTTCAACGAGCGGTCGTGCCAGGCCTGCAAGTCAGCAATCGATACCGCGCCGATGGTTGCCAGCTCAGGCTGCCGGGTATATGGGCTGTTGGCGCCGTACACCAGTTTTGCAGCTTCGCGGGTCGCAATTCCGCCTTCGTCGTCGTTGCGGCGCACGATTCCTGTGGCTTCCTGCTGTTGCGCCAGCTCCAGCTTTTCCGCACTGAAACTGGGATGGAAGAGAAGGTCCATCGCAAGGTCAAAGACCTGATCCGAGTCTCCCTTCAGCGAATCCCATGCGATCGCAGTGGAATCTACATCTCCTGTGGTCTCGATATGCGCGGCCTTTGCTTCAAGAAAATCATCCATGGCGTCGCCGTTCATCTTCGCCGTGCCACTGGTTCGCCACGCCTGCCCATACAGGCTCACCAAGCCCGCCTTGGCGGGGTCGACTTCGCGCTCTCCTCCGGGAATCATTACCGATCCCGATACAAACGGAAGCTCGTGATCTTCCTGCAGGAACACGACGATTCCGTTCTTGAGCTCGATGCGCTTCGGCTGCTGCGGCTTGAACTCATGCAGTTTGGGAACGGGAATCTTTTCCCAAGGGGCGCTCTGCTGCGCGCGCAGAATTGCCGGCCCAACCACTGCCGCAAGGATCGTACCCATTATCAGAATTCCGGAAGCACGTCTCATCGTCAGCCGCTTCATTCCGCGCCTCCAGCATTCTTTGCGTTCGCCGCAGGTGCTTCAGTATCAATCTCCGCGCTGGTACGGTTCGAAGTTACAAATACCTGGTTCGCCACGCGGCGAATGTCTGCCTTCGTCACCTTGTCCACCTTGTCCAGTTGCAGGAAGAGTTCTCGCCAGTCTCCATATCGCGTCTGGTATTCCGATAGAGCATTAGCCAAGCCCTGGTTGTCGGCGAGGCCGCGCAGCAGGTCGGCACGTGCACGGGTCTTGTACATCTGGAGTTCTGCGTCTGTCACGTCTGAGCTTTTGAGTTTATCAATTTCCTTGTGGATTGCGTCACGGATTTGGGCCGGCGTGTGCCCTGGGAGCGGAACAGCATAGAACGCGAACAGGCTGGGATATTTGTCGCCCGGAAACGGACTGAACCCTTCCGCCTCGGCTGCGATTTGCTGCTGCTCGACGAGGCTGCGATACATGCGCGAGACGCGCCCGTTGGACATGATGTCCTGAATGGCGTCGTACACCGCATCGTCAGGATCGTGATAGCTGGGCCGGTGGTAGCCCTCGATGTAGAACGGCTGCGTCTGTTCGCGAATGGTTACCGACTTCTCAGCAAATTGCTTCGGCTCCGCGGTTGTCATCTCTTCCGGCTTGGGTCCGCCGGGAACCTTGCTGAAGTAGCGCTCCAGGATCGGCATTGCTTCAGTTGCTTTGACATCGCCGACGACTGCTACGACGATGTCGCCACCCACGTAGTACTTTTTGTGGAAGTCCATTGCTTGGGTCGCAGTAATCTGGCCCACTTCGCTCGGCCAGCCAACGCCGCTCCGCCCGTAGGGGTGGGCCACATAGGCCGTGGCGAGAAACTGTTCGACGAGACGGCCGATTGGGTTGGAGTCGGTGCGCATGCGGCGCTCTTCCATTACTACGTCGCGTTCTTTGTAAAACTCGCGCGGAACTGTGTCGGAAAGGCGGCCGCTCTCAAGCCATGCCCACAACTCAAGCCGGTTCTCGGGCATGGACCAGAAGTATTGTGTGTCGTCGAGGCCTGTGCCAGCATTCAGACCGTGGGCCCCGTTGCGCTCGGCCACATCAGTGAACTGGTTGGGGATTACGTATTTGTGTGCCTCGTTCTGCGCGTCAACGAAGGCCTTGTGCAGCGCCTCAATCTTTTTCTCGTCGCGGCCTACGGGCTTGAGGTACTCGGCCTGGTAGGCTTCGTTCGCGACCTCCACCTTTTCCAGAGCTACCTTTTCCGCGGCATAGTTAGTGGTTCCAATCTGGCTGGTGCCTTTGAACGCCAGGTGCTCGAACATGTGCGCAAGGCCGCTCTGGCCGCTGGGATCGTCGACGTCGCCAGCGTCGATGAACGTGGAGTAGCTGAAGACAGGGGCCTCAGGACGTTCGCAGACGATCAGCGTGAGGCCGTTGGGCAGCACTTTGGTCGTGATCCTCTGCTCGAAGCTTTTCAGGTCCTGCCCCTGCGCTACGGCAAGGGACATTGCGGCGAGCATGGTCACCAAGAAACTCTTCCAAATCCAGGCAAAAGCTCTGCTTTGCATCCGGTCTCCTTGTTCTGAACGTTCGAGGGCGGCGACAATCTGGTGCCGCGCACTCTTCCAAACTATTTCCCTTGCCCGAGGAGGGTCAAACTCAATTGCGAGTCTGTCGATTTGGTTGATCGGTGATGGGCGGAGTGCGGATAGTCGCTCAAGTGGTTCTATCGAAAGCACCAAGTGTTCACCTGGATGGTGTGCCATTAACGTTAAATGTTCGCTTAGGTGGTTACGAAATGAGGGCAAATGTTTGTTCAGGTGGTTGCACTTTCTTGAGGGGTTGACCTTCCTGCTACTCGGTTCGACGAAATGGCGGCTGAAAAGGTGTCGTTTTTGAGCAAAGGGTTGTTGGGGAACGGTCTATTGAAGGGCTCCTCAGTGAAGTGTTGTGCTGTCCCACCCTTGCGCCAGTTATTCAAGTAGCAGGTCCTTCGACTCCGCTGCGCTGCGCTCAGGATGACAGCAAGGATGGGGCACGGGGGCGGAGATTGCTGATCTGCTTCCTACGCTAATCTGTGATGCCTCTTTCTCTCACTCTCTGCCTAGTGCTTTGGCGAAGGCGTAGAAGAAGTCGAGCGACTTCATGTACGAATCGATTGGCAGCCTCTCATCGCGGCCGTGGGCGCGGTCGTCGTCCCGCTCGAGTGCGATTGCGGAGAAGCCGTAGGAGGGAATCCCGGCTTGCGCAAAGTAGATTGAATCGGAGGCGCCGTTCTCCATGATTGCGGTCACCGGGATTCCTGGCCAGATGGCGTTCGTCAGCCGGGTGAGCGGTTCAAAGACTTCCGGAATGGGCGCCGGGGGCACGATTGGCTTGCGGTCCGGAGCAACATCGGCGACTGCGCCGGAGTCTGAAATATACTTCACCGTCAGCTTGTCGTCACCGAAGAGCGAAATCAACTGCTGCCGGGTCTCTTCCGGTGAGTGTCCGGGAAAGATTCTGCAATTCACGTTTGCCTGCGCCGTCTGCGGCAATGCGTTGTTGGCGACGCCGGCGTTGAGACGGGTTGCCACACAGGTGGTTCTGAAGTTGGAGTTGAAGCTGGGCTCGGCGCTGAGGCGCGCCTCTGCTGCCGGGTCAGGCGGCGTGGCGAGGATCGCCCGCATGTCTGCCGCATTCTGGCCCTTCTCCTGATCTGCGAGCTTGCTGAAGTAGGAGCGAGTCACTTCGTTCATCTCGAATGGAAACGCGTAGGCGGCCAATTTGTTCAGCGCAGTGGTCAGTTCGTAAATTGCGTTGTCCGGGCGGGGCAGTGAACTGTGACCACCGCGGTTCACTGCTGTGACCTGGAAGTCCGAATAGACTTTTTCGGTGGCCTCTACAGCTGCCACAACCGCGCGTCCATGGACTAGTTGCACGCCGCCCGCGTCGAGGTTGATGACAAAAGCTGCGTCGACAAGGTCGCGATGCTGGAGTACCAGCCATTGGGCGCCGTTGAACTTACCGCCTTCTTCATCGGCTGTAAGCGCGAGAATCAGGTCGCGCTTCGGCTTGTATCCATCGCGATGCAGGCGCAGAAAGGTCGCCACGATCGCAGCGTCGCCATCCTTCATGTCCTGCGTTCCGCGCGCGTAGTAGAATCCGCCTTTCATTACGAGTTTGAAGGGGTCGGTGGTCCAGTCCGATCGCAGAGCTTCCACCACATCTACGTGGCCGAGAAACAGAATTGGCTTTTCTGTGGGCTTGCCGGCTGCGCGAATTCGCACAACGAGGTTCTGTTTGCGCGGGTCGGCGCCCAGCAATTGCAGGTCCTGCTGCGCGAAGCCGGCGGCGAGAAACCGCTTCCGCATTGCCGCGGTCGCCGTGGTCACGTTGCCAAGAGGCGTGTCGGTTGTGTTGATCTCGAGGAGTTCCTTCAGGATCGATTGCGCCAGGGCCTGATCTGCGGGCGAGGCCTTGGGTAGGGAATCCTGGGCTGATAGACACGAAGAAAGGAGAACGGCCAGCACGGTTGTTGCAAGAACGACAGAAGAGGAACGTGGCATGCACTTATTGTACGGTTGGGCGTGGACCTTACTTTGCCAGGCGGGCGTGAGGATCAACGAAGAGCCACGCGAATGCGCCCAGCATTGCCAGCATGGTCGCGGCTAGAAACGATGCCTCCCATCCGAAGTGGGCGGCGATCAGAGGCGTAAGCGACGCAGTGACCGCGGCTCCAATCTGGCAGCTCATATTCACAGTGCTGGAGACTACCCCAGCGAACTCGCCGGCAAAATCCGCGGAAACGGACCAGAAGCAGCTTTGCGACACGTAGAGAGAACCGGCTCCGCAGGCCAGCACAGCAGTTGCCGTAACTGCGTCGTGCGCCCTCGATCCTACGAGCAGTAAAATCCCGGTCATGGCCAAGGCACATGCAGGGAGGATGCAGCGCCCAACACGCGCGCCGACGACCTTTGCTAGCCAGTCACTTGCCACTCCGCCGGAGAGCGAGCCCACCGTCATTGCGATAAACGGAAAGATCGAGTAGACCGCGCTTGCTTTCAGGCTCAGGCCGCGCACTTGCGCAAGATAGATGTAGAACCAGCTGAAGAAGATCCAGGAGATATAGCCATAGGAGAAGTAGCTGCCCATCATGGCCAGCACCTCTTTGCTTGTGAAGATATTCATCCACGGTACGGCGGCCTTTTTCTTCTCGCCCCTGATCGCTTCCGCAGTGCCAGTTGCCGTGTCCCCGCGGCCGGAGGCGATCATTGCGAGTTCCTCGCTGCTGACCCAGGGATGGTCCTCTGGCGCGTCGCGGGCCACGACATACCAGACTGCGGCCGCCAGCGTACCGACAAAGGCGCAGAACCAGAATGCAGAGTGCCACCCGTAGAGAAGAATGAGGGACGTCAGCAACGGAGGAGCAAGCCCCGATCCCAAGCCCACGCCGCCGAAGACGATGCCGTTGGCCTTGCCGCGCTCATGGATGGGAAACCAACGCTCCACAAACTGATTGGCAGAGGGATACATGACAGCGCTGCTGGCTCCCAACACAACGCGTACCAGGAACAGGACCCACACGGCACCACGCATATCAGGAGGCACAAGCGTGGTGAGGACGGTAAAAACTCCCCAGAAGAAAACGAAGAATGTGAGCACGCGACGCGGGCCAAAACGCCGCACCAGCACTCCGCCGGGGATTTGGAAGGCTGCATAGCCGATGAGAAAGGCGCTGAATATCCATCCCAGATGCGAGTTGTCGATCCTGAACTCTTTGCCGATCTGGACGCCGGCGATGGAGATGTTGGTGCGGTCAAGGAAGGCGATGGTGCTGAGGACCAAGACCCAGAGCACAAGGAGATAACGGATCGGCAGGCCTCCGCCGGGCATTCTTTCCTGTTCCTGGATCATTCGCTTCGACTTCCCCCAGTCCCGGCTCTTGCCTGCGATCGTAGGCCTGATTGGTGCAAGCAAACATTCTCGCTGCTTGACCCATCAAAAGGACATCAAAATCGGGGGGCAGTGCATATTTGGCAAGAAACTTGGGGTGTGGGTTTGGGTGCGGAGCAGTCCCGCGGAGCTAGAGGTGTACGCGGGTGTAACCATTCGAGCAAACATGTCGGGCCTCCCGATCTCACGGCGCTGAACTGGGTGCGGTACAAAGCCTCTTGGGCGAAAGGAATCCAGCAGGAGTAAAGCCCACCTTCAAACTGCGGTGTTTGTGGCACGACTGAAGTCGTGCGCCTTCAGAACATCTCATATGCAGGTCTGTGGTATCCCACCCTTGCGACGAAAGGAAATCGCAAGGATGGGGCACGGGGGATTCAAGCTCCAAGTGCAACAACGCATCATCAAGACCAGCCACGAGATGCCAGGAGACAAGCCATGGAAAAGATGGAGAACAAAGAACGTTTCCCACTTTCCCACTGCACGGCTACGGCTATCTTTATGGATCTATTCGCGGAATCTGTTGCACTTGGAATTTGAATGTGCCCACGGGGCTTTTTGCATAAATCCAGAAACAGGCTTATTTGGGTTCGTGCAGTCCCAGGTCCTAAAAGCGAGACCCTGGGCGCCCGGCCAACATTCCGTCCAATCTTCCAGGGCGTCAAAATCATCAGATTGGAGAAGAGATTCAGGGATTTTCGCAGCAGGCCGGGTTGCAGGGCATCTTGCTAGTACAGGCATTCACAAAGACAAGTCGCAGCGAGGCCGGGAAATGCTCTACTCTTGGCTGTGAGCCCATGACTCGAATTCCAGGCAAATTCCGAAAGGCAATTTTGCTCGCCCTTGAGCACGATGTGATCAACACGGCCAAGGCAGCGGCTTATTCGGGGATGCTGATGCTGTTTCCGGCCCTGCTGGTGTTGACGACGCTGCTGGCCCAGGTGCAGGAGGGGACTACGCTGGTGGGCGAGGTTCGATCAGTCTTTGAGCAGTTTCTGCCAGCCGACACGATGGATCTGCTGCAATCGTACGTGCTGACTCGCCGGCTTTACTCGGGACAATTGATGCTGTCGGCGACCGGCTTGAGCATCTTTGCCGGACTCGGCATGATGCTGTCGTTGATGGAGGGCTTTCGCAGGGCGTACAAACTGCCTCACGAGGCATGGGGTTTTGGAGGACGGCGGCTCCGGGCGCTGCTGCTGGTACCCATCGCGCTGGTTCCGCTTTCGGTGGCCACACTGGTGATCGTGTTTGGACATCAGATCGAATTGTGGATGATTGCAAACGCGGGACACGAGATGCGTCTCATTGTGCTGATCTCCTGGCGGCTGGCACGCTGGTCGGTGGCATTACTTACCGGCGTCACCGTGCTGATGGCCCTCTACCACTTTGGAACGAAAAGGAAAGAACACTGGTTGTGGGTGGCGCCGGGCGCAGTGGCCGGTACGCTGCTGTGGTTTCCGACGACGCTGGCCTTCGGCTGGTATGTAACCCGCGTTGCCGACTACTCCATGTTCTATGGCTCCTTTGGCGCCGGAATTGCGACCCTGGTCTGGCTTTACATCACTTCGTTCAGCGTGCTGGTGGGGGCGGAACTGAACGGAGTTCTTTATGGGGATCGGCAGGACCAGATATCGGCCCAGATGTTCGAGGAACGCTTGAACGACTCGAATTCGACGGGCCAGTGACAACACTCATGACCTGTTGAAGAACTCTTCCGGTATTGAAGGCAACTAAAGAACCAATCCCTCGGGGACTAAAGCCCGGTTAATTTTGCGTGGCTTATGGCGCGGCTAAAGCCACGCCCTTTCAAAACGTGAACCGCTAAGGCAGCTTTTCAACAGGTGCCTGCCAACTAACGCACGCACGCGCGCGGCAAGGCGAACGAGGGCTGGCTCAAAGCCTCCATGTACAATAGGGACAGTCGTTCCCCGCAGTCTCTGTCTGTCCGGCTAAAGCCCTTTTTGACCAAATTGAAGCCTTTTAACGGAGCAATACCCATGTCTTTTGCTGATTTCAGCCAGACGGAGTCCCCGTCTCAGCGCCGCGCGAAGATTGTTGCCACTCTCGGTCCGGCCTCGAACACCGAGTCCGTTATCCGCGACCTGGTTCGCGCGGGCGTCGATGTGGTTCGTCTGAATTTCTCTCACGGCTCGCACGAGAGGAAGTTGGCGGTGATCAAGTTGATCCGCAAGGTAAGCCGCGACGAGCACAAGCCGCTGTGTATTCTGGGGGACTTGCAGGGACCGAAGATCCGCACCGCGACGCTGAAGGATCACCAGCCTGTGCTGCTCAAGGCCGGCGGGCGCCTTACGATCACGCCTCGCGACGTTCCGGGAACAGCATCGCTGGTGGGCACTACGTTCAAGACGCTGGCAGAGAATGTCGAACAGGGTTCGCGGATTCTGCTCTCTGACGGGCTGATTGAACTGCGGGTCCATGAGGTGCTTGGAGACGATGTTTCGTGCGATATCGTCAACGGCGGCATGCTGGGTGAAAACAAGGGCATCAACCTGCCGGGTATTTTGGTGCGGGTTCCTTCGCTCACGGAGAAGGACACGGAAGATCTTGAATTCGCGCTGAAGAACGGCGTGGATGCGATCGCCGTTTCGTTTGTCCGCACAGCAGAGGATGTGCGGCTGGTGCGCAATCGAGTTGCGGCCCTGGGATTTGAAACGTGGATTATCGCCAAGCTCGAAAAACCCCAGGCGATTGAGCATCTCGACGCGATTCTGCAGGCCTCCGACGGCATCATGGTGGCTCGCGGCGACCTGGGCGTTGAAGTACCGCCGGAGATGGTGCCCGCGATTCAGAAGCATATTATTCGCCGCGCCGCAGAACACAAGAAGCCGGTGATCACGGCGACGCAGATGCTGGAGTCGATGATTGAGAATCCGCGACCTACGCGCGCTGAGGTTTCTGACGTGGCCAACGCTGTTTACGACGGCACCGATGCGGTGATGCTCTCGGGCGAATCGGCGGTTGGCAAGTATCCGGTGGAGGCTGTCTCGATGATGGCGCGCATTGTGTCAGAGGCCGAGCGCGACATCAAGGAGCAAAACCTCTTTGAGCCGCGCTTGCGGCAGGCGCATCTTTCGATTGCGGAAACCATCTGCGAGGCTACGGCGCACGCCGCAGACGATTTGGATTTGCGCGGTGTAGCGCTGTTTACCGAGTCGGGACAAACAGCGCGGCAGCTTTCGAAATATCATCCGTCGGCGCCGATCTTCGCGCTGAGCCCAGTGGATATCACGATCAATCGCCTCAATCTGCTGTGGGGCACTACGCCGATCAAATGCCCCAAGGTGAACAGCACTGAGGCGATGGTGGATACGGCGGAGAGCCTGCTGGAGCAAAGTGGCTACGTGCGGCCGCGCGAGGTGATTGCGATCGTGGCTGGGACGCGGACGAAATCCGGCTCGACGAATTTCCTGCGCCTGCACGTGATGGGGGATAACAACGTGCCGGGCTCGCGATTCCAGGCGACTCGCGACGAGGAGACGGGACAGCCGGCCAAATCCAAACGAGGCTCAGCACGGAAGCCCAAGGCAGAGCCATTCCAGAGATACCCTTCGCCGAATCCGCCGAAGATTTCGAATCCGTAGTCGCAGCAAAGAGAAACGCCACTTCTGATGGGGAGTGGCGTTTCTCTTTGCTGCGCGCGATTTGATGGGCGAGTTTCTCTTGTTACGTCGGAGGAGAGGCGCTCTAGCGGTCCTTCACTTCGTAGCGGGCCACCATTCCGGCGAGCATGTGGTCGCTGATGTGGCAGTGATAGAGCCAGATACCGGGCGCGTCGGGCACCATGTCAGCGGTCATCATCTGCGCGGATGTTATGGCCAGGACATCGGTTCGCTGGCCCGCAACAAGCACGGTATTTCCGTGCCAATGAGGAGTGTGCGCGTTGTTGAAGTCGCCCAACGTTGCCACGTACCAGCGAACGCGATCGCCTTTCTTCATGGTCATCAAGGGCATGTTGCCATAGATGTATCCGTTGATTGACCACTTGACATTGGTTGCTGCAAAGCCCGTGGTGGCGACGGTCCCAGCGATTCCGGTTGCCGTGGCCAGGCCGAATTCTTCACGCTTGACGCCCTTGGGGTCGGTGGTGTGGTCGCGGATGTTGTCATCCAGGTACCAGCTTTGGTTTTCGTTGATGGCGATATACATGTTCACAAATTCGTGGTCTACATCTTTGGGCCGGCCGTCGGGTAACGCCATGCCCTGCCGCGTGACGATGAACCCGCCGAACAGACCGGAAGCTACATCGCGCAGTTCATCGCAATGCGAATGGTAGAGCCAGAAGATCGAGCTTGGATCGTTTGGTCCGGGGCCGGCGCGCTCGGGGATCTGCCAGGTGTAGGTATGGGAGGCGCCGGGTGCAACACAGCCATCCGCCTTATCCGCAGCGCCGGTGTTGTCGTTGTAGTCGGCGCCCTCTGAATCTTTCGCATATAAGACGCCGTGCGGATGCATGCTGTAGGGGTGCGTTGCATTGTTCCTGAAGACAACTTTGATTGTGTCGCCCACGGCTCCACGGAGGATGGGACCCATGATTCCGAGGTACGCGTCCCCGGGGCTGCGCTTCTTGAGCGTCGAAAACGTGGCGTCGGTGTATTCGCGATACATCGCCTTCTTGTTAACGCGGCCAATCTGGTGAGGACCGGATTCGGTGAAGCCTTTGGCGATCGGATCGAATTCCATGCCCATGGCTTCATCGCGTCCGGAGGGGGCGTAGTCCCACTGGACTTCATCGGCGGCCACGTAGTAGGTGCGCGTTGTGCCTGCGGGTTCTGGCGCCGCGGCATGGATGCGAACAGGGTGCGCGCAGAGGAGCGCACAGACCAGGCCCATGGCGCCGATGGCGGCGCCGGTAACTCTCCGTTGACTCATCTTTCCTCCAAGGGGAATTGGTTATTTACGCACTCGGGCGCGGGGAATCGTGGTTCAAAACTCTGCTGATTAAGGGGATTTGAAACGATCGAGGAAGGGCTGTCAATACAAGAATGAGTCAGCGGGCCGAAGGACCGGCTTGGCGGGGCTAACGTTCATTTTAAAATTGCGGCGTTTGTGGCGCGACTAAAGACGCGCCCTTTCAAAACTGTTTCAAATGTAGGGCTGTGGTTTCCCACCCTTGCGACCGAAAGAAGTCGCAAGGATGGGGCACGGGGCTTATATCCCAGGTGTTAAAAGCGAGGCCTGGGGCACCGGAGCAGTTGAGGCTACTTTGCTGCCAGCTGGCGCAGCACGTATTGCAGGATGCCGCCATGCTCGAAGTAGCCGATCTCCTGCGGGGTGTCGATGCGGACGACGGCGTTGAAGTTCTTTACCTTTCCGTCGCTGCTGGTGGCCTTCACCGCAATGGTGCGGGTGTTGGCGAATTTGCTCCCGAGCAACGTTGTGAGACCGGGGAAGTCGTAGACTTCTTCGCCGGTGAGACCGAGCGATTCTACATTCTGGCTGGCTTCAAATTGCAGAGGCAGAATGCCCATGCCTACGAGGTTCGAGCGGTGAATTCGCTCGAAGCTTTCGGCGATTACGGCACGGACGCCGAGCAGCTTTGGTCCCTTGGCTGCCCAGTCGCGCGAGGAGCCGGAGCCGTATTCCTTGCCGGCCAGGATCACGAGAGGCACACCGCGCTCGGCGTACTTCACGCTGGCGTCGAAGATGGACATTCCTTCGCCCTCGGGCAGCAGGCGCGTGACGCCGCCCTCGGTGCCGGGCGCGAGCTTGTTACGCAGGCGCACATTGGCGAAGGTGCCGCGGACCATGACTTCGTGATTGCCGCGGCGCGAGCCGTAGCTGTTGAAGTCCGCAGGCTTGACACCATGATCGGCGAGATATTTTCCAGCCGGGCCGTTGGCTTTGATGTTGCCGGCCGGGGAGATGTGGTCGGTGGTCACGGAATCGCCAAGAACGGCAAGGACGCGCGCGCCGATGATGTCAGTGACAGGCGCGGGCTTGCTTGTGATTCCGTCGAAGTAGGGTGCCTGGCGGATGTAGGTCGAGTCGGGCTCCCACTGGTAGACGTCGCCCGTGGGGAAGCTGAGTCCCTGCCAGCTTGCATCGCCGTCCGAGACGGTGGCGTATTCCTTGCGGAAGCTCTCGCTGCTGAGGCCTTTTTCAATGGCTTCTGCAACCTCGGCCTGGGTGGGCCAGATGTCCTTGAGGTAGACCGGCTTGCCAGCCTGGTCCGTACCGAGCGGATCGGTATCGAAGTTGTGTCCGATTTTTCCAGCGAGGGCGTAGGCGACCACCAGCGGCGGGCTCATGAGGTAGTTGGCGCGCACATCCACGTTGACGCGGCCCTCGAAGTTTCGATTGCCGCTGAGCACGCTGACGGCGACGAGGCCGTGCTCGTCGATACTTTTTGACACGTCGGAGGGCAGAGGGCCGGAGTTGCCGATGCAAGTGGTGCAGCCGTAGCCGACGACGTTGAAGCGCAGCTTTTCAAGATAGGGAAGCAGGCCGGCCTTGGTGTAGTAGTCGGTAACCACGCGCGAGCCTGGGGCCAGCGAGGTCTTGACCCACGGCGGAACGGTGAGGCCTTTTTCGACGGCTTTTTTGGCGAGGATGCCGGCGGCCACCATGACCGAGGGGTTCGATGTGTTGGTGCAGCTGGTGATGGCCGCGATGACGACCGCGCCGCTTTCCATGCTGGCGGGCTCGCCGTGAATTTCGAATTCCACCCTCTTCTTTGGGGCGTCTTTGAAGGCGTCGCGGAAATTTTTGCGGACTTCGGGGAG
>DASRLI010000434.1:0-8936 GCA_035648535.1 Occallatibacter sp. | reverse complement strand
CCATCTTCCTGACTCTCTCACCTATTTGGATGGCGCACAGGTTGCCTGCGGCTTTGGCACGGTCTACGAAGCGCTGCAGAAGGTAGGAATTGACGGCAACCACGCAGTGCTGATCACCGGTCTCGGGCCAGTTGGACTTGCAGCTGGAGCGTTATGCCGCAAACTGGGAGCTGAGAAAATCATTGGAATCGACATATCAGACGAACGCCGCGACATTGCATTGCGCCTCGGTTTATGCGACGTAATTCTTGCCGCAGGCCCTGACAACATCAATGAGGTCCGCAAACTCACCGGCGGATATGGTGTTGAACGCGCGGTGGACTGTTCCGGTCATGCGGACGCACGTGCCGTCGCAATCCGCGCGACCCGCAAATGGGGCAGGATGGTCATGGTCGGTGAGGGCGGCATCGTCGCTTTCAACCCCTCTCCCGACATCATCCATGAACAGAAGACCATCTTCGGTTCCTGGGTTACCTCAACCTGGCTCATGGAGGAGCTCGTGGAACGGCTCGTCCGCTGGAACCTGCACCCAGAGGATATCGTTACACACCGTTTCTCTCTCGACCAGGTGAGCGATGCCTATGAATTGATGGCCTCGGGGCGCTGCGGAAAAGTTGCCGTCTGCCCCGCTGCGGAGTAGCCAATGTATACCCCCTCAGCAAAACCGACATCGGCACAATTCTCGTTGAATGTTTTTCCTTTTGGGGATCAAGGATTGTGACACCCTCGGAACCAAAGCCCTTACAGAGTCAGGAGATCTAGGGATGAACCGCGCCGAAACCGTAAGTCCGCTCCTCGATTGGCAGCAGGAATCGCTTCGCAGATTGCCGCTGTTTGGCCATCGCAACTGGATCGTAGTTGCGGACTCTGCCTATCCACACCAGTCGGCGCCGGGAATCATAACCTTGGTCGCGGACGCAGATCAGTTGACTGTTGTCTCGTGGGTGCTGAAGGAAGTTGCAGCGTTCGACCACGTGCAACCTAGCGTCTATATCGATCGGGAAATTGAATTCATAAGTGAGGACGATGCGAGCGGAATTTCCCTCTACCGAGCGCAACTTGCACAACTTCTCAAGAACATGGGAACAACCAGACTTCCACATGACGATATCATTGCAAGGCTCGACTGTCAGGCACGGACGTTTTCTATCGTCATCATTAAGACAACGATGAAGCTCCCCTATACATCGATCTTCATTGAATTGCAGTGTGGATATTGGAGCGCAGAAGCTGAGGCCCGCCTGCGCACAGCGATGCATAATGCTGGATCAACGAGTTGATTGAGCGCTTGGACCTCCAATCTCCCAGAGCGACGTGGGGGTCTCGGCCGGTGGGACATACCAAAACAGCATTTGAGTTGCCAGGAGGGCAAAATGCGCATTTCGAGACGTACGCTTCTGAAGCAAGGGGCCATTGCGGCAGCGGCGCAGCATGCCCGTGGATTGATAGCCACGCCATTTAACAGTTTAGCGGAAGGCCGAACAATTGCTCCCGGCCCCTTTCAGCCAGAATGGGGATCGCTGAAGCGATACAAGACACCGGATTGGTTCCGCGATGCCAAGTTCGGCATATGGGCTCATTGGTCCGCACAGTGCGTACCCGAGGCGGGAGACTGGTATGCCCGGCAGATGTACATACAGGGACACCCGCAGTATGACCACCATGTGAAGCACTATGGGCATCCTTCAAAGACAGGCTTCATGGAGATTGACAATCTGTGGAAGGCAGAGGCGTGGAACCCTCACGAACTGATGCAGCTCTATGTGAATGCCGGTGCAAAGTATTTCATGAGTCTGGCCAACCACCACGACAACTTCGATTGCTATGATTCCCGATTCCATGCCTGGAATTCAACCCGCATAGGACCAATGCGGGACATCGTTGGCATGTGGGCGAACCTTGCTCGCGAGCACGGGTTGCGCTTTGGAGTGAGCAATCACTCTGCCCACTCTTGGCACTGGTTCCAAACCGCATACGACTATGACCCCGAAGGACCATCGGCAGGAGTGCGCTATGATGCTTTTCGGCTTGCAAAAGAAGATGGCAAAGGGAAATGGTGGGAGGGGCTCGACCCACAAGAACTTTATAACGGGAAGAGCTTGGTAATGCCCGATGGAATCAATTCCATCGGCTCGGCCAACCAGTGGCACGAAGCAAACGACCGTATCTGGAATGAGAATCCACCAGCAAATAACCCGGCATTTGTCGAGAAATGGTTCCTTCGCTGCCAGGATCTTCTCGATAAATACAACCCCGACATGCTCTACTTCGATAATTACGGGCTACCCCTTGGGCAGACTGGCCTCGACATTACCGCGCATTTTTATAACAGCAACATCCACCGCAACGGCAGCCTTGAGGCCGTAGTCTTCGCAAAGAACTTGACACCTGAACACCTTGGCGCCGCAGTCCTCGATATCGAGCGCGGGCGCGCGGACAAGATCCTACAGGATCCATGGCAAACAGATACCTGCATAGGCGACTGGCACTATGACCGCGCTATCTATGACCGCCACGGCTACAAGACCGCTCACCTTGTCGTGCAGCAACTAATTGACATTGTCAGCAAGAATGGGAATCTGTTGCTCAACATCCCGCTGCGCGGAAGCGGCGCAATAGACGAGGATGAGCATGAATTCCTTGTGAATCTGGCTTCCTGGATGCAGGTCAACGGAGAGGCAATCTACGGCACGCGGCCATTCTTCGTTTTCGGGGAAGGTGCGCCCGATGTTGGGAGTTCCTCCGACTTCAATGAATCAAAGGCGCGACCTTTCACCGCTGAGGATATTCGCTTCACGACAAAGGGTGAGCTTCTCTACGCGTTTGTATTGGCTTGGCCCAGCAGCGAATCGTTTACGATCAAGACCCTAACACGCGGTCGGCCGGAATATCCCCGCCCGATTCGGCAAGTCGAATTATTGGGGCATGACAGACCGCTTGAGTTTACGCAGAACGCAGACGGGCTGTCCATTCGCTTGCCCCACACAAAGCCAAATCCCTATGCCTATGCCTTTCGTGTCCGATGAGGGTTGAACGACTTTGATGCACACAACACAAAGATGTTGAATGGAATTCCGCCATGCGAGATCATTTCGATTCTCTTGGCGGCATCTGGATGAGTTGCAGGCGTTAGTAGAGGTTGATTGTGGCGGATCAAGTACGTCTGGTGGCGCGGAACTCCGCTGTGTTGCAGACGATCTGTCAGCCTGTGATCGTTCAGAGGCTTGGCGGACGTTGGTTTTATCGCAAGCTTCATCCTACAGGTGGGACAACGAATTGCTGTCCGACCTGACGTTCATTGAATTTCCTGGTGGAACAGAGGTTCACCGGGATTGCAGTTCAAACGCGGCGCCAAATTGCGCTGCCACACCTGATACAAACACCTTGGTCAGTTGGTCGGCCCTTGAGGGCGAAAAGGAGCGATGAACAAATGCAACGAAGAGACTTCTGCAAGCTGATCGCGGCTGCCGCAGCGGCCCGAGCCATTCCCACAAAAGGACAGCCAGCCTTGAACGCGCCTGCTGGCTTCAACAAACTTCAACAGACCTATGAAGAATTCTGCGCAATTCCGGAGAACAAACGCATTTTCTACGCGCTTGTAAATGGCAAAATCGTCGAGACCAGACTCGACAATGCAAACTGGACACCAACTGCGTGGGGTGAGCCGCCAGAGTTGCCCGGCGGTTCCTGGGATGGCGTGCCGATGCAGGCTCCCATAAGCGGACTGAGTGGTGAAGGCCCTTATCAGCCGAACTGGGATTCCCTGCTGCAATACGACGCACCCGAGTGGTATCGCGATGCAAAGTTCGGCGTATGGGCGCATTGGAGTCCGCAATGCGTTCCTGAACATGGCGACTGGTACGCACGTGGAATGTACACGGAAGACTCTCCCGACTACAAATTCCAGGTGCAGAAATATGGACACCCCTCCCAGTTTGGGTACAAGGATCTTTGCGCACAGTGGACGCTTCTCAACTGGGAACCTGAGGCTCTAATCCAGCGCTTTAAGGATGCCGGGGCGCGTCTGTTTATTGCGCTCGCCAATCACCACGATGGATTTGACACGTGGAACTCAAAGCATCAACCCTGGAATGCAATGAATCACGGTCCGCACCGCGATGTGCTGGGCGAGTGGGCTGCCGCGGCGCGAAAACAGGGAATGCGCTTTGGTGTAACCGTACACCAGGCGCGCAACTGGTGGTGGTTCCAGACGTCACACGGCGCCGACAAAAGCGGTCCGTATGCGGGTGTGTCATACGACGGCCGCATGACAAAGGCCGAGGGGAAGGGCCAGTGGTGGGATGGGCTCGACCCGCAAATGCTCTATGCCGCGAAGCATCCGAAGGATGCGCTGCCCGACGCTTCCTACGTCAAGCATTTCTACGACCGTACGCGCGATCTGATCGATCAACACGATCCTGACCTCCTCTACTTCGATAATTCGCTGCTTCCGCTGGGCTGGGGAGGCATGAATATCGGCGCGTATTTTTATAACCACAACTTGAAGACGCGCGGAAAGATGGAGGCCATCCTCAATGGCAAGCAAGTGCCGGACAAGTTGGCCAAAGCGCTGGTTGCCGATTACGAACGTGGTTTGACAAGCGGGATCATGCCGTACGCGTGGCAGTCGGAGACATGCATTGGGGAATGGCACTACCGGCGCAGGCTCTTTGACGAGCCGGGTGAATTTGGGGGCTATCTGCCGCCGCGTGACGCGATTCACTGGCTTGTCGACACGGTAAGCAAAAATGGTACTTTCATCCTGAATTTGCCCGGCATGCCGGATGGAACGATCGACAGCAAAGAAATCGCTGTCCTCGACCAGATTTCAGCATGGCTGAAGGTCAATGGCGAGGCAATCTACGAAACTCGGCCATGGACAGTTTACGGCGAAGGACCGACCCAGATAGAGAGCGGATCGTTCAAGGGCACAAGCATCAAAGCTTTGGGAAGTAAAGACTTCCGCTTTACGCGCAACAAGGCCAATAACGTGATTTACGCAATCTGCCTCGGATGGCCGGACGGAGATGTGCAGATTTCCTCGCTGGGAATATCGAGCCAGACGAATCCCGGTAAGGTTCAGAACGTGACCGTCCTCGGCTCTGAAGCGAAAATCAAATGGAACCAGGGCGCTGACGCACTGAACGTAGAGTTACCGCGGCAGGGCTGGGGGGTCAATGACTACGGCGCCGCATTGAGAATTGCGCTGAGCTGAACTGAGGCAAAAAGATCGGACCTCGCGCACTTGTCTGCGACACAAAAGAGCGAGGGGTCCGACCTGGATTTATGGGAGGAACAATCACTCTGTGCGCCGATTGGCCCAGATTGATCAGAAGCGCGCGAGGAGGAGGTCGCCAGCGCTGGCGCGCCTTCCCGGTGGCGGATTCGGATTACTGGATTCGAGCCCGGGCGATCAACGCAAGGGCAGCCTGGGTCACGGGATCATCCGGCTTAAGCGCCTTCGCGGCCAGCAGCTCCTTCTCGCCGTTGTCAAGATCACCAGACTGGCAGTCGATGATGCCCAGTTTCCTGTGAAGGTCGGCTTTCGCAGCGCAGTCACCGCACGTCGCGATCGCTTCTTTCAACTGCCGGATCGCTTCGGGCCAGTCATGAGCAGATTCGGCTTCAATACCGTTATTGGCCAGCGAGTCCGCGCGGTCCAGGATGCGCCGCTCTTTCTGGACAGAGTTGTAGCGCGCCATGAACTCCTCGGACTCAGCTTGATCTGTAGGTCGCAATGCTCGCGCCAGGCTGAACAGCGCCTGGGTAAAGTTCGGATCGATCGCGATTGCATTCCGCCAAGCCGCTAGTGCCTTCGCGGTCTCGGACTGCTGCTCAAGGGATTGGCCAAGCATATACCAGGCCATTACGTTGCGGGGTTGCAGTTTGACGGTCTCTTCGAAAAGGCCTGCTGCAAGCTGGGTCTTGCCCTGCTGCTTGTCAATGAGGGCGAGAAAATACCGCGGCTCCGACATCTGTGGAGCCAGCTTGCAGGCAGATTCGAACTCAGGCTGCGCGTCAGAGGCGCGGTTCAGATCGAACAGAATACGCCCGCGATAGAAATGGGCGACACCGGATTGCGGAGCAAGGCGAACCGCCTCGCCAGTCTGCACCAGGGCCCCGGTCAAGTCGTAACTGTCGGCGAGCGCAAGCGCCAGGTCTAAATGCGCCGCTGCTAGATCGGGCGCCAAATCTACCACCTTGCGAAGGAGCGCAATCCCTTCGCTGGACATGCCCATTTGCATTTTCGCTTTTCCAGCCGTAGATATTGTGACGGGATCGTTTTGCGCCAGCGCAACGGCTCTGTCGAGTTCCTCCGCGGCGCCGGATTTCCTGTTCTGCTGGGCAAGAATCAGTCCCAGGTTCAAATGGCCATTCATATACTTCGGATCGTCTTCGATGGCCTGTCGAAGAAGTCTTTCGGCTGTCACCACATCGCCCTTCTTTGCGTAAAGCATCGCCAGATTTCCGCGCGCCTCCACGAGTCCAGGTTCCAGGTCAAGAGCGGATTCGAGCCACTTCCGCGCGGATTGCAAGTCGCCTTTCGCCAACTCCAGGTGGCCCAATTCAGCCTGAATCTTGGCCAGCTTCGGGTTAATGTTGATCGCATTGCGAAGAGTGGCTTCAGCGCTCTTGATATCGTTCATCGCTTCAAGCGCGAGCGCGAGATTATAAGCCGTCCAGGCGTTGTCCGGACTCTCTTCGAGCATGTGGCGATAAATCTGCGCTGCCTCCGCCGGTTTCCCGGATTGCAGTAGGTCATTCGCCTTGGTTCCCTCGGATGCCATCTGGCTATTCAGGGATTCTTCGCCCTGTCCTTTTCGCAACTGCCCCACTAACTGCGTTGCCTCCTGCGTTCGACCAAGCGAGCGCAGCACAGCGACCAACTGGTATTGGGCCGCCCTATCCTCCGGTTTTAACGCGACAGCTTTCTGCAACTGGGGCAGGGCCTGATTGGGCTTTCCCATGCGGGCCAAAACGAGCCCGAGCTGATATCGAGCCAAAAAATCGTCGGGCGCCCTAGCGGCTCCAAGCTCAAGTTCCGGCTCTGCCCTGGCGTAATCGCCCATTTGCTGGTACACAGTGCCAAGCATAACGTGCCCCGAGGGATCGTTCGGTTTCCGGCGGACGTAATCGCGGGCCGGCGCAAGCGCATCGGTATATGCTGATGAGTCGATGAGCGCCTTGACTTGCGCAGCCAGCGCGACCGTATCGGAAGGACTTCGGCGGGTCACCTCCTGGTATTCATCCGCGGCCTCGCGATCACGGCGCTCGTTCGCATAGATGTTGCCAAGAGTAAAATATGCAGCCGTTATGTCGGGATGGTTCTTGAGCAAGTCCGTTAGAATCCTAATCGCGTCAGCCACCCCGGCGCCATCCACGGCCGACAGCCCATTGTCCTGCCTGGCCTTGGCAGACTTATATGTCGCCGTTGCCAAAGCGATCTGCAAATCCGGAGCGTCCGGTTGAATCCGGAGGGCCTGCCGCCAGTAATCCATGGCGGCATCGTATCGTCTCTCCTTCGCCAGAACCTGCGCTATCCCGTCCAGGGCACAGACTAATTGCGGGTTCGCTGCGAGCGCTTTGCGAAATTCGGCTTCTGCCTCGGTCGGGTCACCGAGGGACGATCCAAGCGCACAATGCGCCAGCAGCAATCCAGGATCGTATTGCAGGGCGAGGCGAAACTCATTGATTGCGGCCGCGGGCTGCTGCTGACTTTGTCGAATGAGGCCAAGGTCGAAATGCGCTTCAGCCAAGTGCGGCTCGAGCCGCAAGGCCTGATTAAACGCCGCGGCTGCACATTTCAGATCGCCTTTCTGGGCGAACCATACACCCTCAGCGTCATAAACTCGTGCAGGCGGCGTGCCTGCCGGCGGGTGCGCAGCCGATGCCGGCGGTTTGCACGTGTCCGGCAGTTGCGCCGCGGCCCGTGCGGCGACAAATAGTAGAAATGCGCCACAGCAAATGAGTAATCGCTTCATGATGGATCCGTTCGGGTCTAGTCCCACCTTGGCCACATTCATTGCTGATTTCCATTGCGAGGCTCGGTCACTTCGAGTATGCGATCCGCAGTCACATCGTGCAACAACTGTCGTGTACCCGACGGCCAGTTGACCTCGATTTCCCTCATCAAGCGCGAACTGCCCAGACCGAAATGGACACGTGGGTCGCTTGAAGCAGCATAACCCGTGCTGGTCGTCGCCTCGTTGTAAAGCATCCTGCCATCATCGGTGGTTATCCGAATCCGGGCGCCAATGCCCATCCGGTTGCTTTTCGTTCCGACAAGTTTGAGCAGGACCCAGTGATTGTGCGTTTCGGTGACGTTGCGGAACACTTTGACCGGGGCGCCCAGAGCGGTCACTACGAGATCCATCCGGCCGTCGTTGTTAAGATCCCCGTACGCGAGCCCCCGGTGCGGGGCTGGCCGGGTAAAGTCGGCCCCAGCAGATGCGCTCACATCTTCAAACTGCCCGTTCCCGCGATTGCGAAAGACCGAGTTCGGTTCGGCATAGCGAAAATGCGATGAAATTTCCCCGATATTGTCCAGCACATTGCTGCGGGCCACCACCAGGTCCTTCCAACCATCGTTGTCGAGATCGACGATCCCGTTCGACCAGCCGGACATCGGCCTGGTTAGATTCGCAAGCCGACTCTCCTGACTCGCATTGCGAAACAGTCCTTTGCCTTGGTTTATGAACAATGGAAACGTTTCGTTCTCGATCGCGGTATGCCAGATGTCCGGTAAGCCATCGTTGTTCAGATCCCGGAAGTCAGCGCCCATTCCTGCAAGTGCAGTTCCCTCGTCGTTGTAGGCTACACCTGCCTCAAAACCGACCTCCTCAAATCGCTTTCCTCTCAGGTTGTGAAACAGGAGGTTCGGGCTGTTGTCGTTGGCCACAAACACGTCGAGAAAGCCGTCGCCGTCGTAATCCGCA
>DASRLI010000433.1:0-2976 GCA_035648535.1 Occallatibacter sp. | reverse complement strand
GGACGAAGGTGGCGGATCGGCAAGACCCTGGCCGGCGAGCGGGTGTTGATCCAACCGATCGACAGGCGCTATCTCGTGTTTTACTGTGCCACCCTGGTCCGCGAACTCGATCCTGCATTGCAGAAACAAAAACTACCAGCTAGGTGTAAAGGATGTCCCGAGACACTCTGTAAACCATGTCCCGGGACTTGACATTCGCATTTGAGACCTGGGAAACATCGGAACTGGTAGATATTTTGAACGGGTCGACGTTTTGAAAGGGCGCGGCTTTAGCCGCGCCGCAATGACCAAAAAATGAGTTTGGGCTTTAGCCCCCGAGGGAATTATTAAGCTGCGCGTCCCACACGCTCCGTCATCTTAAGCGACGTTAGCGAAGCGAAGGGAGTCGAAGGGCCTGCATTTGCCCGTGCCCCATCCTTTCGCCTTTTTTCTGGCGAAAGGGTGGGATCCCTCAACCCTCACCCGTCGCGCACATCCCCCTACCGCGCCTGAATGGTATTCAGCCCAGGCTTGACCGGCCACTCCTTGCCATTGAACACAAAGCTGCCACTCAGCTTTCCGGGCAGCGTAATCGTCGCATTCAATCCCTTTCCCTCGCGCGCGTATTTCACGCTGATCGTTCCCTCCGGATGCGGGTAAGTAGCCGTCAGTGATGGCAAAGCGCCCATGTGCGGAGCAATCCGCACCGTAGCAAATCCTGGGCTCGCCGGCTCAATCCCCGCCACCAGCGTCAGCAGATCGTAGATCGGATGCGACGTCCACGCATGCGAGTCCGAGCGCGTGTCTCCAGGTATCTCTGGCCAGGTGCTGAAGTGCAGCGGCAGCAGCTTCCTCCATGGATCGATCGAGTTCAAATACAAATCCGCCGTGCCTGTGTGCTCCAGCGCCCGCGCCAGGTAATAGCGGAAATAGTACGAAGCACTCAGCACGCCATTGGGAGTCGTTCCCGGCTCCACCACCAGCATCTGCCGCAGTACTTGGTTCCGGCGTTCCTTGGGCACCACGTCGTAAAGCACCCCAAGAATATTCGCCTGCTGGCTGAAGTTCTTCTTGTCCGGTGTGTCGGCAAGCAGCCCGCGTTCGCCGCTCCAGCACTGCCCGTAAAGCCCGCCTCTCACATGCTCGGCGCGCATCTGGTAGCGCTCCGCCCTCAACGGATCGCCCAGCCCTTTCTCCAGCGCCGCCGCGTCTTCAAGCGCCCCCAGGTATTCAAGCGTTGTCACACACGACTCGCCCTTCGCGTCATAAGTTGGAATCGTCCCCGAAGGAACCCAATCGACGAAGCTCCACCACGGAAGCTGCTTCAGCAGCCCGTCCGGCTGCTCGTATTTGGCAAACCAATCCATCACCGTGCGCGTTCCCGCAATCGACGCCTTCGCCGGCCCCGGATCGGGTCTGTACATCCAGTAGTCCCGCACCATCCCCACCCACAGCAGCGAAAACGTAGGAATCGTCTGCGCCAGCGAGCTCGGATAGCGGCTCCTCGTAATCCCATCCGGGAACCGCGAGTCATCAAACGCCTCCAGCGCCTGCCGTGCCAGCCGATCGTCCCCCGCCACGGCGTACGAAATCAGAGCCTGTATCCGCGTGTCGCCTACATACTGCAGTTGCTCGTAATACGGCGTGTCCATGTAAGTCTCATGCGCATCCAGCCGCGCCGTCCGCCAACTGATCTCCCAAATCTTCTTCAACTCCTGGTCGTCCGACTCGAACGTCGCCCGCTCCTCAAATGGATAAGCCGTAAACTGCGCCGCCAACGAATCCAGTGTCAGCGGTTCGCCCGCCGTCTCAACATCTAGATCCAGATAGCGCCACGTCCGCCACCACAGCGGCTCAAACACCCGGTGCTCCCCTCCATCCGGCACAAAGCTGTCCTTCAGACCCCGCGCCGTACGGTCGCCCACCTCATCGCGGTCCCCTTTGTGGATCTCCTTGTCGTAGAGAGCCTCGGAGTATGTAAGCAAGATACGTGCGCCCTTGCCACCTGAAACGGTAAGAATCGGATAAGCCGTCGTCAGCGTCTTGCGATCCAGCAGGATATGCACATGGCTTCCCGGCGGCACCTTCACGGCGGCAGCAGGGAACTGGCTCACTTCCGGCGCCACGGCCCCGCGATTCACAACATCAACCCGCACAATTTCCCCAGCGCTCGTCGCCGCATACTCCATATGCGGAAGCCCATCCGGCACCAGCCCCCAGAAATTGTCCCCCGTTGTGTCCGCCGAGTGCGCCTTGTTCACGCCCCCATGAACGCTGTCCCGCATCGGCGTCGCCACCGCAACCCAGCCCGAGCCGGCATATGTTTCCAATTGCCAGTTCCAGTCGTAAAGCGCCGCGTTGATCTCTTCGCCTGGCCCGGAAGCAAAATAAGTCTTCAGGTCCACTGAGCTCCGATCCAGCGCCCTGTGGCCCGATTCGATCTCCACCTCCCATCCCTCCGGCGTGCTGATCCCCTCCGCTCCCGTCGCCTCGCTCTCCAGCAGAAACGCCGTCCGGTCGCTCATCTGCGAAATCGGAGCAAAAACGCCCCAGTTCCACACCGTAGCGGTAATCAGATTCTTTCCCGCGTGCAGCAGCGGAGCCAGGTCGAACCGCTCGTAGCGCCAGTGCGAAAGGTCGCCCCGAGCCGGCCCGTCGCCAACGCGTTGCCCGTTCACAAACAAGACAAACCGGTTATCCGCGCTCACCCGCACCAGATAGCTGGCCGGAACCGCCCCCAGAGTCAGCGCCCGCCTGAAGTGCAGCACCAGCGGCTCCCGCAGCGGCGCCGTAGGATGAGTCACCCACGCGGCCTGCCAGTCGCGATGTGGCCCGTCGGTCTTAGTAACCGTTTGGCTTTGGATTTGAACAGCGAGGGTCGCGAGAGCAATACCAATAATTCTCAAAACAGAGCGCATGATTCGTGCCTTCCGATTTCCAATTCAACAGCTTAATGGAATCGGGTGCCAAGGCATGAATATATTCCCGGTCCCGCCC
>DASRLI010000432.1:0-9260 GCA_035648535.1 Occallatibacter sp. | reverse complement strand
CGCTGCGGCGGACCTCATCCGGGGCTATTTTCGATCCATCCCTACGGGACTCCGGATGAATTTCTGGTTTCGCCAACCCCACGCTTAAGCGCGGGGCTAACAACCACTGCGCCTACGGCGCGGGCGATGGGTTGCTGCCTGCATGGAGCGCCGGTACACAGGCCCCTTTGAGGGGCCACCAATCGTAAAGCCTCCGGCTCTGGCGGAGGATATTTACTTCCACGCACCGAGAAGACGGCGCAAGAGCACGAATTGGCCGATATGGTATGCGTTATGGTCTGCGGTGAGCAGCGCCTGCCGGAGGATGGTTTGCCCGTCCCCGTGTGGGATTTTTGCGAACGGATCGGTCGACTCTGAGTCCACCAGATCGCACAATCTCTTGAGATCCTTGCGAAAGGTTTGCACGCTTTTTCCCCAAGCCGCCGCACTTGCAGGGGCCTTGGTTTTGGGCCAGTACCCTCCAGGCCACTCGGGAGATTTGTGTTTCGGATTCACGGAGAACTCCAGGATGTCCCACTGGGCGATTCTCAAGTGTTCCAGCAGTTGCCAGGGCGAGTGTTCAGCGCCTTTTGGTCTGCGGCCGCGGAGACTGACGGGCATGCTTTTGATCGCCGCTTCAAAATCCGCATGGGCGTGTTTGCTGGTGAGGAGATCGACTACATGCTGGCGAACAGCTGAATCATTTTTCATTGTCTGGATTTCCTTTCCCTTTTGTTGCCCGGTCGCTTCTAGTTGATGCCGAAGGTCGCAGCTGGGAGCGGAAATCTTGTGACGAAATGTGGTGGCGGGTGAGCGCGAAAACCATACCTCAGGGCCTGAAGGCCATATTCAGTCCGTTTCACTCATGCCGGGGTTAAAACCCCGGCCTACCGCGCGGACAAGTTTCCCCGGAGCCTGTAAAGCCCGCACCTTTCACCGCGTGGAGTATTTCGGTGCCTCAGGCTGAGGCCGTCTTTCGCCGGTCCGTGCGGCCCTACGGGACGCAGAAGATTCGAGGGGATGCTAACCCAGGGCTGCGCTTCGCTTACCCTGGGCTATTCTCCCGCTCTCCCTAACGGAAGGCAAAATAAAGAACCTCTACAGTACGACGAGCGTTCCTGTTGGCATTGTTTCGCGGAAGGCTTCTGCCTGGTGCTCCAGTTGCGGGTCCCAGTTTTTGGGTTGGTAGATGCAGCAGGGTTCCTGGGCCAGCGGGTCGCCGGTGACGGCGTAGGCGCGGGCGCGCGAACCACCGCAAATCTCTTTGTACTCGCATGCGCCGCACTTGCCTTCAAGCTTGCTGGTGTCGCGCAGAGATTTGAAGATCGGTGCGTTGCGATAGATATCGGCCAGCGGCGTCTCGCGCACATTGCCGGCGTGGATGGGCAGAAAACCGCTGGGATAGACGTTGCCCACGTGCGAGATGAACATGAACCCCTTGCCGTCGTTGACGCGGCGGGTGGCCCAGCTTGCCGTGCGAGTCTTGGCGTCGGCAGTGGGTGCGCCGGGCTCGTACTTCAGCGATGCTGCTCCGCCCGGATGTCCTTGGCCGTGGCCGATTTTGCGTTCTTCCAAGTTGTGCTGTAGCAGGTAGCGGCGATAGTGCATTGCTTCAGTGGTCTTGATCTGGAAGCTGACGCGGTGCGACAGTTCGTAGATCTTGCCGAAAACCTGCTCAAATTCTTCGCCGGAGAGCAGGTCGTTCAACTGGCCGCGACCCACCGGGACCAGAAAGAAGACGTTCCACATGACGATGGCGAGCTTTTCAAACAAGTTGCAGAGGTTGTCGAGATCGTGGGCGTTGTGGCGGCTGATGGTGGTGTGCACCTGGATGGGGATGCCGGCTTCGTTGGCCCACTCGATGGCCTGGATAGTGCGCGCCCAGGCGCCGGGCAGGCCGCGGAAGGTGTCGTGAATCTCGGGGCTTGAGCCGTCGAGAGAGATGCCGAGGCGGACCAGGCCGGCCTCTTTCAATTTGAAGATGGCTTCGCGGGTCAGCAGAGGCGTGGCGCTGGGGGTGAGCGCGACCTGGACGCCCTTATCGGCGGCATAGCGGATGAGCTCGAAGACGTCCTTGCGCTTCATTGGGTCGCCGCCGGTGAAGACGAAGATGGGAATGTGCATGTCGGCGATCTGGTCGATAAGCGCTTTGCCTTCAGCGTTGGAGAGCTCGTCGGGATGAGCGATGGGCTGGGCGGCGGCGCGGCAGTGCTTGCAGGCAAGGTCGCAGGACTGCGTGACTTCCCAGATGGCAAGGAAAGGGGTTTCGTCGAAGTTGAGCCCGCCACGTGCGGGAATGTTGTGCATCGGTTCCATAAGACCTCCTGCGGAATCGCGGCAAAATCGATCTTGCCCGGACGGGGAATACGGGTCCTGCACCGGGGATGAACGGCTTGGCTTCCTAAAGAAAACCTGGGCACTGCCGAAGAAATCTGGCAGTGCCTCGGAAGAGGAAAGCCGGTCAAAGTCGGCCAAAACAGTTCTCGGGCCGATCAAAAGCCGATCAAGTGTCGTTCCAGGGCACCACGATTCGGGATTAGAAGAACAGGTTTCGTGCGGGGCGGGCTGTGATCTATATCACTTTAGCTTGCAAAGGCTAATGACTTTGGCCTGGGATGGCTGGACAAAAATCTTTCAGTGGGAGCCAAAATTTTGTTCTCAGTTTGCGATTCTGTTGAAATCTGGGACTATAGTAGCCGTAACACAATAACTGGAGCACCTGACGCGTCATCTCCAGTCGAAGTGAGTCAAATCACGTTCTCATGTGCGGCCGCGCACTGCGGTCCTGTTGTCCAGTCAGCGATAGTTTGAGCGCACCATCAGGAGGTTCCCATGGCACCCGTCATGAAGCCCGGTTGGAGCAAACCCTCCACCATTCTTTTCGCCTCCGAGATTCCCACCAACCAGAAGGCCTTCGCGTTTGCGCTTGCGCAGGCCAGGGAGTTTGGTGCGAATCTGATTTTGTTTCACGCCTATGACACGCTGGTGGTGGCCGCATCGGAGACCTCGAGTATCCGCTACTACGACTATGCAGCCGCCGCCCGCACCGAAAAACATCAACTCGAGCCGATAGCCCAGCGCGTTAGGGATGCTGGCGTTCAATGCGAAGTGGTAGTGCGGCCGGGACTGGCCGCGGACCAGATTCTTGCCTTCGCGCACGAACGGGAGATCGACCGCATTGTTATGGGCACGCATTCTCCCGGTCCTATTGGCAAGCTGCTGGTCGGATCGGTGGCCGAGGCTGTCTTGCGCACTGCCAAGGTGCCTGTATTTATCGTTGGTCCCGACGTCGTGGACGGTAGTTATCGCAACTTTGTTACCCGCACTATTCTTTGCGCTGTAAGGATGCACGAGGCCAGTAGTCTGGTAGCTGCCTTTGCCGCGGAACTGGCGGTAGAGCACAATGCTCGCCTGATTCTGCAGCATGTAATCCGGCCCCAGGAGCGCGCGGAGGTTCTTGCCGGCCGCACACTGGACCAGATTGAAAAGGATCTGTTGATGCTGGTTCCACCGAAACTGCATCACAAGATCGCAATTCAAACGATTGTGGTTCCCGGCGACCCGACCGAGGAACTGCTCTACCAGAGCAAGGCCCAGCAGGCGGACCTCATCGTGCTGGGCGCGCAAGGCGCATCGGCCTTTGCCGCCATCACCCGAAACGGTGTGGTCTACAAGGTGCTGGCTCACGCGCACTGCCCGGTGATTACGCTGTCGCCGGTGGTTCTGGCCGAGTGCGGATCGAAATCCGAAAAGACGCAACCTGCAGAAGCCTATATGGCCGGCGTTTTCTAGAACTGTAAATTCGGGGGCGGATCTTTCCCAACATTAAGGTCCACCCCTGACAAAACATCTCAAATTTTGGACTGGCGCGTCGCCGGATGCTCTGCATCTGCCAACCTCTGTGTGGGCCGCGCGGCACTTGAGGGGGCACTTTCCTTGAGCGCGGAACATCGAGAATCCTTAGCAGCGCCCCACAACCTGTTGCAATCCATGCTGCCGACGGCGAGGGTGGCATCGTGTTCCCGATGCGACAGACGGTCTTAACGCGTAAGCGTATGGTCAGCTCAGCAGCGAAACTATGGAGGCTCGATAGATGAATAATCCGACAATCGAGGGCCGGACCGTGCATGACCACTTCGGCAGATTTGCCGCGTTGGCTTCGGGATGGCTGGGGTCAACTTGGGCGTTTGTGGCAGCAGGCCTGGTGGTGGTCTTGTGGGCCGCCACGGGTCCTGTGTTTCACTTCTCAAATAAATGGGCGATGATCATCGGCACGGGAACGGCCGTTGCAACATTCCTGATGGTCTTCCTTATCCAGAACACGCAGAATCGCGATTCGCGCGCGATCAATCTCAAGCTGAATGAGTTGATTCGCGCCATGGACAATGCTCGCAACCAGATGATTGATATCGAGAGGTTGAGCGATTTGGAACTGGACGAGATGCAGGCGACCTACGAGAAGATAAAGACGAGTTGGACCAGCCGCCAGGCGCGAACCCCGAACGTTTCGGTGGAGAAGTGAAGCGGAGAATCGAGCCGGGATGCACCGCCGCATCGCCGTGCCGATTCGATTTCAGAGCCCAATCGAGAAACAAATCCGAAAGAAGGGCAACTTTCCGGGCGCAAGTACGCTCTTGATGCGCTGTGTTCCTTTTTATACTGCGGCCTGATGGCTAAGCGTGAGCAACTGACTCTTAGAGGTGGAATGATGAACAAGGAAAAAGTGAAAGGCGCGATAGACGAAGTGGCGGGAAGCGCCAAACGCCAATTTGGAAACTTGACCGGGAACACCGGAACCCAGGTGCGAGGCGCGGTTCAACAGGTTAAAGGCAAAGCGGAGATGGCTGTGGGCAAACTGAAGGATGCGGCGCACGTTGCCAAACAGAAAGCGGCCAGCTAGAACAAATGAAACGAAGAAGCTAAATTCAAGCAACGCGAAGTGATTGTTGTGAAAGATCGCCGCATCTTCTAGTTCGGCAGGAATTAAGCCAATCGGAGCACGGAAATACGATTCACTTGATGCGTTTGTTGCGCCCACTTGAACTTGCGGGCGCAACAAATGCATCAGCTGGATTTCGGCAAGTGTCTGCGATTTTCTTTCGGCGGCCGCAGGTGGTCTTTTCCGTGCGGACAACTACGGTGCGCCACAAGGGCGTCAATTCCCAAGTTGCCGGTGCGGGCAATCGGATGAACGAAGTAACTTGAGCCGCGTAACTCCGCGCTGTGTGTGAGTGCGGCCAGTGGCGGAGTTCATCAGATCACTTTTGTCAGCAGCAGGGTCAGGACGATGGTGAGAATCAGGCTGATGCCGTCTCCGCCATAGTATCCGTATCCGGGTCCCGTGCGGTACCCACCATAGCCAAAACCAAAAATCAGAATCACGAGAAGAATCAGCAGCAGCATCACGACCTCCATTCTCAGCATGCTCAAATGCGTGGAAGTTAATTCGCGGCCAACCCTGGATGAAATTATTTTGCGCAGCTCTTGTTGAAGAAACCTTCTGCTTTCGATGCGATATGCCTGCGCGCTGACTGCGGGTTTGTTGCGTTGAGTGCGGCATTGGTTTGCTGAGAAATTCAATTTTCGGTGGTCTGCAAACGCCGCCTTCTCGCCTTACTAGAGCATTCTCGGAATACACGTAGACTTTTTAAGAGCATTAAAAGGTGGCTTTTTCTTGAGGAAAAAGCCACTTAGCATAGTGCCTTCGGTCTACACCAATTCCGAAAATGCTATAACATCCCGAGTTTTAATCACAGCAGAATACTCTCGCACGAACAACCTCGGCCAGAAGTTTGGCGTCAAAGGGTACTGTTGTCGACGCGCGCATGCAAGTTCACGGGAGGCGAAAGATGCTTTGGACGATTTTTGTAATTCTCCTGGTCCTGTGGCTAGTGGGAATCGTGAGCTCCTACACGCTGGGCGGTTTCATTCACATACTGCTCGTGCTTGCTGTAGTGGTGCTTCTAATTCAATTGATCTCAGGCCGCAGGCCGGTTGTGTGACGGCATAAACAATCCGGTTCGTCTTGGACCGGCGGCTGTGCAAGGTAGCAAGGGCGAATAGGCGCCAAAGAACACGTCGATACAAATCCACGGAGGTGGACTGATGGACAAAGATAGAGTGAAGGGTGCAATCGACGATGTAGCGGGACGCGCAAAGCGCCAGGTTGGCGAATGGACCGGCGACACCAGCGCCCAGGTAGAGGGCGCTGCCCAACAAGTGAAGGGCAAGGCCGAAAAGGCCTGGGGCAATGTGAAGGATGCGGCCCGTGATGCCAAGGACGAAGCCCAGCAGGAACGTGAAAAGCGGGAGAAGCTTGAAAGCGAGCGCGCCGAAAAGGAGCGCCATGAAAGGGAACACGCTGTTCAGGGTCGCCACTAGAGCCGGGGCATCAGACAAACTCGGCCAAAACAAATACTGACTGTTGGCATTAGCCAAACCGGTGGTTGACACAGGACCCGCGGAATATCCGAACAGAATCCTGGTCACCGCCGGTTTTTTATTTTCGGTGTTAGCGGCGCATCGCTTTTACGTGCGCTGGGAGTTTTTTCGAGAGCCGATTCAGGCAACATCGGCGCAAGTGCTCTTTAGGAATAGGATCCAGTTATGAAGATCACCGGAGTAATTCTGCTGATTGCCGGGTTGGTTGCGCTAATTTATGGCGGAATCAAGTACACGACCCAAAAGCGTGAAGTGGATATGGGTCCAATTCAAATCAACAAGACGGAGCACCATAATATTCCGATTCCGCCGCTGGTTGGAATTGCGTGCATAGCGGCAGGCGGCGCGCTGCTCTTTGTGGGCGGCCGCCCGGGCCGTTAAGATAAGTTTTTTCAATACGTTCTCTGATTGGCCTTCCTGTTCGGATCGGCCAAATCATGGCTTGCCTTAGAGGCTTCAGGCATCGCGCGTGACGATGCGCTGAGCTTTCATAGGCTTGCCTTACAAATGTCATTGGGGTATAGATAGGGGTAAGGCAGCGCGTGACGCTTCCGCGCTTCCTTAAAGAGAGGTGCGTCTTCCGCAGGGACTCCGGTTCACTGACGTTCGACGTTCCGCCATCGGAAACTTCGCGGTGGCGCGCTGTGGCCCGCGTGCTTCGAAGTCCCATGGACGCCTTAAGTTGCGCCCTCCTTCCTGCTTCATGTTCTCTCTGCGGCTTTCCTCTGCCGCAGCTTTCCTCTGTGCCAATTTGCGAAGCCTGCTGGATGGAGTTTCCCACCCAGAGCGGACCTGTGTGCGCGCGCTGCGGCGATACCGTTGATGCGGCTCAACTGAGAGTGGAGCCCACTAGTTCCGCGATGTGCCGGGCCTGTCGATTGGCCCCGCCCAAGTTTGAACGGGCGGTGTCGTTCGGGCTTTACCAGGGGCGCATGAAAGAGGCCATTCACGCGCTGAAATACGACCGGCTGCATCCGGCGGCCCACAAGCTGGGCAGAATGATGGCTGAAGCTATCGCTCAACTGGCGGGAGAGGCACCGGCCGAGATGCTGGTGGTTCCAGTGCCGCTGCATCGATCAAAGTACGCTGAGCGCGGATTCAACCAGGCGCGGTCGCTGGCGGAGCAGGCGCTGGGATTTCTCAGCAAGAGTCATCCGCAGTGGAAGCTTACGCTGGCGTCGAGCACGCTTATGCGTCTGCGTGCTACCGAGAGCCAGGCCGGCTTGACTCCCCGGATGCGGCGCATGAGTGTACGCGGCGCGTTTTCGGTTTCTGATCGGTCTGCTGTCGAACTGAAGCACGTACTTGTGATCGACGATATCCTCACCACCGGTGCGACAGCTCGTGCCGCGGCGAAGGCGCTTGTTGAGGCGGGAGCGGCATCGGTATGGGTGGCCACGCTGGCGAGGGCGCGCCGTACAAACGAATTCGGCAGCCACGTTTCTTTTCAGGACTCGGATGGTGTTGAAGAGCTGACCGGCGATGTGACGGCGGCTGTAGTGCAAGAAGGAAGCAGGTATTCATCGCACGACCAACCATCTTTTTGACGAGGGAAGAAGAGATGTCGCTGGGAAAAGCAATGATTCATGCGCGCAAGCAAAAGTCTATCGCCAGGGCGGCGGCGTTGGCAGGGGAACATTCGGCCGCACAATACACAATCCAGACCACTCACCTGCTGCAAATGCCAGTGCTGGTGCTGAACGCATCGTATGAGCCCATCAATATATGTGGTGCGCGACGGGCGCTGGTGCTGGTGCTCAAAGGCGTTGCGCGCACTGAGGAGGAGCACGGGCTTATGCTTCATGCGCAGCGCAGCCGCATTGCGATGCCCTCGGTGATTCGGCTGCTGGAATACCGGCGCATTCCTCATCAGACACGGGCGCTGTCGCGGAAGAACATTCTGCTTCGCGATCGCAATACATGCCAGTACTGCGGTGAGGCGCTGCCTCCCGGTGAGCTGACGCTGGACCACGTAGTTCCCCGCTCTCGCGGAGGCAACTCGACGTGGGAAAACCTGGTGGCCTGCTGCCACGATTGCAACCGCCGCAAAGGCAACCGGATGCTGAACGAGATCGACGACATGATTCTGCTGCGCGACCCGCGGCCGTTCTCACTGCATACCAGCCGGCAGATTATGCGGATGCTGGGACGCGGGGACGCCCGGTGGCGGAAATATCTGTTCTATTGAGCTGCCAGAGATCAGGGGTCAGAAATAAGGATTTGGAAATTGGGGTCGGCTGGGGAGCTGCTGGCTGCCTAAGTAGTTGTTTACGAGAGGGTTAAATGTTTGCTCAGGTGGTTATAGAAAACTTAGCGGTGGACCCTTTTTGATACCGAATTTGGCGTTTTGGCTGCTCAGAAGGTTCCAAATTAAGTCGAAGGGTTGTAATCAATTGAACCGCTATTTTGCAAAAGAGGCCAAAATAGGGCGAAATATACCGTAAGGCATTGAAAGTAAGTGGTTTTTCCGTGTTTCTCCTGACTGTGGGTGCGGAGTGATTTTGAGCGGCGCGAACGCGCCCGCGAGGGCGGAATTTTGTGCGGGGAGGCAACTCGCGGCTCTTCAGTTGGCTCTAATTGAATCGAGGAGAAACTATGTCTATTGGTAAAGCTTTCGCTTTCGCAGTTCTCACCGTTGCGCTGTTGAGCTGTGCGCATGGTGCGCAGGCCCAGATTTCCGTTGGCGTAAACGTTGGGGCGCCTCCCGGGTGCCCCTACGGATACTTCGACTATGCTCCGTACGATTGTGCGCCCTACGGCTACTATGGGCCCGACTGGTATCAGGGTGGAGTATTTATCGGAGCCGGCCCGTGGTTCCACGGCTCTCACGGCTTCTACGG
>DASRLI010000431.1:0-6061 GCA_035648535.1 Occallatibacter sp. | reverse complement strand
GTCGAGTACGACAACATATACATTGCGGAGCTTCCGGCCAACGCCGACACGAATTCGGTGAGCCGCGGCAGCAACCTCTTGAAACTCCAGGCCAACTTGACCCCCGCCAACATCCTCACCTTCGGCCTGCTTTTCAACGATTATCATTCGCGTTACGACGGTATCTCTTCGCTCACGCCGCAACAGAGCACCACCAAGCGCGACACCATCTCCTGGCTGCCATATCTGCGTGACAAGTGGAGCTTCCGCGGAGGCACGCTGCTTGACCTTGGCATCGGCGTCGTTCGCGTCCGCGACGGCTATGAGCCGCACGGAAATGCTCCCTACCAAATCACTCCGGAACTTACAGCAGGCAGCTATTTCGAGAATCTTTCCGGGCGTTCGGAGCGCGCGGAGGGAATCGCGGCTCTCTATTTGCCTCCGCGCCATTGGGCCGGGCAACACGATCTGAAGCTTGGCCTCGACCTCGACCATGTCGGCTACAACGAGAGCATCGCGCGCGCGCCGGTCAATTATCTGCGCGAAGACGGAACGCTGTTGCGCCAAAGCATGTTTCCCACGACAGCGCCGTTCACTCTCCATAACGTCGAATTCGGTGCGTACGCCCAGGACCGTTGGAAGCCGCGTGCAGGGCTGCTGGTGGAGCCGGGTCTGCGGTTCGATTGGGACGAAATCGTCCGCCGCCCGCTTGTGTCGCCGCGCATTGCCGCTGTTTACTCGCCGCCAGGCAGCGAAGGTACAACCAAACTGTCCGCCGGCATTGGCCTGTACTACGAACACACGCAACTGGAATATCTGATTCGCGCCCTTGCAGGCATCCGCTCCGACACTTACGCGGCAAACGGCACAACTCCAACGAGCGCGCCGCAACAAACGACCTTCACCGCCAACTACCGTTCGCTCCACGAGGCCCGCGCCCTCAACTGGAGTCTTGGCTTGCAGCACAAGCTTCCCTGGTCCATCTTTGCCGGGGCCAATTTCCTTCAGAAGCGCACGTCAGATGTGTTCACGTATGTGAATCAAAGCGGTCCCGCGGCGCTCTCTGGGAATTACCAGCTCACCAATCAACGCCTCGACCATTACAACTCAATCGAATTCGATGCGCGCCGCCTCTTCGCCAATGGATACACCTTGTTTGGCTCGTACACTCACTCCTCGGCGCGCACCAATGCGGCACTCAACTACACACCCACCATTTCTGTACTTGGCGCGCAACAGAGTGGGCCCTTGGCCTGGGACACGCCCAACCGCACCATCTCCTGGGGCTGGCTGCCTTTGCCCCTGCCTAAGCTTCGCAAGAGTTGGGATTTTGTGTACCTGCTCGACTGGCACAACGGTTTCCCCTACAGCCCGGTGAACGCCAACCTGCAGGTCATGGGAGTGGCGGGCTCGCAACGCTTTCCGGATTACGTCAACCTCAGCCCGGGGCTGGAGTGGCGCTTCCATTTCCGCGGCGCCTACTTCGGACTGCGCGGCGTAATGGAGAACGCCACCGACAGCGGAAATCCCGCAGTGGTAAACAACGTGGTGGATTCTCCGCAGTACGGCGCCTTCAGCGAATTCCAGGGCCGCGCCTTCACCGCGCGCATCCGCCTCATCGGTGCAAAGTAGACCGGGTCATTGCTGGATTTCGCAATTCAGCCCAGTACCCTCACCACATATTTCACCCTGAGCGACGCCGCTGGCAGTCTCATCGCGAGAGGCGCAGTCGAGTGCCTGCCCGCCGTGGCGGGGACCCGCGGTTGCTTTTCGTCGCAACATCGGAAAGCCCGTCCACTACCGGTACGACTCATCCCTGTGAATCACAAACTCCGGATAAGCCCCGCCGCCCAGCTCATGCAGGTCCATGCCGATCCGCTCGCCGTCCGGGTCCACCCTGAACGGAACAACACGGTTGAGCAGCCAAAAGAGCAGATAGACCAGTGGCAGAAATACGCCAAGCAAGGTAGCGATTCCAACCATCTGTGCAACAAACTGCCCAGGCCGTGGCGCAAACAGTCCCGCTGCAATCAACCCCCACAGACCGGCTGCGGCATGAACCGAAACAGCGCCGGAGGGATCGTCGATAGAGAGAGCGAGTTCGAACAGCTCGACCAGCAGCGGTGTGGCGATGCCGGCCACAAGTCCAACAAGCAGCGAAGCGCCGGGCGAGACAATCGCGGCGCACGCGCTTGAGGCCACCAGCCCGGCCATCCAGCCATTGGCGCAGAGGCTGGCGTCCGGCTTGCCAAAGCGAATGCGGGTGACCGTAAAGGTAGCCGCCAGCGCCGCGGAGGCAGTGAGTATGGTGTTGATTGCGGTCGCCGGCAGTGCGGTCAGGGGCGTATTCAGCCAGAGGATCGCGCCGGCCAGATTCCAGGCCATCCAACCCACCAGGCAGATCATGCACCCGAAGAGCACATAGGCCGCGTTATGTCCCGGCATGGCCGTGGAAAAGCCTTCCTTGGGAAACTTGCCGCGGCGCGGACCGGCAATCCAGATCACCGCCATCGCGCTCAAGCCGCCCAGCATGTGCACCGCCCCAGCGCCGCCGACATCCAGAAAGCCCGCGCCAAGCGAAAAGTTGATGCCCAACTGGGCCAGCCATCCGCCGCCCCAGATCCAATGTGCCGCGAGAGGAAAGACGAAGGCAGCCATTACCGCGGCAGTTGCGCAGCCCGCCGCAAGCCGCCAGCGATCTGCTCCAGAGCCCCAGGGAAGCAGTGCAGCAAGAGCGACGGCAAGAAATTCAAAAATGAGCGCCAGTTGTGAGTGAGCCGGGGCCGCCCCCAGGCCGCCGAGCAGAAGCGGACCCGCGTGAAACCATTCCCAGGAAATGCCGCCCGTATGAATCGCAAGTCCCCAACCGCCGGGCAAACATCCGGCAAATGATGCACCCACAACCGCAAAAACGATAGCCGTGACGGCCACGATGGCCAGGTTGCCCAGCAGCGCCTGCGCGGCTGAGCGCGAGCGGCCCAGCCCGGCATTGATAAGGGCCACGCCGGCGATGGCCAGAGGAGCCAGCAGCAGCAGCGCGAGCGTAAGCGCGAACAGAGCGTCGGACATGACGGGTGGCAAAGCAGGAGTGACGGGCAGTGTCGGGATCATGGGCGGCTGTCTCCGCGCGCCAGCATGTGTCCGCGGACGGCGACCGTCAAGCCGAGTGCCTCGACGGCCAGGCCGCAGAAGACGAAGACTGAGCGCGGCATCGGGTCTTTGAACAGCACAATTGCGGCCAATGTAAGAAAGAATCCGGCTGGCATGACGAGTAATCCGGCGTACTTCATGGTCGTTCCTTTCCGAGCCTGAAAAGATGCTGCTTTTGAGCACCTCTGAGGGGCAGCGCGGGCTCGGATGAGATAAACGCCCGCCCACCGGGTCCTGATTCAGGAGGTCCGCTCTGCCAATTGTTTTTTAAGGTCGACTGTTACGCGCTGATGAATTCCATTAAGAATTCTATAGCAACAGGTTGTCAGGCTGGGACGCAGGCATCGAAGTCCGCGGCGGTTCAGCACCGCGCCGGGAGCAGTCGCGCTGCGGCTTTTCATGAGTTTGCCGGGAGAAATCTTTATACCATCCTTATCGGCGATCCGCCGCTTCGGTGTTAAAATCTTTGCAATCTTGTAAATCAGAAGTCCCAGGAGCACGGCCCGATGAGAAGCCGCACGACAGCCGTATTGTATTTGTTTTTCGCCTTCATCCTCGTCTGTGCTTCAAATGCCCAGACCTTCCGCGGAAGCATCCAGGGGACGATCACCGACAGCACTGGAGCGGCCATACCAGGGGCTCAGGTAAAGGTCTTCAGCCCCGGCACCGGGCTCAACCGTACGGTGTCCACCAATGACCTGGGCGGGTACGTTGCCTCGGAACTGCCGCTGGGCACCTACAGCATCACCATCGCGAGGGACGGCTTCCGCACCACCACGCTGACCAACATTCCCGTCAGCGTAGGTTCGGCGTCGCGCGCTGATGCCAGGCTTGCTACCGGAGGGGTCCAGGAAACAGTCGAGGTCACCGCCGATGTTCCGTTGGTGGAGACGACCAACAACACGACAGGTGGCACTATCGAAGCATCCGAGGCAGCCGAGCTGCCGGTGAATGGACGCGACTATACCAAGCTGCTTGAACTCGTTCCGGGCGCTTCCAGCGATCCTGTCGGATCCACCGAATCCGCAGGCTCCTACGGACTCTGCAGTCTCAACGGCAACCGCGGCCGCTCGAATAACTATCTGCTCGATGGCACAGACATGAACGACGGCTATCGCAACCTGCCGTCAATCAATCAGGCGGGCGTCTGGGGTGCCCCTTCCACCATTCTTCCCGTGGATGCGCTGGCAGAGATTCCAGTCACCGGCAGCCCAGAGCCCGAGTTCGGCCGCAGCGCGGGCGCCACCGTCAACATCGTCACCAAGAGCGGCTCCAACACGATTCATGGCAGTGCGTTTGAGTATTTCCGCAACGGCGCGTTAAGCGCGCGCAACTACTTCAATACCTCTGCCCAGCCCAAAAATTCGTTTACGAACCATCAGTTCGGTGGCCTGTTTGACGGCCCCATCGTGAAAGACAATTCGTTCTTCACGGTTGCCTATGAAGCGCAGAGAGAAAGCGGCGCTCTGCCCCAGTTGGGCACGGTGCCCACGCAAACCGATATCAATGCTTATACATCCGGGGGCGGAACCATCAACCCGGTGATCAAGAACCTGCTCAAGACCAACCCTTGGGGGACCCTGCCCCTTACCGGCGGAAGTGAGACCTTCACCACGCCCTTCACCAACAACAGCGACAACATCATCGCAAAGGCAGATCAGCATCTGAAGCTGTTCAGCCCCGGCGACCTGCTCACCGGACGTTACTTCTACAGCCATGGCATGCAGAGCTTTCCGTTGGGCATGCTCTATACGGGCAGCAGCGCACCGGGTTACAACACCTCCACTCCAACGCATGTCAACATCGTTTCGCTCTCCTATACCTCGATTCCAAAGCCGAACCTGATCGTCGAAGTTCGCGGCGGCTACAACCGATTCCTGCAGCAATTCCTGCCGCAGGACAATAGCCTCAATCCCAACTCCGCATTCGGCCTCAACACTCTGCCGCCGAACTTCTCGTCGCGCGACATGGGGTTGCCGACCATCGACATCGGCGCGTACAGCCCCATCGGCGCCACCGCCAGCGACTCGCGCGGCCGCATCGACACCAACTACCAACTCTTCGGCAACGTCTCGCTCGTCAAAGGCCGGCATAGCTACAAGGCTGGCTACGAGTGGCGGCGCACTTTCATCAACAGCTTCATCGATTCAGGACATCGCGGCAAGCTGGTCTTCGACACCCTCGATAATTTTCTTGCGGGCAACATCGACGGCGGCAGTTCCGCCGAAGGAGAAGGCACGCGCTACTCCTATCAGAACGGCATGGGGGCCTACTTACTCGATTCCTGGCACATGAGCAGCAGAATCACACTCAACTATGGCCTGCGGTGGGACTACTTCGGAGTCATCGGCGCCAAGAACAACGCCTTCAGCATCTTCAATGTGAAAACCGGGGGACTGCAAACGGTGGGCGCCACTGGCGGCCCCGCGTCGCTCTATCCGAAGGACTTGACCAACTTTGCGCCGAGGCTCAGCATGGTCGACGATCTAATAGGTAATGGCAAGTTAGTCGTCAGGGCCGGTGTCGGTCTCTTCTACGACAGCTCCTCGCAGGACTTTTTCGTGGGCAACCAGGCCTACAACACCAACGCCGGAGAAGCCGGGCCTGCATTCAACGGCATCGGCTTCGCATCGCCGGTTGTCTCCACCATCACTTCCGGCACTCCAATCTTTGGCGACTACTCGCCGAGCAGCGTATTCACTGTGGATCAGGGCCTCGTGACGCCAAGGTACTACTCCTACAATCTCAACATTGAGTCGCAGGTCGCCAGCAAGGTTGCCATCCAGGTCGGTTACGTGGGCTCGCAGGGACGCCACCTGTTCCACTTCCGCGATCTCAACCAGGTCAACAACGTGTCGGGCAGCGTGGATCTTTGCGGAAACGGTCAGAAGATTACCTATGGCCAGCAGTGCTACCCAACCTACTCGGTGGG
>DASRLI010000430.1:0-2370 GCA_035648535.1 Occallatibacter sp. | reverse complement strand
CACCTGGGATGGCAACTGGTCGAGTTCTGCCGCATGACCCGCTACACAAGGGAAAACACTCGCGACTGGATGCGCACCGAGGGACTGGAGCACTACCTGGCGGCGCAGGCGCGCGGCAAAGGGGTGCTGGTGATTACGGGGCACCTTGGCGCCTGGGAGCTTTCCAGCTTTTACCACTCCTTGATGGGACATCCGATGGGGATGGTGATCCGGCGGCTGGATAACCGGCGGCTGGACGCCTATGTCAACGGTATCCGCTGCATGCACGGCAACAATGTGCTGCACAAGGACGACTTTGGGCGCGGGCTGTTGACGGCAATGCACTCGGGCGGGACGGTGGGCATCCTGATGGACACAAACATGACTCCGCCGCAGGGTGCTTTTGTGAAGTTCTTCGGGATCGAAGCCTGCACGGCGACCGGCTTGGCTCATGTTGCGCGGAAGACCGGCGCGGCGGTGCTGCCGGGGTTCATGCTGTGGGAGGCGGCGGAGAAACGCTATGTGCTGCACTTTGGGCCGGAGGTTGTGATTCCGAAGACGGACGATGTGAGTGCGGATATTCTGGCGGGAACGCAACTTTGCACGTCGGCCATCGAATCGTGGATTCGGCGCTATCCTGACCAGTGGCTGTGGATCCACCGGCGCTGGAAGAAGCGGCCGGCGGGGGAGCCTGGGCTGTACTGATTGGCGATGTGGGGGAGAGACGCATGACGCTGGGCGAACTGGTGGAACAACTGGGCGGCAAACTGGTGCAGGGGAGCCCTGAGGTCGTTCTTGCCGGCGTCGAGAACTCCGATGCGGCCAAGGTACGAGATCTGGTCTTTGCGGAGGATGCGGCTTCGGCTGCAAAGGCGTTGGCTGGGGGTGCAGGGGCCGTGGTGCTCAAGGCAGGGTGTCTCGAAGGGTCTGGTTTGAATCCTGCGATGGGTGTTGTGGAGGCCGATCAGCCGAGGCTCTGGTTTGCGCGCGCAGCGAAGCTGCTGAAGCCGGCTCCGCACAAGCCTCTTATCGATCAACCTCACCACATGGGCGCTCACGTGAAGCTCGGGAAGGGCGTTGCTCTTGGGGCGGGGGCGGTGATTGGCGCATATGCTGTCATTGGAGCCGGCACACGCATTGAAGCCGGCGCGGTGATTGGCGAGGGCGTTCATATTGGCGAGAACTGCCGCATCTACCCGCGTGCGGTGCTTTATCCCGGGACGACGCTGAGAAATCGCGTGGTGGTTCATGCGGGCGCGGTGCTAGGTGCGGATGGGTTCGGATATGTGCGCGACGCGAAGACCGGAGCCTACACGCAGTTTCCGCAGCAGGGAACGCTTTTGATCGAGGACGATGTGGAGATCGGGGCGAACTCGACAATCGATCGCGGGGCGCTGAAACAGACGCGAATCGGACGCGGAACCAAGATCGACAACCTGATCCATGTGGGGCACAACTGCGATATTGGCGAGGACGTGATTCTGGTGGCGCTGACTGGGATTTCGGGGTCGTCGACTGTGGGTAACGGTGCTGTAATCGCTGGACAGGTGGGGATTGGCGATCATGTTCACATTGGGCCGGGCGTGATTCTGGGCGGGCAGGCGGGAGTGTTCAGCGGGTCGAAGGTGACCAACGAAGGGCTGAGGCCGGGAACAGTGCTCTATGGCACGCCGGCGCGGCCGCTGAGGCAGGTTCTGCGCGAGCAGGCTGTGCTGGCTCGGCTGGCAAAGGGATCTAGGAAAGCCAAGGACAGGGAATAGGAAGATTCTTCGGTTGAGGTTTGTGGTTTCCCACCCTTTCCGCAAAAGACCGGAAAGGATGGGGCTAGAATCAAGGTCCAATTGAGGCCCAGGTTTCAGAGGCGAGATCTCCAGCCCACGGACCTGAGGGTCCCGGCCGTTTCAATGGGACACCGATTCGGGTACGACCGAACAACGTTGCTTGCTTGACGAAAGGCTTCCACGAATTTATATCCAGATCACACGGAGGAATCATGGACCGAAGAGATTTTCTGAAGACGGCAACGGTGGCGGCAGGCGCAGCCGTTACGGAGCAACTGCTGACGCCGGTGCTGAAGGCTGCCGAAAAGACTCCTGAGGTTGAAGGGATGATCTATCGCACCCTGGGGCGAACGGGGGAGCGGGTTTCGGCAATCGGGCTCGGCGGCTACCATATCGGCCAACCGGGAATCGAGGAAGAGAAATCCATCCAGCTCATCCGCCAGGCGATCGATCGCGGCATCACGTTCATGGACAATTGCTGGGATTACAACGGAGGCGTGAGCGAGGTCCGCATGGGCAAGGCACTCGCGGATGGATATCGCAGCAAGGTTTTCCTGATGACGAAGATTGACGGGCGCACCAAGGCCGAGGCGGCAATGCAGATAGACAA
>DASRLI010000429.1:0-9635 GCA_035648535.1 Occallatibacter sp. | reverse complement strand
TCTCGGTGGAGGTGAAATGAGGATTGGTGAAATCCCACTCATCGCGATGAAGCCGCAATGAATGGGGCACCCAGTATGTTGTGCCAAGTTTGTTGTGCTTCACCAAAACGCCCTGCTCGGTTGAGCAGGGCGTTTTGGTTTCGGAATTAGATAGTGACTGAAGAGATTTAGTGTTTGTCGTGGGCGGAGGCGATTTTGGCTTCGGCTTCGGAGATTACGCGGAGGGCTTCGGTGTAGGCGTCTTCGCTTTCGCCGGCTTCCTTCCACAATTGCTGGCCGTGCGCGAGTTGTTGCTCAGCGCGAGGCACATCGATCTCTTCGGGCTTGAGGGCGTCGGAGGCGAGGATGGTGACCCGGTCGGGAAGCACTTCAACAAAGCCCCAGCTGACATTGTAGCGGGATGAGTCGGGGCTGCCGTCTGTGATGTCGGAACCGCCATGAATGATCACGTCGCCTGCGCCAAGCTCGGCCACCAGCGGCGCGTGCCCATAGAGCACTTCGAAATAGCCGTTCTTCGCGGGCAACTCGACCGCAGTGGCGGCGTGCTCGAAGAGGGTGCGCTCGGGAGTGACGAGCCGGACGCGAATTTGATTTGTCTCGTCTGCCATAAATGCCTTTCAGTGGTCAGTTGTCAGTGATCAGTTGTCAGTTAGAGACCGTTTGCAGCGAAATCGGCGCCGACTGACCACTGAGAACTGAAGACTGACAACTGTTTTTACACCGTCGCCTTCAGCCTTTCAGCTTCTGCGAGCACTTCTTCGATGGCGCCCTTCATGTAGAAGGCCTGCTCGGGGATGTCGTCGTACTTGCCGGCGATAATCTCCTTGAAGCTGCGCACCGTGTCGGCAACCTTTACATAGGCGCCGGGGATTCCGGTAAATGTTTCCGCCACGTGGAAGGGCTGCGACAGGAACTTCTGCACCTTGCGGGCGCGGGCCACGGTGAGCTTGTCGTCCTCGGAGAGTTCGTCGATGCCCAGAATGGCGATGATGTCCTGCAGGTCCTTGTAGCGTTGCAGGATGCGCTTGACGCCCTGGGCCACGTCGTAGTGATCCTGGCCCACAATGCGCGCGGAAAGAATGCGCGAGGTGGAGGCCAATGGATCGACGGCGGGATAGATGCCGAGCTCGGACAACGGACGGCTGAGCACGGTGGTGGCGTCGAGGTGAGCGAATGTTGTTGCTGGCGCGGGGTCAGTCAAATCGTCGGCGGGCACGTAGACGGCTTGCACTGAAGTCACAGAACCCTTGCTGGTTGAAGTGATGCGCTCCTGCAGCTCGCCCATTTCGGTGGCAAGGTTGGGCTGGTAGCCGACGGCTGAGGGCATACGGCCGAGAAGCGTTGAAACTTCAGAGCCGGCCTGCGTGAAGCGGAAGATGTTGTCGATGAAGAGCAGTGTGTCAGAGCCTTCGACGTCGCGGAAGTACTCGGCGACAGTGAGAGCGCTCAGAGCCACGCGCAGGCGAGCTCCTGGCGGCTCGGTCATCTGGCCATAGACCAGGGCGCACTTGGAGTTGGCGAAGTCGCCGGGCTTGATGACGCCGGACTCGGTCATTTCGACCCAGAGGTCGTTGCCTTCGCGGGTGCGTTCGCCGACGCCGCCGAAGACGGAGTAGCCGCCGTGGTTCTTGGCGACGTTGTTGATGAGCTCCATGATGACGACGGTTTTGCCGACGCCGGCGCCGCCGAACAGGCCGATCTTGCCGCCCTTCAAAAAGGGCTGGATGAGATCGATGACCTTGATGCCGGTCTCGAACATCTCCTCGTGGGTAGATTGCTCGTCGAACAGCGGCGCGGGCCGGTGAATGGGCATGCGCGTCTTTTCGCCGATGGGGCCAAGGTTGTCGACCGGCTCGCCGATGACGTTGAGTACGCGGCCCAGCGTCTCCTTGCCTACAGGCATGCTGATGGGGCCGCCGAGATCGATGGCCTTCATGCCGCGAACCATGCCATCGGTGGCTTCCATGGCCACGGTGCGCACGCGGCCCTCGCCCAGGTGCTGTTGGACCTCGAGGATGACGCTGATGGGTGTGGGCACGGTGAAGCCGTCGCTGGTGACGCGCAGCGCCTGATAGATGGGCGGCATCGTCGCTTCTTCAAACTGAACGTCTACGGCGGGGCCGGAGATTTGGATTACTTTGCCGATGTTTTCTGCCATTGTTCTTTGCCTTCTTTGCCGAGGATGCTTTCCCTCAGGGGCTAAAGCCCGGTGATCTTATTGAGCCGTTCATCGGCGCGGCTAAAGCCGCGCCCTTTCAAAACTCCGGGGCTAAAGCCCGGCGGAACTTTCTTGCTTCATTTAGGGGCCTTAAGGCCCCTGCTCCCTCCGGAGGCTGCGCCTTACAGCGCCGCGGCGCCGGAAACAATCTCGATGATCTCCTTGGTGATGGCCGCCTGGCGCACGCGGTTCATGTGCAGCGTGAGCGAGTCGATCATATCCGAGGCGTTGTTGGTTGCTGAATCCATCGCCGTCATGCGGGCCGCGTGTTCGGCGGCAACCGACTCCGTCATGGCGTGATAGAGCATGGAAAAAACATACTGCGGGAGCAGGCCTGCGAAAAGTTCCTCGGCCGGCTGCTCGTAAATGTAGTCCACATTGGCGGTGCCGAACTTCTTTGCTTCTTCGTCGGCCTCGGCCGTATCGGCGGCCTCGATCTCGATACCTGCCGACAATGCGGCCTCGGCGGCGCGTTCGCGCTCTGCTGTGGTCGGCTCGACAGCGCCGGTAATCTGCGGAATTCCAATCTTCATCAGCGGCAACAGCCGCTCGACCACGAGGCGCTGCGCGATCACCGATTTGAACTCGTTGTAGACGATGTAGACGGCATCGATCTCCTCGTGCACGTAGCGAGTGATGATGCTCTCGGCGAGCTCGTGGACGCGGCCCTGTTCGAGCTTCAGCAACATGCCGGGATGATCGCCTGTAACCTCAACCGGCGCCTTGCGATCCCTTACCTGGCGGGTGACGCCCTGGTCGTCGGTTTGTTCGGTATAGACCGCGGTGGGATAGCGGCGGCGCATCATGTCGCGGCCCTTGCGTCCCACAGCTTCAAGGTCAATCTGCTTGTCGGTGTTGCCGGAGATGAACTGGAAGGCGGTCTTGAGAATGTTGGCGTTGAACGCGCCGGCAAAGCCCTTGTCGCCGCTGACGATGACCAGCAGAATGCGCTTTTCGGGCCGGGTAACAAAGAGAGGGTGGCGCAGGTTACCAGTCGTTTCGTCGAAAATATCGATGCGGCGCGTGAGCGATTCCAGCACGCTTGTGATCATTCTGGCGTAGGGCCGGGCCGCCAGCGCCCGCTCCTGCGCGCGCCGCAGCTTGGCCGCCGAGACCATCTTCATGGCCTTGGTGATCTGCCGCGTGTTTTTCACGCTTCTGATGCGGCGCCTTAGGTCGAGTACGTTTGCCATTTCTCGTTTCTCAAATGCGTCGTGCTTTTTGCGAGGGACTAAGGGACTAGGGCCTAGGGACTAAATCCCGAAATTCTCTAGTTCCCAACCTGCACTCCCTAGTCCCTATGTCCCTGGTCCTTCAGTCCCTGTTCTTACGCCGTTGCTGCTGCCAACTCCGCCTTGAAATTTGCCGAGTATTCCTTGAGCGCTGCATGCAGGCGGCTGCGCAGATCGTCGTCGAGCGCTTTCTTTGTGGTCAGGTCGGCGATGAGCGCGGACTGCGCGCTGTCGAGGTACTTGTACAACCCATCCTCGAAGGCGTGAATGTCGGTGACCTTGAGGTCGTCGAGATAGCCCTGCGTGCCGGCGAACAAAACCACCGCCTGCTGCTGCCAACTGAGCGGCTGGAACTGCGGCTGCTTCAACAATTCCGTGAGGCGCTGGCCGCGGTTGAGCTGCTTCAGTGTGAGCGGATCGAGGTCCGAACCGAACAGCGCGAATGCAGCCAGTTCGCGGTACTGGGCCAGGTCGAGCTTGAGGGTCGATCCAACTTGCTTGACTGCCTTGATGGCCGCCGAGAAGCCTACGCGTGAAACCGAAAGGCCCACGTTGACGGCCGGACGCACGCCGGAGTTGAACAGATCGGTTTCCAAAAAGATCTGGCCGTCGGTGATGGAAATGACGTTGGTTGGAATGTAGGCCGAGACGTCGCCGGCCTGCGTCTCGATGACCGGCAGCGCAGTGAGCGAACCGCCGCCCTTTTCCTTGCTCATTTTGGACGAGCGCTCGAGAAGGCGGGAGTGGAGATAGAAGACGTCGCCCGGATAGGCTTCGCGGCCCGGCGGGCGGCGAAGCAACAGCGAGATCTCGCGGTAGGCCATGGCGTGCTTGGAAAGATCGTCGTACATGACCAGAGCGTGCTTGCCGTTGTCGCGGAAGTACTCGCCGATGGCGGTGGCCGCGTAGGGCGCGAGATAGAGCATGGGTGCCGGCTCAGAGGCCGAGGCGGCCACGATGATGGTGTGGCCCATGGCGCCGGCTTCGGTGAGCGTCTGCACGACTTGCGCGATCGACGAGCGCTTCTGCCCGATGGCGCAGTAGATGCAGATCAGATCGTTCTTGGCGTTGTTGATGATGGTGTCGAGCAGGACGGCGGTCTTGCCGGTCTGACGGTCGCCAATGATGAGTTCGCGCTGGCCGCGGCCGATCGGGATCATGGCGTCAATGGCCTTGAGTCCGGTGGCCATGGGCTCGCGCACGCCCTGGCGATCGATGATGCCGGGGGCCAGGCGCTCGACGGGCAGAAACTCCGTGGTGGCGATGGGGCCCTTGTCGTCGATGGGGATGCCGAGCGCGTTGACGACGCGGCCGATCATGGCCTCGCCTACCGGCACGGAGAGAATCTTTCCGGTGCGCTTGACCTCGTTGCCTTCGCTGAGCTCGGTGTAGTCGCCCAGAATTACAGCGCCCACCTGGTCTTCTTCAAGACTCAGGGCCAAACCGGCGATCTCGTGCGGAAAGGCGAGCAACTCGCCAGCCATCACCTTGTCTAAACCGTGCAGGCGGGCAATGCCGTCGCCAAGCGATGTAATGGTCCCGACTTCGTCGACCTGGACCTTCGAATCGTAATTCGCGATCTGCTCGCGAAGTAATTGCGTAATCTCGTCTGCCTTGATCTGAGCCATTGTTGTTCCTTACAGTTGTCAGTTTTCAGCGGTCAGTTGTCAGTTCCGATTGCGGAATACCGATCGATGACTTTCAAGCACCCGATTCGTGCTTACGACTGCAGACCACTAAAAACCGACTTCGAAAATCTGTTAACTCTTCACCAAAAATCTGACCACTGACAACTGATCACTGTTCACTGCCGGCCTCAGCCGGCAATCAATGCTTCCTTCAATCGTTCCAGGCGTCCGCGCACGGAGCCGTCGTAGACCGTGGAGCCGATGCGCACCACCGTGCCGCCGAGGATGGATTTGTCCAGCGTGAAGCTGGCATCAATTTGGGAGCCGGCCAGTTTGGCAATCTCGACTACCAGTGCTTCGCGTTCCTTGTTGTCGAGTTCGCGCGCGGTCACGATCTCCGCGGGGCGAATCCCCAACTGTTCCTGCAACAACCTGCGATAGGCCTGGGCCACTTCGCGTACATGGCTGATGCGATTGTTCGAAATGAGCACGGCGATCAGGTTGCGCAGTTCCTTCTGCAGTTTCAGCTTGGCATTCAGCTTGTCCAGAATTTCCACTTTCTGGACCGCGGGAACGGCCGGGTTCTCGAAAAACTCGCGGAGTTCGGGGCTGCCATCCCATGTCGCAAGAAAGTCGGTCAACTGCCCGTCGATTGCGGCTGTATCCAGTTTGGCGGCGGTAACTACATCGGCAAAGGCATTGGCGTAACGGGAAACGAAGGCGGCCATCTAGTTCTGTCCCCCTTTGGTTTTGCCGTTACCGGCCACGTCGCTTGAAACCTGCCCGACGAATTCGGCGATCAGAGCGCGATCGGTTTCCGGCGTGAGGACCAACTGCTTTGCGGCCTGCTCGACGGCCAGATCTGCGGCGAAATGGCGCAAGCCGCGGCGGGCCTGTGCTGCTGCCACGCTGAGTTCCTGCTCGGCGGCCTGGACAATGCGGGCGCTTTCCTCTGCAAGAGAAGATTTAACGCGGGCTTCGTCTTCCAGGCTTTCCTGCTCCACCTGGGCGCGAAACTTTTTGATCTCGTCGTCGAGTCCCGCCAGCTTGGCTTCAACCGCACTCAGGCGGGCATTGGCGTCCGCAGTTGCTTCGCGGGCGGTTTTGAGGCTGACCACCAGGGTCTCGGAGCGCTTATGAAACATCTTGGGCAGGACCTTCGCGATCGGAATCCCGACCAACAGGACGATGATGGCGAAGTTGGTGAACTCGAAGATGCCGGCTGCGGTCTCGTTGCTGAGATTGAAGGTCTTTGCAGTCCACTTCACGATCGGGCCTTCGAGCAGGAACGCTTTGTTCTGTTCTTCTTGAGACTTGGGGGCTTCGGACTGGGACTTGGGAGCCTCGGCGGCAGCCGCGTTGGGCGCCGGAATAGGAGACTCGGCGGCCGGTGCGGATTGCAGTGCAGCCAGCCGCAGGGGCGAAACTGCAATGCCTGCTGCCAGCACAGTCAAAAACAGGAGCCCTGAAACACGAAGAGAAAAACGGAGATGCTTAAAGCGGATATTCAACGGGAACCCCCGGCGGCCATCGGCAGCACGGCGCGGACGACCTGGCCGGCCAGGTCGCCGGCCGTGCCCAGGATGGTCTGTTTTGCGGCTGCGGCTTCGGCTTCAAGCTCGGCCTTGGCCTGGCTCACCTTCAGCCCGGAAGCCTTGCGGGCGACGTCCAGGGCGGCGTCACGCTCCGCGTTCCACTGCTTCATGCGCTGCTCGCGAACCTTGTAGACCTCGGCACGTGCCTGGCGAAGCTTGGTCGCATACTCTGCCGTCCGGGTTTCGGCCTGCGCGATTGCATTCTGAGCGTCTTCCATGGCGCCTTCGGTAAGGGCGCGGCGCTTTTTCAGCGTTGCCGTCAGCGGTCCCTGAACCAGAAATTGGTAGGCCATAACCAGCACGATGAACAGCAGAGTGGTCGGTATGGCGCCGACCAGCAGGGCTCCGAGTTGTTGGGCAATTACTTGCATGGTGGTAAGGGTTCGTTGCGGCCGTCAGATGAGATTTTAATGGATGGAACACAACTTTTGTAACAGGGGCAGCCCCTCAAGTCAACGTAGATGGGGATGTTTGAGCGGGGTGCTGTGACTGCTGTCACGAAACGGGAAAATAGTTCAAAATAGGACTTGCTTTCGCCGAGAACAAGCCTAAACTAAACATACCACCTAGACCCGGACCAGGGTCCAGCGGGCAGGCGGTTTCGGGAAGTCCTTCCACTCCCGATTCCGTCTGCCCGCCTCTTAGTTTTTGGGCACAATTTTGGGTCCTGGCTATTAGCTTTCAGCCTTCAGCTCCTTGTGACGAGTAGGGCGGAGTTGTGGATGCGGGGTATTTGGGCCGGTGCTGAAGCCCGATCTGCTCTCAAGTCGATTGAACGCCCAAGCGCCCACCGCTAAAACAAAAAGCACCGATATTGAGTGGGTTGCTATCCCACCCTAACTGCAAAAGACGCAGTTAGGATGGGGCACCCAGCTTTTCACTCTTGCGACTTGGTAATGAACCCTGCCAGATCGTCCTTCAACTGATGCAGCGCATCGACGTTGAGGTAGATCATGTGGCCGGAGGGGTAGTAGCCGAACTGCACGTTTCCACGTAGAGCCGGATCGAGATCCATGTGCGAAACGTCGTACTCGGTAATAAAAAACGGCGTGGCCAGGTCGAAGTAGCCGTTGGCGGAAAAGACCTTCAGGTGCGGGTTCTTGCGGATTGCGCTGGCCAGGTCCGCGGCAACGTAGGGCTGGGTCTGCTCTCCGAAGCCTCCGCCCATGCCGGGACCGCCGCTGGTGGGCCGGTGCTTCCAGTCCCATTGCCCGATGCTGTTGGCGCTGGGCCGGTAAGCGTCTGTGCTCTGGTACTTTAGCTCCCGTTCGAGATAGTCGTGGAAGGCGCCGATAAAAGCGCCGCTGATGTCCACGTCGGAGGCGTCGTAGCTGGGGTTTTCTCCGGCCGCGTCGAGGTCCACGCCCTCAAAGCGCATATCGTACCGGCCCAGGGTTTTGCGGCCGTCGCGCAGCACTTCTTTGCGGAACCGTGTGGGCGAGATGCGGAGGTTGGCCTCCTTCACGTAATCCACGCTGAGCCCGGTAAACCGGCTCACCTCCTTGGCCACGGAATCCATCTCCGCCGCAGGCAGGTTGTGGCCTTCAAAGAGCGCGTGCGCGTAGGGGCCGGCGGCGAACTCTCGCGCCTGCTGAACCCAGTCCGCTACATTTGCCGGCTTGTTGGGAATCTTGTTGAAGTACCAGGCCGCTGCCGCGTAGCTGGGCAGGTTGCCCATGTAGAGAATGTCGTAGCCTCCGGCGCGGATGCTGTAGTTCAGAATCGACGAAATCAGCACCACGCCGTTCAGTTGCACGCCGTCGTTGCCCAGCATGTCGGCCAGGGCCGCCGACCGCGTGGTCCCATACGACTCGCCGATCAGGAACTTGGGCGAATTCCAGCGCTGATTCTGGCTGAGGTAGCGGATGATGAAGCGGTCGAAGGCGTGCAGGTCCTGGTCGACGCCGGTAAAGTCCTTCGCGGTGGCCTTGCCCACGGCGCGCGAGTAGCCGGTCAGCGGCGCGTCGATGAAGACCAGGTCGCTTTTGTCGAGAAGCGAGTATTGGTTGGGAACCAGTTTGAAGGGCGGTCCGGCGGTCGGATTGGGGCTGTCAGTCACAATGCGCACTGGCGAAAACGAACCCATGTGCAGCCACAGCGAGGCCGCGCCGGGTCCGCCGTTGTAAAGGAAACTCACCGGCCGCGCATTGGCCTCGGCGCCGTCCAGTGTATAGGCCACGTAGAACATGATGCCGTAGGGCTTGTCCTCTTCGTCGCGAATGATCAGCGTGCCGGCGGTCGCGGTGTACTTGAGCGTCTTGCCGTTTAGCGCAAGCTCGTGGTGCGTGGCCACAAGCTTTTCAGCCGGGATGGGCGTCTCCTTGTCGGCCTCTTTGTCTTTGTGTTGATCGGCGGCGGCTGCATGTTGCTCCGTGTCCGGGGCAACGGCCGGGGTGGATTGGCGCGTTTCCTGCGCACCGGCTTCGACAGTTAGATACAGCGAGGCGAGGGCAACTAAAAAGCAGACAGCAAACCTGCGAACGATATTCATAGCTGAGCATCTCCATGTGATCGGAATGAATGGCCTGGCGCTCCAGGCAGCGGGCAAGATTCGAAGAGCCCATCTGCGGTGAGTTCGGCGCGCAGAAAATATGCGTATTGCAAAACAGCCTAACACGCACGCGCAGGCGATTCACGCTTGATCAACCACGAACCATGCTGAAAACTGAAAACTAGAATTTAGAAGCTGCTTTCACGGTTTTGCCCCCACTGCGTCCTTATCCACCGTCAGCAGGCCTTGGGCGCGCAGCCAGTTTTCAAGCAGGCCGGGCCACTGGTCCAGAGCAGGGTCGCCCTTGCCCAGGCCGGTGCCGTGAGGACCGTTAGCGAAGATGTGCATCTCCGATGTGACCCCGGCCTTGACGAGTGCTTCATAGAAACGCAGAGACTGCTCCACTGGTACCGTCTGATCGGTAAACGTGTGGTAGATAAAAGTCGGCGGCGTGTCCTTGGTGACAAACAA
>DASRLI010000428.1:0-10805 GCA_035648535.1 Occallatibacter sp. | reverse complement strand
TCCGCCCCAATCACATGAAGGAATCGGTCGATCGCAGCCCTCCCACCAAGTTAGCTGGACAGATTCTGCACGTTAAGTCCCACTCTGTGGGAATATCTACTAGTCAAGAGATTCGCGACAGCAGTTGACGGCGAAGTCCTCTCTTCGGATGCTCTTCCGGGGCTTCCCTTGAAAGATCGAGAGTTATGGCGCTCACAAAACCTGGCGAACTGGTCGGCTGGGACTGGCCTGCTGAAATAGAACCCCTGCGCCTCGTCACAATGGTGCGCCTTCAGAAATGCCAGATCTGCAGCCGTCTCAACGCCCTCGGCAATGACGCGCAGGTTAAGGCTTCGGCCAATGTTGATGATTGCGTTCACGATGGTCGTCTCGCCGGGGTTGGTATTGATCCCACAAACGAACGACCGGTCGATTTTGAGGGCATCGAGAGGGAATTGTTGAAGATAGCTCAAGCTGGAGTAGCCCGTGCCGAAGTCATCGACCGACACCCGTATCCCTCTATTCCTCAGAATCTGGAGGATGGACGCCGCGCACTTGGTATGTTTCATAAGAACTCTCTCGGTCACCTCCAGCTCGAGATTGCTTGGATCCAGGCCGGTTTCGCCGAGGATCGCAAACAAGCCTTCCAGAAACTTCTCGTCCTGAAACTGGACCGCGGAGACATTGACGGCCACGGCCGGTACAGGCAGCCCTGCATCCACCCAGGCCCGCTCTTGCGCGCATGCTTCACGAAGGACCCAGGCGCCGATGGGCAGAATCAGGCCGGAGTCTTCCGCTACCGGAATGAACCGCACCGGAGGGATCGAGCCGCGAGTGGAAGACCTCCAGCGGATCAGCGCTTCGGCTCCGGTAATCGCTCCAGTCTTGAGATTGATCTTCGGCTGGTAGTGGAGCGTGAATTCCTCTCGATCCAAGGCGCCCCGCAGGTCCTGTTCGATGGATTGCCTCTCCACGGCCCGGACGTTCATAGCCCGCCGGAAAAACTTGTAGCTCCCGCGCCCGCTTTCCTTAGCCTGGTACATTGCGGTATCCGCGTTCTTGATGAGCGTCTCCGCATCCAGACCGTCGTCGGGATAGAGGCTCACGCCAATGCTTGCAGTGACGTGAAGAACTTGGTGGCCGATGGAGTGAGCCTCCGCCAGCGCCGCTAACACTCTCCTGGCCACAGTGACAGCATCTTTCAGGTGGACTATTTCTTGAAGCAGTACGATGAATTCATCGCCTCCCTGGCGGCTTACCGTATCCGGGGCGCGTATGCTCTCCGCCAGGCGTTTTGCGATGGATTGAAGGAGTTTGTCGCCGGTCGAATGTCCCAGGGAATCGTTGATGTGCTTGAAGCCGTCCAGATCCAGGAACATGACCACAACCTGGCCCGAGTGACGGTGCGCCAACGCGATCGCCTGGCCAAGCCGGTCGTTTAAAAGCAACCGGTTGGGCAAACCGGTGAGAGAGTCGTACTGAGCCGAATGGGCTATCTGCTCCATCGTCTGCGCCAGATGCTTTTCTGCATCCTTGCGCACGCTGATATTGCGGATTGCCGCTGTCACGAGGATTCCCTCGGGACTTTCCAGCGGGCTCAGCATGATTTCGATTGGGAACCGGGTTCCATCTTTGCGCAGCCCGGAGAGCTCAATCCCCGAGCCGATCTGTTGCGCCAGCGCTTCAGCCGCGGTCCGGGTTGCGTCGGCGATGAGCCGCTCCGCGAAGCCCTCCGGAATGAGGCTCTGAATCTTCTGGCCTAAAAGTTCATCGCGATGGTATCCGAACTGTTTCTCTGCCTGAGCATTCAGCAGGACGATCTCCCCGCTCTGGTTCACTACCACCATTCCATCCGGGGCCGCCTCCAGCAGCCCCCGATACCTGGCCTCCATCCGGGCCCGATGCTTTTCAGCATCCTTGCGCACGCCTATATCGCAGATCGCCGCCGTTGCCTGGGTCTGGACTTGCTGGCGTCGTTCCTGAGTTGCCTCGGGAAGACCGCTGGACTCGATGTGGCGCTCCGGGGTCATGGTCGTCCTTTCAGTCAGAAAGATAGGTTGCGATCGCTTGGTTTTCCAGCACGAGACTCCTGGGAGCATGGACGATTATGCGGATACATGCCACCCACTCGCATCAAAGGTTGCATCTTGAAACGCGCTCTACCCCTCCGTCGTTGGAATCGTGGGCAATAAGGTTAGCCCGATGGTGATCATTCCTGAGGCCGCCAATGACAAATGAGCAATAGTGTTCAAATCTACATCCTTAGTGGTAGAGAATTTTTCACAAATAGTGCAATCTTGGCCCTAGACCGTTGCAAACTCTGCACTCTCCCAGGCAACGGAGGGATAAAATCCAACCAACCAAAGGAGATTCTTTATGCACGATTTCAGCGAATTGAACCAGTACACGGGTTTATTGACTTTGCTTTGTTTTATTGCGCTATTTGGCTGCTTCTCCGCGATAGGTTTTGTTGCGAACGTGGTTATCGAACTGTTAGAAGCACCGCAACTTCGACTTGGATGGAGATTTGGCGAGGGACAAGCGCTCGTTTAATCCCAAAACAAATTCGGGCCGATGCAATCAACGCACCGGCCCATTTGCACAGGGTGTCAATCAACCCCTCACGGACAGGTACAACCGGTAATGACATCAGAGTCCAACGTCACCGCGCCATTCCGCGCCAGTGCCCTGCCCTCCAGATTTACCCCAGTCGTGAGTGTGATGGATGTGAGCGCTAAGATGTTTCCCTTGAATTCAGAATTCGTTCCCAGCGTTGCCGAGCTACCGACCTGCCAGAAGACGTTGCAGGCTTTAGCCCCATTGGCTAGAATCACGTGACTGCCACTCCCCGTTGTCAGCGTAGATCCGATCTGGAAAATGAACACTGCGTCCGGATTGCCCTGAGCGTTGAGAGTGACATCGCCAGATACTGCAAGCGACGATGTAGATGTATAGACGCCTGCGGTGAGTGTCCGCCCGACTAAATCTCCGGACACCGAAGTGCCGCCTAGTCGTCCGGCAGCATCGATATACCCAGCGGTCAATGCGGCCTGCGCCTGCGCTGCTGCGCTGTCTGCTTTGTGCATCGTCCCGCTTTGCAGCCCTGGCGGAAATCCCGTCACGGCGGTACCCGGATAAAGTCCGACATCGCCAGAGACCGTGGTGGAACCCGTGTTCGTGACCGTGGAGCCAGCCAGCACCGATAAGCCGCCTATAAAGGGACAAAGAGCCACAATCTGACCTCCGGTCTGACAAGGACCGGTAGTAAAAGTCTGAGAATATGGAGTAGCCAAGGGCACTCTGCCCATGTCCTCGACTCCAGTGGTGACCATGATGGTGTACTTGGTGTTCGGTGACAGGTTCGTCGAGGGCGTGAAGGTGGCACTCTGACTCACCACGTCATAGGTCGTGGCTCCGCCCACACCTACAATAAACACGGTGTTGGGATTGATGGTCACTGAACTCATTTGCTCATCGAATGTGACTGTGACCTTCTGGTTCAGCGGCACGCAAGTCGCACCCCCGGCAACATTGATTGCGAAAACGTCCGGTGGAGACTTATCTGACGTGGGGCGGGTAGTGAAGGAGAAAGTGAAGGGTGCGGCAAGTGGAGTTCCGCTTGTGTCCTTTGCCCCAGTGGTAATGGTTGCGCTGTACGTAGTATTGACGGCGTAGTCGGCAATCGATTTGAAGGAGGCTATCTGATTGACTGCATCATAAGTGACTGTGCCAGCCACGCCCGCAACCGAAAAGGTGCTGGTACTAATGCTTGCCGGAGCCATGGGCTTGCTGAAGACCACCGCAATCTCGCGATTAGTGCCCATACCGCTGGTCTGGGGGACCACCATCGTCACCGTGGGAGCATTGGAGGGGGACATAGCTGGTGGGCTGGTGACAACACCAGTGCAGCCAACGATAAAGAGCGCTGCAAGAAGGGCGATTGAACTCTTGGACAGAAGACGGATTGGCATAAGATTCCTTTCGCATGACCTTTTGTGACCCGGAAGAGCACACGCGAGGCGGCGAGGGTCACGCCTGCTTGAGTTCGATTGTGACGAGTGCAGCGAAGTGAGAAAGTTCCCCAGGCTCTCACGTCAGCTAAACATAGAGTAAACATAGTGTAAACATAGAGTAAACAGAGAGATCATCGACCTCGCAGTCAAAGCCGTCTGTCTAAAATTGCTCAGCCTCGCAATTTTGCAGACAACAAAGACTTGGGTGGCAGCGTAGCCAAGGTCGAGTGTGTGAGCAAGGCGCTCATTTCTTGCGGCGATGTTCACATCCTGAGGTGTTTCACTGCGTGGCTTCGTCAACATGCGGTAGCTCATGTCGAGGAAGGTCATTCGAATAATCTGACCCTTAATGTTATTCGGCTCGTCCTTTCGGAACTCACTCCAGCCCAGCCACTCGGCTCGTTTCTTCCTGTACTCAGCCAATTCCATCGGCTTCAATACATCACAATTCTCGACGGGCGGTGGAGGTGCATTGGGGTCAATCACCTGCAATCCGAATTTTGATGACATTCGACCCGCTCCTTTCTACAGGGCACTACTGTGGTAGTCACAATCGTTCACGGCATAGATTCTACGGCAACGTGGGTTTCTAGGCCGGAAAATGGGCGGTACTCCTTCCGCGGTGTTTCTGTCTGACGTGAGCCGGACTAAGTCGGTCACTTCTGATTGTCGGTCTCCTCGTCGTCAAGAAGGCCCGCCTCCTCAAGCATGACCTGTAGCACGGGCGGCATGCAGTGCTCGTCTTTCAATTCCTGAGACACGGGGCAGTTTGCCATGTCGTTGGCATTATGGTCCTCAACCTCTGCCATCGAGTAGAAATCCTTGTCACACCAGAGGCAGAACCCCACAATATGATTGCCGTCCTTATCCGTGAACATCTGCGAGGGTTCAGATTCGGCCGTACGCGGTTCTTCTGTGTACCCGGGCTCGTACCCCATCGCTCGCATCTGGTCTGCGCGGTGTTCTGGGCAAGACAGAAGCTCGATGGAACACTCGCTGTGATCCCCGTCTTCCATGGGAACTCCGTGATTCAGGCACATACAAGTTGACGGTTCTGGGGCGAAGAGACGCGTGGCGGTACCCTCGCAGTCCCAATAATGTCCGGCGAAATCGCAAGCGTGAAGATGTGGCATGTACTTTCCTTTCAAAATCAAAACGTATAGTCCTGTCACTTCCAACGTTTACTCAGCCCCGACCTGCAGGACCATTGGCCCGCTGCCGCTGTTCCTTCACCTGCGTAAACATGTCGTCGCTGATAATCCGCAACTCCGGCTTTTCCAAGGTCAACCACGCACTTTCCGGCCGCAGTTTTTCCTCTCGCCTTCCGGTCGCCGGATTTCTCGTGACACACCTCTTGTTCCACCGGGTCCTGCCAACATACCTTTCATTTCCCAGGATCGTGGCGATCGCACTCGAAGACCAGTTCGGCGTCCCGGCAGCACGGCCTTGCGGAGGTGGCACGCCGTCCGCATTCAACTGCGTCGCGATTGCTTTTAAGCCGAGGCCGGAGGCATATCCCTCGAATATCCGCTCTACGACCTTAGCCTCGGAGTCGCACTTAGTCTGCTTGACACCGATCACGCGAATGCGACCGTGTTCACTTTGCGGGTCTGAGACCTTCTCAGGAACATTTGTGTATCCGAAGCACCGAGCACCCGGATGATAGCCGCTCAGGAAACGCCCCATCTTGCCCCGGCGGATTCTATCCCCAAGACATTTCGAGTAGACCAGATCAGGTTCAGCAACGCAGTTGAGAATCACACGGAAGGTCGGGTCCGCAGAGTCGAGACCGTTCGACACAAAATAGAGGTTGACGCCATGATGAGTGAAGGTGTCTACGATCTGGCCTGCAATGCCCATATTCCTGGTCAGGCGATCGGTCGAAACGCAAATGACGTAATCGAACGGACGCGGCTCAGTTGCGGTGAGGGTAATCAATTCCTGCAGCCCCGTGCGATCCTGCATCGAGATTCCAGAGCCACCGTGATCGATGCGGATGAAGTCTTCGATAACAGTCCAGCCTTTCTTCTGGGCCGCTTCCTTGCAGCGCTGAATCTGTTCGATTGCGGAATCTTCCCTCGCTGTTAGAGCGCCCGTGCGTGCATAAATAGCGCACCGGACGGACTCGTGTGACGATAAACAATGGTTTTCGATGGTCATACTACGCTCCATTCCGAGTTATGGTGAAGAGCGAGTCATACTTCTTCTCGCCCGTTACTAAAGGGTTCGGTATCAAGTTTTCGGTCAACTACCTTCAGGCGGCCCTTCCCACTTGACCAGGCAGGGGCCATTGCCTTCCGGGGTACTGAATCCAACGTGTGGTGGACTTCAAAGAGCGCGTCCTTTTCGGCAACCGCGCACCTGACATTCATGCTCGACGGCCAACTCTCTCTACTAGGTACTACCGAGCTCAAGCTGTTTGGGGGACCGAACGGGCAAAAATAGTTGAAATAATTTTGTTGGGGCGCGGGTGCCCTGGGAGCTAGACCAATGACTTGCTTGAATTCCCCGCCGTGGTGCGGGATTCATCTGTATGGCAGAGGAGCTTGCAGGGCCGGGCTGGGGAGGATGATGTTCCACATCACCGCTTGGCAGATGCCCTCGGGAGTAGTCTTTTCACCGACCACTGAGGACGAAGCCAAGTGCGTGTACGCCCACCTATAACTTTTTTCGGATCGAAGTCGAAACTCGCTCCATTCATCATCGCCCACTTTCCTCCTCACACCACCTACGTCGAGGCTTTTGCCGGCAGCGCTGCAGTTCTCCTGGCGAAAGAGCCTTCCGAGGTTGAAGTCTTCAACGACCCGAATGCCGACCTCGTGAACCTGTTCAGGGTTCTGCGCGATCCATCTCTGTTCCGCTCCCTTCAGACAGTGGCTGAGTCCACACTCAGTCTCGTCCTCACATCGCAGAAGCACCCCTCTGTGATACGGTGCTTACGCCGAATAAATTGAAGCGCGTCTATCTAATTACGATGACCGAAATGGGAAATTTCTGTGGTGTCCGTGGTGGTTGCAAGCAAGAGGTATAGGTAGGCCAAGGTGGCGTCTATTTAGCGACAAAGTTATGTGCTTGAACGCATCTAAATCGCTCAGGGAGTCGTTCAACAAAAAAGTCAGCCTCGCCATGAATGATCTTTCTACTCAAACGGGGAACTGCCGGGATGATGAATCTTGAAAGCACGATTGTGCGCAATGTGTACGACGCTCATGAGCAGTCGTCATGCAACTAGTGACTAGGAGACCACAGAAAAGCAATGACCCATGACGCCATCTTTCAAGCACTTTCCCGAGAATCCCTTGTCGAGTTAGCGCGCTATATTTCTATTTCAGCGATCGTTTCTGGCGATCCGCCCAAATTCTTCAACTCCGTCTCCCCCGAAGTGCAGGCTATATGGCTTGATACTCACAGACCAGAACTTGAAGATGAGATTTGCCGAGTTGGCAGTTGGACCTTTAGCTCTGTGAAGTCCTATGCCGAAGTTGTTCGAGACCTAGCCCAAAGCATGATCGTCGAGTACCCTTCTACCGCAGACACTCCGGAGATCGAGTTAGCCATCGTTACCAAGGTCTGGAACGACACAGTTACGAAGCTTACACCTGCACAGATCAACGAATTGAAGGCTCGGGCCGCAGAACCGGCTGCCAAGTACGGCAAAGGACTCGGCAAGGAGATGACTGGCTTCGCCGCGCTATCGGCGGCCCAACTATCTGGATTTGGCGTGTACATCCTCGGGTCGACCCTACTCGGTGCTATCAACGGGGCGCTGGGACTAGGGCTTGGCTTCGGCGCTTTTACCGGGCTTTCTTCGCTGATTGCCACTGTGATTGGCCCCGTTGGATGGGCGGCGCTCGGGCTGGCAACGTTTATCAAACTTGGAGCCCTAAATTACAAGAAGCTACTACCTGTCGTCATTCTGGTCGCCACACAGAGACCCACGATCTCAGTGAAGGCGATGAAGGCAGCCGAAGCAAAGGTCACGAATCGAATCCTGACCCCAGAACAGGAGGCGATCGTTCTGAATGCTGTCGCGGCCGCGATCAAAAATCAAGGACAAGGCGCCACCGCTCCTATCCAGGGCGAAGCTTTTACTCCCAATCTCAAAAAGGATGTTTCTCCCCAAGCAAAGTTGCTGGGAGACATGGTGCATCGAAAGCGCCTGAAGATCTCTGAGGCTGCCGTCAATGCCCAGGACTCTCAACTAGCATTCGCGACGTCGATGGCACTTGAGCCGACTTTGGCGTCGCCGGGTGCTATCAGTTCCGAAATCTCTTTAGGAGTTTCGCCTCTCTGTGCACCGCCATCAACTCACAGGCTGCTAAGAATTAGGTACAACAACTGGCATGAACCGACTCGGCGTAAATCTGCGTTTCTGCCCCGACCAGTGCCAGTAGCGACGTTCGACCTTCTCCAATTTGTCGTTCACGGCAATGGTCCGGGTTTCTTCCAGCGAGCGATCCGGAAACCGCAGAAATGTGCTGCGATGCTCGGTTTGAATCTCCGTCGGACTCCCCAGCGTTTCTTCCAGGAGATAATCCTGCGTGACCATCGTCTGCACGAGTTTGCCGTTAAGGATCGAAAACACCTGTGTCTGATCTTCCACAACACCGGAACCGTGGTTATAGTTCACATGATGAATCACAAGATCGTCGGCGTCTGGATGGCGCAAAGCCATGAGTTCAACAACGCCGGCTCCATTCCAGCAATTGAGTACCTGCTTGTCGATCACGTGCCATGGCATTTTCCCCGGATCGTCGGCCGCTCCCTGGAGCAGATACAGGTAACAATCCCTGGAGCTGGGCAGAAATGCCACTCCATAGTGCGTCTCCTGCTGCACTCGAATCGGCAGTAGCTCGATCTTTTGTCCGGGTAGAAGTTCCTCGGCAACCATTTTCCCGATGGCTGGATCGACTCCCAGGCGCGTCAGAAGGTCAACTTTCTGCCCGGCATCGGCGCCGCTAAGCAGGTTCTCCATTTCGTCCAACTTACCCATAGCGATTTGATCCTGGCCGCCGACCCGTATGTACTGCGCGACCAATGGGCAAATGACGGAAGGAGCAAGGCAGATACAACATGCGATCAGGAATTTCTTGAACACTTGGGTTTGTCTCCAATTGCACTGACTCTATCAACAATTCTCCTTCACTCCGGCCGGTTGGCCGGAGTGAAGGGCGTCGAGGATCTGGCAGGCGGTCTTCTGGACGATTTCGAGCGAGGCAGAGCGCCTGTCCAAAGATCCCGGAATTTTCGGCGGTTTGTGCTTACACGCTGTGCGGCGGCTTTGAGCGTAGAGTGTCAAGGCCGGCCCCGCAGGCCACCGCGCAAGCGGCGCGAAGCGGCCTTTACGCCTCGGAGCGTTTTTTAAAATTGGAAATGGTTTGAATTCGAGCAAACGCGATGACATTCAAACCATGGACAGGCCGGTTTTTCGGGCGTTGTTTTTTCGGCGCAATAGAACGGAAAACCGGGTTAAGCAAATGGCCCATTCTGTCGCGGATCGTTGCCGCTCAATTCCGCCGGTTTGGGCTTGCAACGCTGTCGGAATATCCCACGATATTGCGGTTCGCCGGGGATGATCAGTCGTCGCGCTAGAGGTATCCTTCACGCTTTGCAAACTCAATCGCTTGGGGCAATGCTCCGACGGGCATCTCGCCACCGCGTGCGGCCCTACCCAGCTTATCGAACCATGTGTATTCTTCAGGGAGAAAAGGAGGAAACCTCGAATAGACTTCCTCCATTTGGATTAGCGAGTTCCGGGCGCAGTCTTGCTGGCCACGTCACGATCTGTTGTCTTGGTATCGACAGAGGATTCTCCCGTGGAGGAAACATCCTCAGCGCCCGTGGCCTTCAGCACTTCCTTGGCGCGCTTGATTTCCTCACTTGTGTCGCAATGCACGGAGAGGAGAATTCCGCCCTTCTGCAGGCGGCCTTCGTATCGCTTTGCTTCAAATTCAGGGATACCCATGCCGATCAAGGCGCCGGTAACTCCGCCCACTGCTCCTCCAACGCCCAGCCCCGCCAGCCCTGCCATGATCGGACCTGCGGCTATGAATGGACCGAGCCCAGGAATCGCCAACAGACCAACACCTGCCAGCAGACCGAGCGTGCCGCCAATTACGCCTCCTGCGGTCACGCCTGCTGCCGCACCTTCGGGCGCTTTCGTAGCCTTTTCCGTCCCTATGTCCTTGGGGCCGCCGAGACTCTCCGGCAATAGAACGGAAATATCGGAACTCGGGAAGCCCGCCCTCATGAGTGAGTCCATGGCGTTTTCGACCGCAACTCGAGTCGAGTAGATTCCAAATACTCCTACTTTTTTACCTGACATTTGTCTTTCCTCCTTGAGTACGCGTTAGGTTCCATTTCGGCCATTATTTCGAAGGTGCGACTTCCAGTTCATTGGTTACGTTTTCTGCTCTAGCCACTGCCACAGCTTTGGCCTGTAGCTTGTTTTTCTCTTCTTCAGACCGCACTGGCCCTCGGAGTGTAACTTTGCCGTCTTGAGTGATGATTTTGATGTTGTGTCCGTAGGTGGAGAGGCTCGTATCATCATGAACCGCTTTGCGGATTTTCTGCGTGATTGCGCGGTCCGAGGGATTGATCTTCTGTTGGTCGGCGGTAGGGCTTGTCTGATCCTTGTTTTTCTTGGTGTTGATCTCCCTGGGGGTAGCCAAAGGTGGAACTACGGAGTGCGCCATACGTCTCCTTCCTTCGAATCAACAGCGAGTGATCCCAAAGAGGGCGACTGTAAGTCACTGGAACAAAGCTTGTCTGTCTTATAAGCGACACATTTCAATTTGGGCCCCAGAGTGCGAT
>DASRLI010000427.1:0-27008 GCA_035648535.1 Occallatibacter sp. | reverse complement strand
TCTTCAGCCGCAGCCCCCACAGCGTAATGTGGTCGGGAATATCCGGGTCTCCTGCCGATCCGAACAGAATCGCGTCCTTGGTTTTGAGCGCTTCGAGCCCATTGGCCGGCATCATCTCGCCATGCTTGCGGTAGTAATCCCCGCCCCACTCGAAGTTTTCGAACTCAAATTTGAAATCGCTCTCCGCCCCAGCCAGCGCTTCCAGAACCTGCCGCCCTGCCGGCACAACTTCCTTGCCAATGCCATCTCCCGGAACCAGCGCAATCCGATATGTCTTCATTTCGCAACCCTCATCAAAACTGACGCACCTAAAAACAGGCTGTCCTACCAGCATGCCAATTCTACCTGCACAGTGCCTCAATCGATCAACTCATCTTCCCATCTCCTGCCTCACCATAAAATACCGCAATAAGAGACACTCGCCCGCCCTGTGACCCAAGGCACAGGCGCTCGCAGGTGGCCGGGCGACAATAGTTTCGTAAGGCTCGCCAGCCCCCGGCTGCGCGCCCAGGAGAACTTTCACATGAGCGACCTAGCAACTCTGGCTGAAGCCGTTGCCGTTGACCCGCTGGTTGGCCATCCAGCCGACTACCACGTCTTTCACAAGTTCATCGAGCGCTGCAAGCACCTGCCGGCCATTACCACCGCCGTTGTCTGGCCACTTTCTGAAGTAGCCCTCAAGGGCACCATCGAAGCCGCCATCGAGGGCCTCATCGAGCCTACCCTCATCGGTCCTGAGGCCGCCATGAAGGCCCTGGCCGCCAAGATGGGCGTCGACATCAGCGCTTATCCCATCCTCGATGCCGACACTGAGAGCAAGGCCGCGGAAATCGGCGTGGCAATCTGCCGTTCCGGCGCAGCCCAGGCCATGATGAAGGGCAGCTTGCACACCGACGAGCTGATGAAGGCCGCCATGCATCGCGACACCGGCCTGCGCACCTCCCGCCGCATCAGCCATGTTTTCATCATGGATACGCCGGCGTATGCGCGCACCCTGCTGATCACCGACGCGGCCATCAACATCGTCCCCGAGTTGGAAGACAAGATTCACATTGTGCAGAACGCGATTGACCTGGCCCACGCCCTCGGCATTCCGGAGCCCAAGGTTGCGTTGCTGTCCGCAGTCGAGACGGTGAACCCCAAGATCAAGTCAACGCTCGATGCTGCAGCCCTTTGCAAGATGGCAGACCGCGGCCAGATCACCGGCGGCATTCTCGACGGACCGCTTGCATTTGATACCGCCGTCAGCGTAAAGGCCGCTGCCATCAAGAAGCTGGTCTCGCCGGTTACCGGCCAGGCCGATATCCTGGTGGTTCCCGATCTCGAGAGCGGCAACATGCTCGCCAAGCAGCTCGAGTACCTGGGCGGAGCGCAACTGGCCGGCATCGTCCTTGGCGCGCGCGTGCCCACCATCCTTACCAGCCGGGCAGATTCGGCCGAGACGCGCCTCACCAGCTGCGCTGTCGCCGTGCTGCTCCACTACGCAACTCATCCGGCGGTCAAGGTCTAACCTCACGTTCGACTCCGCCACCTCAAACGGGCGCCATCCCCTCCGATGGCGCCCGTTTCTGTTTGCGTTTTTCACAAATCCGTTGCCGCCGTGCTTGCATCCAACTCCATGCACGGGGAACATGCGCAGACGGTCCATTTCGGACGTCCCGATGGCCCTCCCTGGCAAAGGAGTTGAACAATGCCCAATCATGTCCATGAAAAAGAAACCAAAGCCGCAAGGCTTCAGGTTCCAGACGGCTTTTCTCCGGAAAACGTCAAGAACCTCTCCAGCGTCCTGAATGCACTGCTTGCCGATGCTTTCGCCCTTTATCTCAAAACCAAGAACTTCCACTGGCACATGAGCGGCCAGCACTTCCGCGATTACCACCTGCTTCTCGACGAGCAGGCCACCCAAATCTTCACCATTACCGACGACATCGCTGAGCGCGTCCGCAAGGTTGGCGGCACCACCCTTCATTCCATCGGGCACATTTCGCGGCTGCAGCGCATCACGGACAACGATGAAGAGTTCGTGGGCCCCACCGAAATGCTCAAGGAACTCCACGCCGACAATAAGGCCCTTGTCGAGAGCCTTCGAGCGGCGCACGAGGTCACCAGCAAGGCCAATGAATACGCCACTACCAGCATGATCGAAATTTGGATCGACGCGGCCGAAAGGCGCGCGTGGTTCCTGTTTGAAGCCACACGATAAGCCGCGTTCACAAGCCTATCGATTTCATAACGGACGCCGTTTCGCTCCCTCCGGGGTCGTGAGACGGCGTCTGTGTCCATTTTTGAGCATTTTTGTCCACGCGCCTCTTTCTGCGAAACTCAGATCATGCGTCCTGTTCTGCCGGCCCTCATCTTTGACCTTGATGGAACCCTCACCGACTCCAAGCCCGGCATCCTCGGCTGCCTACGTAAAGTTCTCGTCGCCCGCGGCATGGGCGACCAGGGAACACTCGATCGCTTCATCGGACCTCCGGTAGAAGAGTGGGTCGTTGAACTGCTCCCGGACGGGACCGTGGACGAGCAAGCCGCACTGGCCCGCGACTACCGCGCCTGCTACGACAGCGAAGGCTGGCGGAACAACTCAGTCTTTCCCGGTGTGCGCGAGATGCTGGTGCAGCTTCATCAGCAGGGATTCCCGCTCTACGTGTGCACCTCAAAGCAGCAGCACTTTGCCGTTCGAATTCTCGACGCCTTCGGGCTGTCAGGTTTCTTTACCGCGATATACGGCGACAAGACGGAATACGCAAGCCACAGCAAGGTTGACCTGCTGGCCAACCTGCTGCGCGACCAGGCTCTTAGCCCCGGATACTCCTGGATGATCGGGGATCGCAGTTACGACATCGACGCAGCTCACGCCAACCAACTCCGCTGCCTTGCCGCCGGCTGGGGCTACGGCACGCCGGAAGAGTGCGCGCCGGCCGATGCGGTGGCTCCCACACCCGCCGAAGTCGAGTCCCTGGTGCTCGGCTGGAGTCCTTCAGCCCTCCACTAATCTGTTCACTCGCTTATTCATTTGAGAGATTTGCGCTCGCCTTCTTGGATCCGGGGGCTGACCTTTTGCGCGTCTTGCGAGCTTCCATGTGGCCGCACCCATCGCTTCGTGCGGCGAGGTCCGAGACCTGTGTAAAACGAGTCATAATTTAACACAAAAGTAATATACTTGCCTATAGAGGCGTGTAAGTCGTTGAAAAATTAGATGTAGAAAAAAATAGTTGACTGTCGTATAGAAATCGCGGTATAATGAAGTTGGTCACAATCAACCTCTAAGGAGGTAACTATGCGCCATATGCTTGCCAGCACGCTCATGCTTTCGTCAATTCTCTTCCCGGCAGCGGCAAACGCCACCTCGTCTCACGACGACGTCGCTGCTTCAACCCCTAACCTCCGCGTAAGCACCGGAGTCACTGCCCCTGTCCTCACCCAGCCACTCAGCATTGAACTCCCCGATGGCCTGGCCAAGACATTCGTTTCCATGGATACCCAGGTCGGTCTCTCACTCACCGTCGACAGCAACGGCCGCGCCCAGGACGTCAAGGTCGTCAAGCCGTCCAACCCCTACTGGGATGCGCGTGTAGTTGACGCAATCCAGAGGTCTCACTTCCGTCCCGGCAAGGTGGACGATACGCCCACCCCCGTGGAATTGAACCTCACGGTTGACATCGCACACTAAACCCGAGCCCGCCCCCAAAAACCAGCCGGATGACTCAACCGTCTCCGTCTCCTAACGATTGCGACCAAACACGCAAACCACCCTTGATGCAGCTTTACAGCATCAAGGGTGGTTCGCTTTTGCATCCCAAGAGACTGGCTTCCCAACCCGTCGGCCGGTCGCAGTCCTGATTCCCTCACTCCTTCACAAACGCCACTACCATCGGCCCCATATCGCTGGTGCACTGTTGCGGCGCAAGGTGTCCACACCCGTTAAACACATCCAACTCCGACTGAGGAATCAGCTGGTGCATTTTCTCGCCCAGCTCCAGCGGCGTGATCCGGTCCTCCTTGCCCCACAGAATCAGCACCGGCATCTGCAGCTTCGGCAACAGGTCGTCGGTTACGTCCTTGCCGGTGAGCATCGTATCCAGCGCCCGCTTGATTACCCAAGACCGCCTCGCGGTAACGCGCAAGATATCCTGCGCAACGAATCCGGGAATCCGGGGTGGATGCGACATCAGCAGCGCCTCCAACTGGTTCAGTTGCGCCGGCGTTTTCGACATGAACAGGTCCGTATTCCAGTCCGGCTCCTTGTAAATGCCCGCCGCGTCAATCAACATCAGCCGCCTGACCCGCTCAGGGTGTGTACTTGCGACAATCTGCACGATCCAGCCGCCCATCGACCAGCCGCCCAGGTTCACCTGCTTCAATCCCAGCGCATCAAAAAAGCCCACCAGCACGCCAGCCTCATCGCGCACCGAATACGAGAAGTCCGCGGGCTTTTCGCTGCGTCCATATCCGAACAAATCCGGCATGTAGACCCGAAATCCGGCGTTGACAAAATACGGCGCCAGGTTGCGCCAGTCTTCAGCGCGGCCTCCCAGCCCATGCACCAGCACTACCACCGGCCCACTCGCAGGACCCGCGGCTTCGTAGTGCATGCGGTGGCCTCCAACTACAACAGAACGGCTCTCGTATCCGGCGAGGTCCTCACGCAAATACATCATGCCATTGAAGTAACTCACCGGTCGCAACCAGAACCCAATGCCGGCAGCCAGCGCCAACGTCCACAGCGCGCAACCGAACAAAAGCGATTTCCTGGTCAGCTTCATCGTTCCCCGCTTCCTCCGGACGCCAACGCCCGTGCCCTCTGCCAGCCCATCTCGATCACCCGCACTGTAACCGGATCAAGTTTGAGCGCGCCTGCGGACGAATCGTGCGTGTGCCAATCCGTGCGCTCCACCCAACGCACCGCATCGGCGTCTGAGGCGGCTTGCAAAGATCCACCCGTCACGCGGCAAAGGTAGTCGGCAATCACGTAATGGTAGCGAACTCTTTTGCCCTCCCCGTGAATCCGGTCAAGCAACTCAACCAGTTCAACCGGTTCGACCATAAGCCCCGTCTCCTCCAGCACCTCGCGAATCACCCCGCCAGTGAGCGACTCACCCAGTTCCAGCAGGCCCCCCGGCAGCGACCATTGGCCCTTAAGCGGCTCGGTCCCGCGCCGCACCAGCAGCACCCGGCCCTCTTCCACGATCACCGCGCCCACTCCCACCAGAGGCGCCACAGGAAACTCTCTCTGCATTTTCTCCCTCAAGCTGTAAACCTCTCTACGATAGCGCTTCCGCCGGCCCTCTCCGCAATACGGGATCATGTGCGAATCTCTGTCACGCAGCTATCATCAAACCAACAGAAGTGGAAATTCGGGAGAAAGACGTGTCGGAATTCACACTGCAAATTGATGGAATGCACTGCGGCTCCTGCGTTCGCCGCGTAAGCCAGGCCCTTGCGTCTGTCGATGGGGCCGTTGTCAATGAGGTTCGCATAGGTGCGGCGCGGCTGACTTCCGCTGCGGAACCCGCGCCCGTCGACCTTGCCATTGCCGCGCTCGCCAAGGCCGGCTACACAGCGCATCGGGAACAGTAATTGGCGGCGCCTGCGACAGAATCGCTCACGCTTCCCGTACTGGGGATGACATGCGCGTCCTGCCAGCATCACGTGGAAGAAGCTCTGCGCGCGACCGCCGGAGTTGAGTCCGCTCACGTGGATCTAATGGCCCACCGCGCCAGCGTGGTGTTCGATCCGGCCATGGCAGCGCCCGAGCAACTGGTTGAAGCCATTCGCGGCGCGGGTTACGACGCAGTTCTTCCCCGCTCCAGCGATTCTGCCGGCGCAGAAGATCACGACCACGCAGACGAGTCCGCGCGCAAAGCCTGGGTTACGCTCGCTGCCGGCGCCGCGGCCATGTTGCTGGCCATGCCGCTCGGTTCGCAAATGGGTGCATTGGACCATGCTTTGATGCGTCTCTTTCCCTGGCTCTACGCGCTGCCGACGAGCCCGCTGCGTTGGTTTCTGCTCGTTCTTACTGCGTTCGTCGTAGTCTGGGCTGGCCGCGGCATTTATCTGAGCGCCATCCGCGCATTGCGCCACGGAACCACCAACATGAACACACTGGTCGGCCTGGGCACCAGCATTGCTTTCCTTTACTCCGCCTACGCCACAGTGTGGCCCGCGAGCGGCCGCGATGTTTACTTTGACGCGGTTCTGTTGATTATCGGTTTTCTCTTGATGGGAAAAGCTCTTGAAGCGCGCGCCAAACGCCGCGCTCTGGCCGCGCTCGACTCGCTTTCGCGGCTGCGCCCTGTGACCGCCCGCCGCATTGTGGACGGCGTTGAAGCCGTTGTGCCGCTCGGGGAGATCCAACCCGGCGACCACGTTCTGGTTTTGCCCGGCGAGCGCTTTCCGGTGGACGCCACAATCGTGGAGGGCCGCACAACCGTGGACGAAGCAATGCTCACCGGTGAGGCGACGCCACTGCCGCGCGAAACCGGCGGCCGTGTGCTGGCTGGCTCGCTCAACTACGACGGCGCAGTGGTATGCAAGGCGGAGTCGCTGGGCGAAGCGACGGTGCTGGCGCAAATCACGCGCATGGTAGAGCAGGCGCAGGGTTCGCGCGCACCCATGGAGCGGCTGGCCGACCGCGCCAGTTCCATCTTTGTCCCCGTAGTTCTGGGCTTGGCGCTGCTGACCTTTGTGGCCTGGCTCGTCGCCACTCATTCGCTTCCGCTGGCGCTGGCCACTACCGTTGCCGTGCTGGTCATCGCTTGCCCCTGCGCCATGGGGCTGGCCGTGCCCGCTGCGCTTACAGTTGCCGTGGGCCGAGGCGCGCAACTCGGCGTGCTTTTCAAGGGAGGGGAAGCGCTGGAACGGCTTGCCCACCTGGACGCGATCGTTCTCGACAAGACCGGAACGCTGACCGTGGGCAGGCCGGTGCTGGCTGCGGTTCATTCGCTTGCCGGCCACCAGGAAAACGACCTGCTGCGCATGGCTGCGGCAGCCGAGGAGCGATCGAATCACCCACTTGCGCACGCGATCGTCGATTTTTCGCGCGGCCGCGGCCTGCAATGGAATCCCGCTGAAGACGTGCAGATTCTTCCCGGCCGCGGCCTCACCGCCAGGGTCGAGGAACACGATTGCATGCTCGGTAATGAAGCACTCTTTCAGGAGTTCTTCATCCCCCTGCCGGAAAACATCACCCCGCCGGAGCCTGGAGTTACGCGCCTCTGGATGGCGCTGGACAAAGTGCCGGCCGGCTATTTCGATGCGCGCGATGCTCTGCGCCCCGATGCGGCAGAGGCAATCGCCGCGCTGCGGCAGGCCGGCCTGCGCGTACTCATGCTTACCGGCGACTCTCAGGTTGCAGCGCTACCAATCGCGAATCAGGCCGGTATCACCGAAGTCGAAGCCGGGCTCGATCCCGCAGGCAAGCTGGCCCGCATCCGCGCGTTGCAAAAATCCGGATTGCGCGTGGCCATGGTGGGCGACGGCATCAACGACGCCGCATCGCTGGCACAGGCCGACGCCGGCATCGCCATGGGCACGGGAGCCGACCTGGCCCAGGAAGCCGGCGACGTGCTGCTGCTGCGCACCCAGCCCTCCGCCATTCCCGCGGCGCTCGGCCTGGCTCGGCAAACCCTGCGCATCATGCGCCAGAACCTTGGCTGGGCCGTGGGCTACAACCTGCTCGGCATTCCACTAGCTGCCGGGCTGCTTTATCCCGCATTCCACATTCTGCTCACACCCTGGCTGGCCGCAGCCGCAATGGCCCTCAGCTCCGTCTGCGTGCTAGGTAACAGTTTGAGGCTGCGTGGTTGGCAGCCCGCACCGGCGGCGTCAACACGGTAAACTAACGCCAGAGCCTGCTTGTGCGCATCCTGACCCGCTACATTCTCGGTGAAATTCTCTCCCACACGCTCATTGGCTGCGCGCTCTTCACCTTCATTCTGTTCATGCCCTACCTGCCGCACGTTCTGGAGATGGTGGTCCGCAACAGCTCCACATTCTCGAACGCGGCGGAGATCTTCCTCTTCACACTGCCGAATCTGTTCCGGGTGACCATTCCCATGTCGGTCCTCGTGGGCGTGCTGCTGGGGCTCAGCCGGCTCGCAGCCGACAGCGAGATCATCGCCATGCGCGCCTCCGGCCTGGGCATCGGCTATTTTGTGCGTGTTTCGGCCATCGTGGCCGTCGGGGGCACGTTGGCGGGTCTGGCCAATTCGCTCTATCTGGCCCCTCGCGCCAATCGGGCAATTCTGGACATGGAGCAGGCACTTGAAACTTCGCAGGCCTCCTACCAGATTCAGCCACGCGTCTTTTACGAAGACTTCAAGAACTTCGTTCTCTATGTGCAGAACGTGCGCTCCGGGACCGGCGCATCCAATTGGGACCAGGTGTTCATGGCCGACGTCAGCGACCCCTCAGCACCGCGCATCACCACCGCCGCCTCGGCCACGGTGGTCAGCGACTCAACACTAGTGCTGCTGATGCGCTTGCGCAACGGTGCCCAGCACGACACGGTCGCAGACCAGCCCGATCAGTACAACATCCGCGCATTCACCACGACAGATCGCCCGCTGGAACTGAGCGCGCAGAGCGACGTGCACCTGGGCCGCAGGGACACTGCCATCTACGCTCTCCCCATGGGCGCATTGCTCGAGCGCGTGCGCGGTCCTGACCCCAAGCCATTCCTCATCGAGCTGAACAACCGCTTTGCTTTTCCAATCGCTTGCCTGGTGCTGATGCTGGTAGGCGTTCCGTTGGGCGTGGCTTCGCGGCGCGGCGGCAAAAGCTCCGGTTTTGTCTACACCATTCTGCTGGTATTTCTTTACTACTTTCTCTCTGCAACCGGCACTGCCCTCGGTCGCCAGAACAAACTCCCCGTATTCCTTGCTGTCTGGTCGGCGAACATTCTCTTTGCCGGCGCAGGTGTTTTCCTGCTGTGGCAGATGGCCAGTGGCGGCCGCATTCTGAACGCCATCATGACCTGGGCGGCGCGCACACCCAAGCAGGAAACCAATGGCACCGTGCGGCACAACGGTGTCTCACTTACCGGCTTTCTGGATAAACAGCGGCCGCGCAGAAAGCGCGCCAAATCCCGCAACGCCTTTCCGCGCATCCTGGATGAGTACGTTGTTCGCGAGTTTCTCAATACCTTCCTGCTGGTGCTCACCGGCTTTGTCCTGCTCATGCTGGTGTTTACCTTCTTCGACCTGGTCGGCGACATTCTGCGCAATCACATTCCGCTTGCCACGGTTGGCGCTTATCTGGTCAACCTGACTCCCGATATGCTTTACCAGATCGCCCCGCTGGCCGTGCTGATTGCCGCGCTTGTCACCTTCGGCGTGCTCAACCGCAACAGCGAGATCATTGCCATGAAGGCCACCGGCATCAGTCTTTACCGGCTGGTGATTCCCATCGTCTCCATCGCCGCCATTCTGTCAGTAAGCTTGTTTCTTTTCGACCAGTACTATCTGCCCCAGGCGAACCGCAGGCAGGAGGCATTGCGCAATACCATCAAGGGCAGGCCGCCGCAGACCGTTCTGCACCCCGAGCGCAACTGGATCTTTGGACAGCCGCGGCTCGGCGAACCCGGCCGCATCTTCTACTACCAGTTCTTCGATCCCGACCGCAAAGAGTTCGCCAATCTCTCCATCTTCGAATTCGATCCTTCCACATTTCAACTCACGCGGCGCATCTTCGCCGCCCGCGTCTTCAGGGACACGAACAGCGGCACCTGGAACTTCCAGAGCGGCTGGGTACGCGACATGAACGGGGCCGAACCCACCGCGTTTCGCGAGTTCAGCCAGACCACGTTCTCTGAGATTCACGAAGATCCGGGGTACTTCACAAAAGAAAATCTGCAATCGCAGGAGATGAACTTTAGCCAGCTCGACGGCTACATTCGCGACCTGCGCCAAAGCGGCTTTGACACCATGCGTCTCCGCGTCGCGCTATGGCACAAGCTCGCCTACCCGCTCATCGCCATCGTCATGGCGGTGCTGGCCATACCCTTTGCGCTCTCGATGGGCCGCCGCGGTTCGCTTACCGCCATTGCCATGGCCATTGCCGTGGCCCTCGCTTACTGGGTGGTCGATGGCCTGTTCGGCGCCATGGGCAACGTGAATTATCTGCCCGCCGCCCTCGCCGCCTGGTCCTCTGACATCCTTTTTGCGCTGGTTGGCGGGTACCTGCTGCTGCGCACGCCCACATAAACTGGCACCCCGCCTGCGCCCTCTCCCCGATACAATGGAATTATGTTTCGCGATCTGGCCCCCCTCTTTGGGTACATGCGCCGCTACCGCTGGGGATACCTGTGGGGCACGCTCTCCTGCGTGGCCACAAACACGGTTGCGGTCCAGTTTCCCAGGGTCCTGGGAAGGGCCGTCGACGTCCTGAAAAGCGGAACCACACGCGAAAAAATCCTCTTCTACGCCGGGCTGCTGGTCGCCATCTCTATGGCCAAGGGCGTCTTCCTTTACGCGCAGCGCTGGATTCTCATCGGCATCTCGCGCGACATCGAATTAGACCTGCGCAACGACCTCTTCCGGAAGCTGGAGGAGCAGGACTCAGGCTTCTATCAACGCTACCGCACCGGCGACATCATGGCCCGCATGACTAACGACCTGAATGCAGTGCGTATGTTGCTCGGTCCAGCCCTCATGTACAGCGCCAACACGCTTTTCTTCACCGTAGGCGCACTGTTCTTCCTGCTGCGCATCAGCCCGTATCTGACACTTGTAGCCCTGGCCCCCATGCCATTGGCCAGCATTCTGGTCCAGTACTTCGGCAACCGGATTCACACCCGCTTCGAGCGAATCCAGGCCAGCTTCTCCGACATCTCTTCGCAGGCTCAGGAAAACTACTCCGGCGCGCGGCTGGTGCGCGCTTTTGCGCGCGAAGAGTCAGAGATCAATCTTTTCGAGCGGCTCAACCGCGAGTACATCCGCCGCGCACTACGCCTTGTCCAGCTCATGGGCATGCTGTGGCCCACGCTCGAATTCGTTCTCGGCGTCTCCATGATCATCACCCTGCTCGCCGGCGGCCACCTGGTCATTGCGCATCGCATCTCCGTGGGAGATTTCGTCGAGTTCAATGTGTACATGATCATGCTCATCTGGCCCATCATCGCCGTGGGCTGGGTCATCAATATCTTCCAGCGCGGAACTGCCTCGGTAACGCGCGTCGACGAATTGCTCAAAGCTGAACCTGCCATCGACGACCGCTCCGCTGATCCTGGGATTGCCGCCGGCACCGTGCTCAAGGGCGAGATCGAATTCCGCAACCTGAACTTCAACTATGGCGACACGCCGGTTCTGCACGACATATCGCTGCGCATCCCCGCCGGTTCCAGTCTGGCCATCGTCGGTCCTACCGGTTGCGGAAAATCCACGCTGGTCAGCCTGATCTCGCGTCTCTATGAGGCTCCCCAAGGGGAACTGCTCATCGACGGCCGGCCGGTGCGCGAATATCCGTTGGCTGTGCTGCGCCGGAACATCGGCATGGTGAGCCAGGAGACTTTTCTGTTCAGCGAAACGATCCGCGAGAACCTGGCCTTCGGGGCGCCGAATGCCAGCACCGAAGAGTTGCTGGAAGCCGCCGAGGCCGCACATATCCGCAGGGAGTTCGAGGAGTTTCCGCAAGGCTTTCAGACCATCGTCGGCGAACGCGGCGTCACGCTGTCTGGCGGACAGAAACAACGTTGCGCAATCGCACGTGCGCTGGTGCGCAGGCCTGCCATTCTCATCCTCGACGATGCGCTGGCCAGCGTGGACACCTACACCGAAGAACGCATCCTCGGCGGGTTGCGAACCTATACCGCAACGTCCACCACGATCCTCATCTCACACCGCGTCTCAACCGTGCGCAATGCCGATCAGATTGCCGTGCTTGATCACGGCAGGGTTGTGGAGTTGGGAAGGCACGACGAGCTGCTCGCCCTTGATGGATACTATGCCGGCCTTTATCAGAAGCAGCAGCTCGAAGAAGAACTCACCGTCGCCGGATAAGCGGTACGGATAGAGTGCATCGCGCAGAGTGTTCTCCAGTTGAAAAGAAATCCTCTCAGGCGTTCCACCTGGAGCCCGCCCCTGATTCCATCCCGTAGTCCGCGGTTTCGATTCCCGAATGCATGTGTGCAGATGAAAATTCGGCCATCTGGGGTGGAGCGGGATTGACCTCAGGGTCTCTCGCCACCTGGCGCCATGCGCCACGCACATTCCGCACACAGGCGATCACCTGCTCGAATTTCTGCTTGGAGTTCGCCTGCGATCCCTGAAGCATGAGCGCAAAAATAGCTACGTAGAACTCCGCCAGCGCCTTCGCCGGCTCTCCTCCGATATCCATCTTCAGCGTCGCCTGCAGGTGAATCACAATGTCCATCGCACGCTTGACCGCGTTTCGCCGCTGACCTGTATCTCCGCATTCCACCGCGTCGATCGCATGATTCATAAAACGGATGATGCCATCGTAGAGGGCCACCGTGAGATCCACGGCTGACGCTCCCTCAAATGCTCGGGCCTGGTACGGGTTCATGCTAATGCTCCTTATCCGTTCTGGTTGGAGTTGTACCCGGTGATCGCGCTGTACATTTCGTTCACTTGCTGGATCATTTGGGGTATTGCCTGCAGAATCTGGTTGGCCGAGTTCAACTCCGTAGTCAAGTGCGCCTTCTGCGTCGCGATCAGGGCTTCCTGTTTGGAGACGTTGTCATTCAGCATCGCCTCCTGGCTGCGGTCCTCGCTGAGGGCCAGACTGATTGCTCCTCCCGAGGTGCTACTGTTACCGAGACCTTCCAATGTACTGGTGAAGACCGAACCAAAGCTGCCCGTATTCTGGAACAACGAAACAACCTGATCGAAATTGCTGTTGAGCGCGTTGCTCAGCGTATCGGCATTGAGACTAATCGTTCCATCAGCGTTTGCATTTGCTGTGATGCCGAGTGAGATAAGCGAGTTGATGGCGTTTGAACCGAAGGATGAACTCACGGCCGACAGCAGGCCCTGTTGCAACTGGGACAGGACGGAAGTGCCATACAGAGGCTCCGGATTGCCCGATGAGTCTTTCCCCTCCTGGGCATTGATCGCCTTGATCGTGGTGTTGTAGTCATTTACGAAGGTGTTGATGGCGGTCTCGATGCTTGTCGTATCGTTGTCGATTACCACCTGCACGGTCTCCGGCGTGGAACCGGAACTCGTATTGCCCGTTGAAAGCAACTGAAAGGTCACCCCGGGAATGGCGTTGGTGACTGTATTTGAAGCACTGGTGAGCTTGACTCCATCCACGGTAATGGTGGCATTGACACCATCTTGAATAGTGGCCAGCCCGAGCCCCGTGTTTTTGTCGGCGACAGTGGAGTCCGCGAGGGTGGTCGGGCTGCTGGAATTATTTGTCGAGTCTGCAATCGTAATCTGCCCGGCGGCGCCTTGTGTCTTGCTTACCAGCGAGAGCCTCTGCGTACCGTCCGCATTTGTCAGCACGCTGGCCGTTACGCCCAGATTCGCGCTATTGATTGCAGAGGAGAGCCCGGAAAGCGTTGCCGCAGTCGAACTGTCGCCTACATTGACTGTCTGCCACGCTCCGCTTCCCACCTTGAAGGTAATGCCCCCGGTAAGCGTATCCGAGGCGCCCACCGCATCGGACGCAGCGCTCGATGTCTGGGCAAGGTTCTGGACGACGATCGTATGTGTGCCGGCCACGGCGACCGCGCTGGCCGATGACAAGGTCAGCACATTCGTATCGGAGCTCGACCCGGTCTTATACGCCATCGTGCCGCTGAAATCGGTAAGATTTTGCAGATCGGTAGAAAGGGTAGAAATCTGCGTGCCCAGGCTGGAAAGCACTGTGTCCTTGCTCTGCAGGCTGGTCAACTGGGTCTTCCATGGCGTCTCCACCGCCTGCAGATTGGTGACAATCTGGTTTACCGTGCTGGTTACATCAAAGCCCTGGCCGCTGGTGGCGGAACCGAAATTCAAACCGACAGTTCCCATGCGATTCCCCTCGGGCTGCTGAAGATCAGGTCAACGGCCAAGCCGCGATGTTGAGAATTAGGAAAGCCTAAAGATATGCGCTCGCCGTCAAAGCAGAACGGAGAAAGCTGCATTCGCGCCGCCTCCCCCGTTCCGTCGCTGTTGAACGTCTATGCTCCGCGATTTACTGGAGCAGCTTGGTGATCAATTGCTGCGATTGGTTGGCCTGCGAGAGAGCGGCAATGCCGGTCTGGCTCAGGATCTGGAACTTCGACATGTCAGAGGTTGCCTGACCGTAATCGGTGGCGGTCACGTCATTTTCAGCGGCCAGTGTGTTGGTCGACTGGGTGGTCATAACATTCACAACTGCGGTCAGCGTGTTGATGTTTGCGCCGATGGTGCCGCGGTCGGCAGCAACTTGCGTAATGGCAGAGTTGATTGCAGTAAGGGCCGCAGCCGCGACGGCGGAGCTAGCAAGCGACGTGTTTGCCAGGCCCAGCGTATTCGCGCTGGTAGATACCTGATCGCTGGCTGAATTGTTATAGGATTGGCTGATGCTCCCGTCCGAGGTGAAGATCTTGACTGCCTGATTTGTGCTCGAGTTGGCGGTATCTGATTCTGTCGCTACTCCGGAAAGGGTGCCGCCTGAAATTACAAGCGAATTTCCAGAAACCGTGGCCGTAACGCCCGCGGCTTTAAGACCGGCGTCGCCGCTAATCGCGGATGCAAGCGCAGATATAGTTCCCCCACCTGCTGCTGCCCAGCCGGTAATGTTCACGGCCGACGCGCTGCCGTTGGCGGTGACTGCGAACTGAGTAGTAACAGTGAGCGCGTTGTTTGCGTCACTAACAGATAGAGTGTTGGCGCTCGCCAACGTCGTCGTTTCAGTAAGCGCGGCACTGCCAGAAACTACCTTAGCCCCATCGTTGAGGACGAGTTGATTCCCCTGAACTGATGCCACGCTGGTTCCCAAACCCGTGTTGATCGCGCTGGCCAGATCCGACAACTTACTGCCGGCCCCCAGTATCGATTTCGTGTTGGCGTCAGCCAGATAGGACGCAGTACCCGTGCCGGCGGTGGGATCGGTAGCACTGTTGTAAATATCCACCGTCTTTCCGTTGTAGTTGACGGTTGTCATGTTGCCCGCAGCCGTTCCGACAGCCACGGTGTTGCCGGCTGAACCTACCGTATAGGAGGCATTCTTTGAAAAAGTGCTGATTCCGTTGTATTCCGTGTTGCTGTTGATCGTATTCACTTCAGTCAGGATCTTCTGATATTCCGAGTTCGCCGCACTCGTCTGGCTGGAATTCAGCGTGCCGTTGGAAGCTTCGGTCGCCAGTGTGACCGCGCGATTGAGGAGGCTGGTAACCTGCGAGAGCGCGCCATCAGCGACCTGCAGAAAGTCGACGCCTTCTGACGCATTCTTCGCAGACTGCGAAAGAGCGGTCGAAGAGGCTTGGAGACCATTGGCCAGTGAAAGGCCGGCTGCGTCGTCCGCGCCCGAGTTGATACGGGATCCAGAGGACAACTGTTGAAGTGTTTTGGACAGAGAGGCCTGAGTATTGCTCAGGTTATTCTGTGCGTAGATTGCTGAGATGTTATTCAAGACACCCAGGGACATGGGTTCTCCTTGTGGGATGCGTGGATTTACGGTCTGATCTCGAAGGCGTCCCCATTTTTTGTTTAACCATGGGTTACTGTCTTCGATTCAGATACCGTCGCATCTGGCCCCTTTTTCGGCGCCGGTTCCGGGGACTTTATCGCCCCGGCTTTTGTGTCCGGTCCGTGGACACTTCTGCAACTTTCGTTCTAATTTCTTAGCTTTCGCTGCCTGATGCCGATAACTTCAACGAAGGAGTTTTACGGCCATGATCGAACTGACACGGCTCAACGGCAAGCCCATCGTGCTGAACAGCGACTTAATCAAATCCGCCGAGGCTTCTCCTGACACCATGCTCACTCTCATCAATGGAGAAAAGCTGATCGTGCGCGAGGATCTCGAAGAGGTGGTCGAGCGCGTACTCGCCTATCGAGCTCGTCTGCTGGCAAATGTCGCCCGGAGGCTACCCACATTCGGCGATATTCAACAGGTTGTTGCCCTGGCCAGCCTCGAAGTCTCGGGCCAGCCAGGGCCGATGCCCGTGCCCCCCAGACGCTCCCCGGATTTTTAGATGTAGTACCGGCGCATTCCCGCGCCATTTCCATAGAGTCAGTTCGAGGAGCAGTTCATGGATAAGGCCAGCGTCGGCGGAGTTGTTTTGGCAATTGTCGGCATTGTCGCCGGGTTGCTGATTGAAGGCGGCAATCTGGGGCAGATTTTGCAGCCCACCGCCGCACTCATCGTCTTTGGCGGCACTTTAGGCGCAGTGCTTCTCCAGTTCCCGCTTACTACCGTCGTGGCCGCTTTCAGAGGCATGGCGCACATCTTTGCTGCGCCACCCAAGCACGACAGCCAACTGATCGGCCTGCTGGTAGGCTTCGCCAACAAGGCTCGCCGCAACGGCGTCGTCTCTCTGGACGCAGACCTGAAAACCATCGAAGATCCGTTCCTCAAGCAAACACTCATGCTCGCCGTCGATGGCACCGAGCCCACCGAATTGCGCAAGATCATGGGCGTCATCCTGGACTCCACGACTGAAGATGAAGAGAGCCTGCCTTCGGTGTTCGAGTCTGCCGGCGGATTCTCGCCCACTATCGGAATCCTCGGCGCCGTCCTCGGCCTCATTCAGGTGATGAAGAATCTCGACAACATTCAGGAGGTTGGCCGCGGCATCGCGGTCGCTTTCGTCGCCACCATCTACGGCGTGGGCATTGCCAATCTCTTCTTTCTGCCCTTCGCCGGCAAGATGCGCATCCGCATCCGCGATGGGCACCGGCGCCGCGAGATGATGCTGGAGGGCGTCATCTCCATACTCGAAGGCATTAACCCGCGCATGCTCGAGGTCAAACTGGCTGGCTTTGTCGACGATTCCAAGCGCAACAAGGAATCCAAACGCGATAGGAAGGAGAATGCCGCATGAGTCCGCGCGTGCCGCGAGCCAGGGTCAGCCATGATCGATGGCTGGTCTCCTACGCCGACTTCATCACGCTGTTGTTCGGCTTCTTCGTCGTCCTCTACGCATTTGCCAAAGCCGATCAGAAGAAGCAAGTGCAGGTCACGCAGTCGATCGATGTCGCATTCCGTACTCTTGGAATCTTTCCCGCCGCCAAACGAAATGCGTCTGGCAATAGTTCTGCCACCGACGCCGCGGAAATGCCGCCCATCCCCATGAATATCGTCATGGGAGAAGATGTCCTCGCCCCTGCCCGCGTCAAAGACGATCTCGACCATCTGCGACGCGAACTTCAGCAAACTCTGTCCAACCAGGTGGCCACCCACACTGTCTCTATTCAGATGGGACGCGACGGTCTCGTCATCAGCTTGCGCGAGGCCGGCTTCTTCAACTCCGGTTCAGCAGCGCCGAAGCCCCAGACACTCGACACGCTGAGCCAGATTGCTGCCTCGCTCAGCCACACTCCGTATGACATGCGCATTGAAGGCCACACCGACAACATCCCCATCCACAACAGCGCATTCGACTCCAACTGGGAGCTGTCCACGGCCCGCGCCACGAGCATTGCCCGTGTTTTGCTCGCTCTGAAAGCCATGCCTCCCGACAGGCTTTCGGCCGCCGGATACGCTGAATTCCATCCCGTGGCCAGCAACGAAACAGCCGATGGACGCGCTCAGAACCGACGCGTCGACCTGATTGTCCTGCCCCGAAGCAAAATCAATTTCTCCCAGCCGGATTCTTCTCCGTCCACCGGCGCCTGGCGCAGAATTACCGACGAAAACTAGGCGGCGCCGCTCCCCACCAACCGCTTTACACGCAGCATCTTTACTGCCGCCGGCTCCGTCAGCGCCGCAGAACCGCGCATTGCATCTAAAGAGTGCCGTGCAACGTCTAAACTTAGGGCAGGGAACAGAATCTACGCGATCTGCCCCGGCACGACGACTGTACCTATTCGCAAGATGGAGACGAAACGATGGCACTGATGAAGACATCCAATCCGGCACTGGGCGCGAACACGTTCGGCAATATTTCCGATGTGCAATATGGAGGCCAGTACGGAGGCCTCATCGACGCCGCCAACCGGATGACGCTCAACGGCACCGTGAACAAGACCGGCGTCCTGCTGGTTTGCGCGATTGCGACCGCCGCCTGGACGTGGCACCTGTTTCTCCCCACGCGCGATATGACCGAAGTGGCGCCGCTGATGATGCTCGGATTGATCGGCGGACTTATTTGCGCCATGGTCACCATTTTCAAAAAGGAGTGGTCTCCGGTAACGGCCCCCATCTACGCGCTGCTTGAGGGCCTGGTGCTGGGCGGATTGTCGGCCACGCTCGAGATGCGCTATCCGGGTATCGCTATCCAGGCCGTTGGCCTCACCTTCGGCACCCTCTTCGTGTTGCTGTTTCTTTATCGTTCGGGCGTGATCAAGGTGACGCAAAAGTTCCGCATGGGCATCGTTGCGGCTACTGGCGGCATCATGGTCTTCTACCTGCTCGAAATGGTACTGGGATTTTTCGGCGTTCAGTTCACCAGCATCAACGGCGCCGGTCCCATCGGCATTGGTTTCAGCCTGATCATCGTCGGCATTGCGGCCCTGAATCTCGTGCTCGATTTCGACTTTATAGAGCAAGGCGTGCAGTACGGCGCTCCCAAATACATGGAATGGTACGGCGCTTTCGGAATCATGGTCACGCTGGTCTGGCTCTACCTTGAGATTCTCCGCCTGCTCTCCAAAATGCGCAGCAGAAACTAACCGCGCCCAGCAAAGTGCGCCTCGATCTCCTCCAGCGTTTTGCCCTTGGTCTCAGGCAGGAAGAATGCCGTCACCAGGAAGTACACCACCGTGAAGCTCGCGAACAGGAAGAACATCGACGAGTAGCCGTGCTTGCTGACGAACGGTAGAAACACAGCGGCCAGCGTGGTTGAAACCAGCTGATTGAGAACTAGCGCGATGCTCATCCCGTTGGAACGAATGCGCGTGGGCATCAGCTCGCTCAGCGCCAGCCACACGCAAACGCCGGGGCCAAGCGCATAGAAGGCCATGAACATGTAGAGGCCCAGAGCCACCAACCAGCCGTGGCTCGCTGTGGGCACGCTCCCGATAAGCGCCTTCTCAATCTTCAGTGGAGCGGTCTGCGCGGCCTTGAGATCGGCGAAGGGATTCTTGAATAGAGCCTCAATCGAGTTTGAGGGAACGCAGGTTTCGCGCGAGATTTGAATCGGCAGTGCCGCCGGATCGTCGGAACGTACAAAACTGGTTGCCGCGGTGAAATCCCCGTAGGAGTAAATGATGGCCAGCGAAGCACGATCGCTCTGGATATCGCTGCCCTTGTATCCAGCAGCGGCGAGCAAGTTGCTTGCTTCAGTCCGATCGAAGTGCAGAGTGAGTTCCTGGCTCGGCCCAACCATTTGTTGAACCAACTCGCGTGAATCGATGCCCACTTTTTCGGTGTGCAGAAACAGGGTGCCCACGGTAACGAGCGCGACAATAATGCCGCTGGTGCCCAGGATGAACAGGAACCTGCGCCCCTTGCGATCCACCAGCACCATGCCCACCGTGGTCATTAGAAAATTCATGGCCGTGAAGACGACATAGCCCCAGTGCGCATGAAGGTCAGAGAGGCCGCTCTGCAACAGAATGCTGGTGTTGTAGCCGATAAGCGAGTTGACCCCTGTGGCCGTGTTGCAGGCCAGAATCACGCATGCCAGCAGGAATGGGATCACATACTTTCGTTGCAGAAGGGAATCCCCAATCTTCTGGCCAAGCTTTTTCTCGGCGGTGTGCGCTACCGCTGCCATCTCCTCGATTTCGACCGCGGCCTGCTCGGCGCTTCGGGAGCGAAGCAGGGCTGCATGCGCACGTAGCGCGGTTCCGTGCCGGAAGAGCCACCGCGGCGATTCGGTCACGAACAGGCTGCCCAGCACAAACAGAGCGCCGGGAGGCATTGAAACCCAGAAGATTCGCCGCCATGCCTGGTCCTTGAAGTTGAACAGTGTGGCTGCATCGGCGGCCTTCGCCACCGCTTCGACGCGATAGCTGTAATAGATTCCCACCAGCGCTGCGGCAACAATGCCCAAGGTCAGCATCCACTGGAAGACGGCCGTTCCCTTGCCCCGGTTCGACGCAGAGAGGCACTCAGCCAGGTAAAGCGGAACAACCACCCCGATGAGTCCGCCGCTGATGCCCTGCAAAAGCCGGCCGAGAAACAGCGGCCCATATCCTTGCGAAAGCGCAATCACCGGGATGCTGATAACGAACGTCAGGCCGCTCAGGATCATCAGCGGCTTTCGTCCCATCCAATCCGCCAGTACGCCCGCAAACAGGGTAGAGAAGACGCTGCCTAGCAGCACCGCCGCTACAATCACCGAAAGCTCGGCTGGCGTAAGTTTTGAAGTTGCCTCAAGGTAGGGCAGTGCCCCGCCGATAATGCCTACATCGATGCCGTAAAGCAGACCGCCCAGTCCCGCAACCAGCAGAAGAAAGGCGTTATACCTGCGTATGGTGGGGGAATCGGCCATTTGTGCAGCACCGTTTGCGGTCATCGTCGTGAGTCCCTTTCGCTCGAACAGTCTCAAGCCGGAGCCGCAGCAAAGCCCGGCCCATCCAGATTTAATACGATTTCAGCCAAGGTAACAGGGCACCTGCCTGAACTACAATGATCGCATTGAAATCAAATGCTCATTTCTTTGAGCTGAAGGTGGTCGGGATGTCGAATTACAGCCATTTTTCGTTGCCTTTTTACTTTCGCGGTGCCCTGTACGGAAGTCTTGCCTTGCTGTTGGTATTCTCATCCGCCGCCTCAGCTCAAGTCCGCCTTTTGCCCGCACCCCGCGAGGCTCACTTCGACGGAAAGACATCCCTCCCGGCAAGGATTGAGGTTAGCGTACCCGGCCACGATGCGGGGGACCAATTTGCGGCCAATGATCTTCTCGATGCGGTGAAACAGGGCTCGGTTAATCAGGGCACCCCGGCCAAACCCGCGAGCGCCGCTTACCGGGTAGTTCTACTGCGGGCTGACTCCGTCGCAGCCAAAGCACTACTAGGCCGCCAGCATCTCGCTTTCGATCCCGCCATGGACGCCGAGGGCTACGTGATGACCATTGAGTCCCACCAGGCTTCGATCGTGGCCGCCTCGGGAGCCGGTATCTTTTATGGCGTGCAGACCTTCAAGCAGTTGCTTCCCCTGCCGGGCGCAGAGCGCGAATTGCCGACAGGCACAGTGCGCGATTGGCCGGCCATGCGCTATCGCGGAGTGCAGGACGATCTATCCCGCGGTCCTGTTCCGACGCTCGAGTACCAGAAGCATCAGGTTCACGTTTTTGCTGCCTTCAAAGCCAACATCTATTCGCCTTACTTCGAGCACACGCTGCTTTATCCCAACGAGCCCATGGCCGCGCCTCCGGGCGGAGCGATGACTCCGAGCGAAGTAAAGGAGCTCGTGACGTATGCCCACCAGTATCACATCACCATCCTGCCTGAGCAGGAGGCCTTCGGCCATCTTCATCATGTTCTGAAGTACGAGATCTACCAGGATGCGGCTGAAACGCCTTACGGCCATGTACTCGCGCCCGGACAGGCCGCCACGCTGCCCCTCATCAAGGATTGGTTCACCCAGATCGCCCAGGAATTCCCATCGCCGTTCATGCACATCGGCGCCGACGAGACCTGGGATCTGGGCAGAGGCCGCACCCAGCAGCAGGTGGAGACCCAGGGGTATGGCCCGGTCTACGTTGCCTTCCTCAAGCAGATTCACGATGAGCTGGCGCCCCTCCACCGCCGCCTGCTTTTCTGGGGCGACATTGGCGGCGCCGACCCGGCCGCCGTTGCCGGCCTGCCCAAGGACATGATCGCCGTGCCCTGGAATTACTGGAGCACGACCGGCTTCGACAAGATGATCGAGCCCTTTGCCAAGGCCGGGATTGAAACCTGGGTGGCGCCCGGCGACGCCAACTGGGGTGAGGTTTTTCCCGCAGCCAGAACGGCTCTGTGGAACATTCAGGGCTTCCTTCGCGACGGACAGCGGCTGGGGTCGACGGGCTCCATCAACACCGTATGGAACGACGATGGCGAGGGCCTCTTCAACCAGGACTGGTACGGCGTGCTGTTCGGCCCGGTGGCGGCCTGGCAGGCGGGCGAGAGTCCCATTCCCGACTACCAGAACGCCTACGGGCAGCTCTTTCACGGCGATGCCAGCGGCAAGGTGGACGAGGCCGAGAAAGAGCTGATGGCCGCGCAGGAAACCCTTGGCAGAACCAAGTCCGGCTTCAACAGCGACGGTCTTTTCTGGCTCGATCCGTGGAGCGCCCAAGGGCAGGAAGTTTCGGCAAAGCTGATGCCGGTGGCGCCGGAGCTGCGCCTGCACGCCGAGCACGCCATTGTTCTGCTGGCCAAGGCGCGCCAGGCGAACCCGGCGCTGAAGGAACTCGATGCCCTTACCGCCATGGATTTGGGCGCGCGCCGGCTCGACCTGATCGGCATGAAGTTCGAACTGGCAGAGGAGATCGCAAATTCCTACGCAAAGGCCCTCGCGAACCAGCACGACAAGGCGCACCATTCTGAAAATTCCAACATCCTCAGTCAGATTGGTGGTGACAATGGACGTTGCGAGGATCTGCGCGATGCCTATTCGGCCGTGAAAGCGGAATACTCGCAGGTCTGGCTCAGCGAGAACCGGCCCTATTGGCTCAATAATGTTACCGTCCGTTACGACCTGGAGATTGAAAAGTGGCAGCGGCGGGGAATGATGTTTGAAGAGGATGCGCGCGACTGGAATCACGGCAAGGATCTGCCTGCGGCTTCGGCCCTGGGCCTTCCCGCCGCCGACCAGCAAAGTAGCGCCGGGCACTGATGCCGTTTTGCCCGTTTGCGGATAGGCTGTGCAGCATGAGCAAGATGGATACCCTGCCTTGATAATTTTCCACGCACTCCGTCACGGTGGATGCACACTAGACTCATGCTCAATTTCGACGACCGGCGGAAGCTTCCAACTCTGCTGCTGATCGATGACGACATGGTCAGCCGCGAAGTGACTGCAACCCTGCTCACCATGAGCGGGTATGCGGTTCACACCGCCGAGGACGGAGCAACAGCGCTGGAATTGCTGGCTGGCGGGGAATGCGCGCCGGAGGTGATCCTGTTGGACGCGCAAATGCCCGGGCTGAGTGGGACCCGTCTGATCAAGAAGCTGCGTCTCCGCACCAAGGCGCGTATTCTCGCCATCAGCGGCAGCAATCCGCCAGCCGATGTGGCCGCGGCCGCTGACGGCTTCCTGCAAAAGCCTTTTGACGCGTCGGCGCTGGAAAAGCTGCTAGGAGGCGATCCGGTTCCGGACACTCCATCCAACCCGTCGCGGCTCGATCAAAATGAGCCGGTTATCAGCCCGGAAACGCTGGCTCAGTTCAGAGGCTTGATGCCCGACGCCGCGGTGTTGGAGATCTACACTGCCGTTGTCGCCGATTTGACAAAACGCATGTACGCGCTTGAAATTGCCATTGGCAAAGGCGACGATGGCGAGGTTCGCCGCATCGGCCACGCCATCAAGGGCGGTTGCGGCATGGCCGGTGCCTTGCAGGCTGCACGCGTGGGAGCCATGTTGGAGGAAATCTCCGGCGAGTCCGACAGTAACCACCTGGATAACAGCATGGCATTGCTCGGCGATTTGCGCGCCGCCGCCCGAAACCTGGAGCGTATGCTGGAGGCAGAATTACCGGCCTGAACGAGGAACGTATTTAGGAGGCTTGCTACTTAAATGGAACGACCTATTCGAATCGTGCTGGCTGACGACCATCCTGTAGTTCGCATCGGGGTCCGCAATATGCTCGTCGAAAAGGACGGCTTTGAGGTGGTCGGCGAAGCCACTGACGGTGACGAGGCCATCACCCAGACTCTCGAGTTACAGCCCGATATTCTGCTGCTCGACGTCCAGATGCCGCGCCTGCCCGGCCTGGAGGCCATGCGCGCCATCATGAACGGCACGGCTACAGTCAAAATCCTGCTGCTCACCTCCACCATCACCACCCAGCAGATTATTGAGGCATTGCACATCGGGGCGCGCGGCATCGTGCTCAAAGACGCGCTGGCCAGCCACCTGCAGACTGCCATCCGCACCGTTTCCACAGGAGACTATTGGATCGGCGGCAAGCGCGTGGTCAACCTGGTCTCCGCCCTTCACGATCTGATGCAGCAGGCCGCTGTACCTCAGCACAAAACCTACGGCCTTACCCCGCGCGAGCTTGAAGTGGTGGGTTGCATTGTGGAAGGATGCAGCAACCGCGACATCGCCAAACAGTTCAACCTGAGCGAAGAGACCGTCAAGCGCCACCTTTCCAACATCTTTGACAAGACCGGGGTCTCTACGCGTCTCGAACTAGCGTTATTTGCCATTGCCCATACACTGGTAACGCCGCAGTAGACGGCGATACCGCATTTTTGGCATTTCGATGATAGGCACAAGAAATACAGGGTGGATTCTCCTTACCGGCGAAGTAAGGAGAATCCACCCTGTAACTATTTGATTGGTGATTCAGTTTGAAGGATACGGGTTGGTAGGTCAGGGCTTTAGCCCTGACACATAAATTCCGCAAAACTAGTCCGGGCTTTAGCCCCTGAGGATTTGCTTTTTTCAGCAAAGCCAATACCTGGACGCCCCTCCTTCTGAGCGAAGCGCAGCGGAGTCGAAGAACCTGCTTCTTGATCCGCAGCGGAAAGGTGGGATAGAAATCTACCCGCGGCTGAATTCGTAAGAGAACTTGCCCTTGGCGACCGGCCCATTTGAATTGAGCAGTATCCGGTAGATATCGTCCCCCCAATCCTCGCGCAGGTGCGGATCGGTTAGGGCGATCGTCTCCACCTTGGCTGTGAGTTCCGCGCCGGCGAATTTCAGCAAGGCAGGTTTGCCTTCTCCGCCGGCCAGCTTCATTGTGATACTTCCTGGCGCATCGGCAACCGGCACCCTGGGCGTCATCACACTCAGGCTTACTGGCACAGCGCGCTCCAGTTCGAAACTCTCCTCGACTGTCACCGTATCGTTTTTGCGATCCAGCGTCACCGTGCGAATCCACGTCTTGATCCCGGCCGTCTTCGGATACGCATCGGCGATATTGAATGACACCCTCGCGCGTTCGTCATTGTTCGAATACTTGCGCTCGCTGGCCGCGTATTCAACGCCGCTATGCTGCATCACGCCGCCTACCGTGGGCAGGTTGTGGAACGCAGATTGCATCGTCCAAATCGAATAGCGGTCAGGACCGAAGGTCATCGCGGTGTAGGCTTCAACGCCCACATCGATCGTCACCGGTTCGCCGTCCTGGTAGATCACAAAGTTCCCCGAGTCATTGTGGCTATGGCTCCGGCCGTTGTTCGATGCCAGCACCGCAACATACATGCCGTCGGTCGTGCCCGCCTTTTCGCGTGCCGTCATCAGCCCGAATTCGGGATACCATGCGTCGCGTACCAGCACATCTTCCTGCTGTGCGCTGCGGATTTCATTCGCTTCCAGCACCGCGGGTACCGAGCGCGAAAGGCTCGTGATGTTCACTTCCATTGCCCTGCCCAGGCCGGCGCCCTTCGCGTTCCATCCGTCTTTGGCCGCGTAGTAGGCGCCGAAGGCCTGTAGTTGCTCGTCGTGAACAGCTTTGCCAAAGCGGTACAGCACCTCGCCCGACGGAGCCGCCTTGCCGTGCACGTCGCCGTAATCCACATAATCATCGTTGGCGATGTGGACGTTCAAAATGAATCTTCCCATCGCATCGAGGAACGGATTCGCCAGAATGTTCGTAGAATTGCCCGTGGCCGATTCCAGCGTGCTCAGCACTTCGAACAGGCACATCACCGAGCGGCTGAAGTATCCAGGCCCTTCCTCCTCGCCGGCGTCCGGCCAGTAGTCGTTCAGGTACGCATCCACGCTCTTCGTGATTCTCACTGTCTCTTCAACGCGCAGCTTCGGATCGTCTTCGAGGATCAGGTTCGTCACAAGCAGGTTGGAGTTGATCCACGGGCACCAGTTGTTTAGGCGATGCTCCTGCTTGGGTCCGCCGAGGCCCATCCACGTAAAGTCGTTGCGCTCGCGAGCCGGCTTCAGCATGCGCCGCTCCGTCTCCAGCTTGATCCGTTTGTTGATCAGCGGTGACACCTCATCCAGTTGTGGACCCAGCAGATACTTCGTCCACGAGAGCAGTTGCGCCGTCTCCGCCGAAAACAGCTCGATAATCGGCTCGGTCACATCCGGCAGCCCCACGCCGACTTTTTGCGCGGCCATATGGGCTGGTGCGCCCCAGAAAGTCTCCTCGCAAATCAGCCACACTCCATTGGCAATTTCGTCTACAAAGCGACCCTTGCCCTCAAGACACTCAGCCAGAATCAGGCGCTGCAACATGGAGCGCCGCCCAAAGCTGTCGGCCTCAAAACGGGTTCGATTGCCGTTGCGCTTGAAATCGAGAAACGTAGTTGCCAGCAGCGCCTTCCAGCCTGCCTTCCGATCCGAGTCCGCGCGCCCCACAATGGCCGTGCGAATATCCTCTGGAACCGCTTCCCATGGTTCGCGCTCGCTCCAGTTTGGATAGGGATGCCAAGCGCCGGCGGCCGCAAGCTTGCTCTCAAGAAAAGACTCTGTGTAAGTGCTGCTTAAGAGGTTATGCGGAGTCGCGATCTGTTGGGCATTCTGCTCGCCCATCGAAAGCGCGTCCATCGAGCGAAGCAGCTTGTGCTGACCGGCAAGGGCAATACTGCCTGCCAGAAAATTGCGACGATTCATAAATAGCATCCTCTTCTTTGTCTGGGCGCTCGCGCTCCCTCATCTCGTTCGTTAGCCACTTGCCATCCACACTTCCTTGGTTCAAGTGCGCGCGTCGTCTCGTATGTTTTTGGGCCAGCAGGAACCTCTTCACCGCAATCCCGGCTCAGGTTTCCAACCGCGAGCAAGTATAACGTCAGCCCCCTCGGCAACGTCAGGCGAGCGCTTATCTGTTTTGAATTCAGCGCTTGGGAAATAGGGCA
>DASRLI010000426.1:0-5173 GCA_035648535.1 Occallatibacter sp. | reverse complement strand
CCACTGACTGCTAATAAATTTTGGGGTGCGGTGTTGGCGCGTGGGCACGTCCAACTCCACCCGCCGCCAAGCCGAACGGGGCAGCGCATAGACTTCTTGCAGCAGCTTGGGGAAATGATGAGCGGGCGGGCAGCGGACTTTTTGGGTTGGAGGCGGGGACCAGGGCGAGTGGCCGTGAAGAAGGCTAGTTGAGGGTTATGGCAGAAGTCGTGACACAGGGCGCGGAAAGCCCCTGGTGTGTAGCCAAAGGCCTAGGCGACCACATGGGAAGGATGCCCCTCGACAAAAAAGGCGCGCGGGGCCTCGTACTGACGTTGTTTGGGCAGGGCCGGTTCGAGGAAAAAGCGGCGCGGATCTGTTAGAATAGTTGATCGGACAGCGCCCAGGCCAACTGGTGCAATATCAACGCCGGAGCCGGTTCCGGATGCGTGATCCGCGGCAGGCAGATCGCGCCGCCAGCTATGAGTTTGAATCACACTTCCACTTTCAGGATTCGTTTGAACTGATCTGGAAACAGCCAGGGCGTCAATCCGGGGCCGACGGCTTGGAGCTTCTGTTTCAAGGGACCCCACCATGACGTGCGCTTCAACTCGCGGGCCCACCCAATACCAGATCGGACGAATAACCAGTTCACGCTTCAAAGCGCGGAAGACGGATTGGCAGGCTCACGCAGTATTCTGCTCTTCTTGTTGTTTCAAAATCGCCAGTCCCTTTCGCACACGTTCCCAGTAGTGGTTCATGCGTTGACGCTTAACATCGATGCCGTGTAATAGAGGAGGTGGAGGTTCCGGCAGCAATTGAGCCAACCCTTTGGCAACTCGCGCTTGATAGGCTTTATTGCGCACGCTACGAGCCGCGCGTTCGCCGGGAGTATTTGCGAATTTGATGACGGCATCAATGTGGCGTTTCTTTTGCGCAGGGGTGAGCGGGTTGGCCTTTCCGTTCGCAATCAAGGAAGCCTTCTGACGTTGCTTCCGGTCCTCCGTCATCGAAGCTGCGAAGTTGGCCTTGATCAAATCCTGGCAGAGGATGGTCACGTCACTCCACTCAATGAGCGCGCCGCCTACCAATTGAACGCGGTATCGCGCCATCCGTTCACTGTCCTCGTCTACGCTGTTGCGGGTGCTGGTGCGTACATCCACATCGATACGTGCCACCATCATTTTTAGCGGGCCAATTAAACTGCGTCGCAAAGCCTGATCGGCCAGCTGTTTTTGGAGCAAGATAACAACCTCGTCCATCGACTTAAGCGCACCGGCCTCGTCACCAACCAGCCGCTTCACAATATCAGCCATTGCTTTCTCGGAACCAACTTCCGCACGAAGTTCGCTGGCTAAATCGCCTAAGCATTTCCGTTTTGGTTTGATCTGGGACTTATACTCCTCAACCCGCGCTTTCAACTCAGCATCTCGAGTCTCGTCGTCGTTGTCGGTATGGTGGCCCTCGGCCTTGCGCAGTTGTTTTTCGAGTTTGGCGATTTCAACCTGCAGCTCTGCCTGCTCTTTGCGGCGCGAAGCGTCCGGACGTTCAATGAACTCGGTTGGAAGTTTGGTGATAATACGCCCAAAAAAGTCTAGCTCCATGGCCTTACCCAGTACGCGGCGCGGTTGGTCGCAAATGTGCTCGGTTTCCGTAACGTGTCCCCGGTGCCCTCTGCAGATGTAAGAACGACCTTCAAACGACGATCCCCCGACGCTTACCATCGGCATTCTGCAATGAACGCAATAGACCCGGCACGGGAATAGATTCCTAATATCAGCATCAGCCTTGGTACCGCCACCAGCTGGCTGATCTGAACTTATCCGGGCTTGGATCAAACCCCACTGTTCCTCCGTTACGACAGGAGGGTTGAAATAGTTCGGTATCTTCTGCCCGTTGATCGTAAGCGTGCCCAGCAAAGACTCGCTGTGCAAGAGCTTGTAAAGCGTGCTGGGCAGCCAGCTGTTTCCATTCCGGAGCCTTGGTGCGTGCTCGTCGTTGAGATCACGCACGATCTGGAAGAGTACTTTGTTCTCTGACACCGCAATGGCGGCACGTTGAACGATCGGAAAGAAGGTTTCATCGGGGACATACATCTCCTTTTCTTCGTCCCACCGGTAATAGTTGGGAGCCAGACCGCCGAAATTGATCTGCTCACCAGCCATGGCCGCCGCGATCCGCAAAACGACTGATCCCTTAATGTAACGGGACCGGGTAGCGGATTCGCCATGCGCCCGGTTCAGCTCCCCGCTTAGGATGTCCCGCTTCTCGGCATTGTTCCGATCCTCGGGCCGCATCAGCAAGGGCTTGGGATGGAGAAACAACATCGTGATCCCATTACGCAGGAGGGTCATTGCTGCTTCGAACGAGTCGTCGATTTCAGCCCGACTGAAACGGTCAAAATTATCGACAATTACTATTGTATCGGCAGGAATTTCACCACGCTTGGCCTGAGCAATATACCGACCCAGTGCCTTGTCCTCATCCAGGCAGTGTGGCAACCCAGTCTTGGCTGAATACTTATAACCGGAGGTGGCAAGGTCTTTTAGCCACCGGGGTATTAAGTCCGACCACAAGCGTTTAATGAACACCTCGATATTTCCGACTTGCCGCGCCTCGGATGTTCCTTCCGCCTGCTTCTCCGATGAGTACCGAACCGGAGCATCGATGTATTTTGGTTTCCAATCGCGGAGCTCCGCCACAGCACGGTCAATGGCCTCCCAATTGAGGGTAATTAATCCGGAGGCATTGCCGCCTTTTCTTCGATCTTTCCAACTCATAAGTGCCTTTTGAGGTTTAGTTTGGCCATCTATTTCTTTGCAGCGAGATCAACAAGCTCCGGTATGTTTCTACACTTGAGTGTAGTAACAGACCGCATCCAAGTGAGAGCTCGGACGTAAGCTTCGAGAGCATCGGCGGCGAGCGAACGGACCGACGACACTGCGACGGTTGCCTCGGGATTAATATTTCTATAGCCAAGTTCACGCTCTAACTCAGTTCGCCTTAACCACAGGTTAAGCGCCATATTCCCGGCATCTGGATCCAAAACGTCACGCATATCTCATTTTATGCTTTTTCCAACCGTCTGTTTAAATCTGTCAACCTTGCCGGATTGAGTTCTTCAATAAAATTCACGCTGGATGCCGTCTGGTGGCTGAAGTGCATCGTTATTCTTGAGGGATCGTGCTATCACCGTCCTGCGGTTACAGTCTCCTCATGCAATCCTCACAGCAGATCATGTTCTGCAAACATTGCTAAGCAACAGGCCTGTCGGAGTGGTTCTTATAGGCGTGATGGGCCTAACAGACCACCAATTCATACTTGAAATGGATTGCGTCCAAAAACTTACCGTTGGAAGAGGTTCGGGGTACCAGCGTAACTGAGATCGAAAATACGCCAACCTAAAATAGACCTAGAATGAGGTCACAAGTGAAACGGATACAGAAAATGCTCCCGCATTGGTGCTCCGGCAAAGATGCCGGGGTGTACTTGGGCTGGGGCAGGGACTGGATCGAAGAACGTGGGGTGCAATGGCAGGCCACACCGGTCCCAGGCAAAATCCGTTACAAAAAGGCCCGTGAGACGTTACACCGCCGGTACTTTGTTCCTGATCTTGAGCCCATGAATCTTGAATAGCTTGGCCCAAGCGTAGTCCTTTGGATTCTTCGGCAGAAACCGCATCTTAGGGCCTTTCCCTCCACGCCACTCCAACGGTATTCCCAACTTATCATAGGTAGTGAAGGCAAGAATCATTGGTACTGGAGCGGCTGCCTTTATGGCGTGGAAGCCCAGTTCGGAAGCGGTTGGTCTGGCAACGGAGATCCATCCACTCCAGTTTAATGACGGCGCGGCTTACTACAGCCGTTGGTGGCCTTCCGACGATTACCTGAGCAATTGGGCTGGACCCGTGCCGATGGTGGTACTTGACCGGTACCGGATGCAGGAGGTGGCGTATGGACATGCCGGGTTCCTCGATGCTTCTGGTAGTCGAACAGCGCCTGCCAATTGGCTGTATTCTGCACTGTCCAGGTGATGTCCTTGGTATTTAGGCCTCGGCTCGGGTTCGCAGCGACAACCGATACAACTGGCTGGCTCGGATGGGCAGATCGTGTTGAGCGATCATGACCTCCGGCATCTTGGCCCTGGCCACCACGGCCGGCACCCTGATGAGATGGGCCCAGCCACCTTCCGACCCGGGCGGTACCTCCCAGGTGCAGGCGGCGCCTTTGGGGGTTGCGGTGAACTCCCATTCGACGGCCAATCCATTGCCGTTGGCATCGGCGCTGAAATCACCATTCCTTACCACTGACGGCCATTTGGCCGCGCCCACCGGTTCGCCGAACCTTTCCAACAGCGGCATTGAGCCGGACACGCCCAGATTCCCCAGCAGCCGGCTCGCCGCGAAAGGGGTGTGCCCGAAGGTGCGGCGCAGGTTGAGGTACTCCGGGGCGCGGTTGAGGTACCACGATGCCAGGCCAGCCTCGAAGTTCACGTTTTTCAAAAGGTAATCCGGGAGCTTCCGTAGAGACTGCATGTGGTCTCTGGGGGCGGATATTACAAGTACTCACCATTTGTCATAGGTAGTGAAGTCTCAATGACAACCTAAGTGCCTGCGTAGCGAGCAGGCCCTCAAATTGGCCCTGGCCGAAATGCATGTGCAGGGCGTCTCTACCCGCAAAGGGTCGAACAACTCTGCGGCCACTCCGTCAGCTCCACCCAAGTGAGCCAGTGCGCCGCCCAACTCGACGCCGAACTGGAAATCTGGCGCACTCAACCGCTGGGCTGTTTTCCCTATGTCTTCATCGACGCCCGTTATGAAAAGGTCCGGCAGGGCGGCCGGGTGTTAGACTGTGCCGTGCTTATCGCCTTGGGCCTCGGCCCCGACGGCAAGCGCTCCATCCTGGGCGTCAGTGTGGCCTTGAGCGAAGCCGAGGTACATTGGCGGACCTTTCTGGGCACGCTGCAAAAACGCGGCCTGCACGGGGTGCAGTTGTTGATCAGCGATGACCACGCCGGACTGGGCGCCGCCCGCACCGCCGTGTTCCCGGCCGTGCCCTGGCAACGCTGCCAGTTCCATCTCCAACAAAATGCCCAGGCTTATGTTCCGCGGCTGGACCAACGCGCTCAGGTCGTCCAAACCAGCCGGGCAAGAACCGAGCGCTCAGAGCCTGGGCAACCCTTCCGTTTGGAACTT
>DASRLI010000425.1:0-47778 GCA_035648535.1 Occallatibacter sp. | reverse complement strand
TCCACCGCCAAGGACACACTCAAAGCCGCCTTTACCGCAGCGCATGTCACCGCAACGGTCGAGGTTTACGACGGCTGCAATCACGGTTGGACGGTGCGCGGCAGCCAGGTCTACAACGAAGCCGGAGCCGAACGCGCCTGGGCCGAACTCCTCGCACTCTACAAACGCAATCTCACCTAGTCGCCACAGACCGAAGTGCAGGATTCCCCTGTTCCTCATGCAGATCCAGATCCAGATCCAGCGCCTTTGTTCGCGGTCATCTGGAGTTGATCATGAGATCGACTCCGCACCACAAACAACCGGGTTCTGCTGCTCTACTATCTTTTAAATCAAACAGGGTGACGGACGCGCACATGGCAATACGATCGTTGATCGATAAGAAGACTCAAGTGTTAACTTGGCTGCTTTTCGCTTTCGTGGCAACCTCAACCACGCTCTTCGCACAGAATGATGTAACCCTTCAGCCGGCGGCCGGTGAGCCAATCCTGCTGCGTATAGAAGCAACTGACCTCGAATCTGGAATCCACTACGTGCGGTTGATGCTCTCCCTGCGAACAAATGAGGATGCCGCCCAGACGACGCAGCCACGATTTACCGTCGAGTGTCAGGACATTAAGGGCAAGCAAGAAATGCTGTGGTTCGTGAGCTTCGGAGGCGTTGAGGACCCCGGCTTTGTGCCGCCATTCCGGGCCACGCAAGCCAACCTATACCCCCCTCACTACCCCGGAGTCGATCTCAAGATGACTTTCGAGGGCTACATCAAATCAAAGCCGTTCACTCGATCATGGTCACTGTTGCCATCAGGTCAGTTGCGCTATCGCAATGGAGGGGCTGACAGTCCCAACATGGAATCCGCCCGATGGTTCCTGCGTTTTCTCAGTTCCCTCCCAGGTCTGCGCATCGTCCACGCCAAACCCCTGAAAGGACATCCTGGCGAGATCTTCTTTCCTACCCAGCCGTTGCTCGACGAGTTGAAGAAGGCGCCTATTTGCTCGCCCTAACCCTTATATGGACGGCTTCATAGCTCCTTTTGTATGGGGCGGAGGTTTTTTGCCCTATCGCTGGCTACGTGGATCTTGGCGGTTCTTGCAGGTTGCGGCGGTAGCAGCGACAGCGGAGGTGGAAGCACTCCGCCGGCTTCTCCGAAGATTACGTCCGTTACTGTGAGTTGTTCCCAGACGTCCATTCTGACACCGCAGACGTCTACATGCACGTCCACAGTGAGCGGTCACTCCAACTTACTTTGTATGAATTGGGCGGCCTGCTTGCCCTGGATATTGGCGCCGGCAATGTTGAAATGTACGTTGTCCTGAAAACTATCAAGATGTTTCATCATGAGCGCATGCTGGTCGTCGGTCGGAATACTGGCAGCGGTGATAAATCTCTGTGCAATCGCGTTTCGTGTGTCCACCCGTTCGTTCGTCTCTTCAGAAGGCTTATCGGTCTTCACCGGCGTGGTAGTTGCCCAAATCAAGGACGCTCCCGGCGTCAAACTCTGGATAGACGCAAGAAAAGTCGGAAAGGCCTTTCGATAGTCGTCTTCGGAATACGACCAACCGTGCATGCCATTATTAAAATGCACCACTCGAAAGGAAACCGCTTCCATCGCGGCGAACTCCCCAAGTTGCCGGGGGAGCCTCGGGTCCCCGACCGACGTGGAGCAAGAATATAGATAGACATTCGCAATGCCAGTTAGTTCACGTGTAACCTCTGGGAAATAATTTCGGGAGATGGAGTCGCCCACAAGCAAAACATTGGGCAATCTGGCATCCGGATGGGCCGGACGAACTGCCCAAGTCCATTCAATTGTCTCCGGGCGCGGCGAACTACTTCCGCTGGCCTGCGCGCTGCAATTGCCGGAAAAACCCAGGATCTGAACTGCGACAATACATAGAACGAATACGCTCGGGAACAATTGGATCTTATGCTCTGCCATTCCACTCCTTCTTCTTATGCAGTCCGCGACTTATCGCAATGCCCTGATCAGTCGCGGATGAAGTCGAATCCATTTTCCATAGCGTTCTCAATTGCTGTGCACCGGAAGCACAATCCTGAGTGGCTTTTCCTCGAGAGAAAGCCCGCCTGTACGTCCCCTGACAGTGCACGTGGATTGGAGAGCCGCTCGAATTGGCTCCGGACCGGAATTGCCCCTACTCCTGCGCTCGGCCTGTGGGGTGCGAATCCACCTCGAGTCCTATCGTCCTTTGCCCCAAATGCTTAGGGGCCACGGCTGGCAAGCCTGAAACCGGAGCATACGGAGCATTCTGCAGGGACCCGTTAGACGGCTCGAGGATATATGCCTTCCCTGCCACCATGGAGATCTCAAAGACAGGATCTGCGCTCTGCTTGATGACAGCATCAAGATTACTTGCGTCCACAACCTTGACCATGCGGCCTTGCCAAGGATTGCGAATCTTGAGGATCGCCGTGCTTCCAGCCCTGACTCCGACCGTGACAACCTTGCCCCTGCGAATCTGGACATATACCCTTCCCCCATGTGCAATCGAGACTGATCCATCCGCACTCCACTCCATTGGCCAGGCCGGGGCGATACGGAGCAAGTCATCGTAGTCCTGCACGAGTGCATTCTGTATCGCATCGGCCACGACACCGACCTGTTCGACATAGAATTCCCCCCGCGGAGAGAACTGCGCCAGGCCTGAGGGGGCCGCTTGGTACTTTTCCGTAAGTGCTACCAGGCTTCCTTTGACGTCAGAGGAGAGGCCGAGACGAGCAGCCTGCACTGGATCGGCGCTCCAGTCCGCCCGAAGTTTGTTCGGACGATTCACATAAGTCCTCACCCCAAGGTCGTGCAGAGGGCCATCATCTCCGATCAAGGAATACGGCCAGACAGGTTCAAGCCCGATGTTTTCGCCGTTGTGCTTGGTCGTTTCCAGGGTATAGGAATTCGCTATGATCGCATTTTCATGCGACTCGCCATCTTTGAGAAGAGTTGTCCCGTCCGGATTACGTTGTGGCAAAGCGGGTAGCGATGAGATGGCTGCCTGTAACTCCTTCACGAAATCCTGATCGATGTTCAGTGTCGTCGCGGCCTTGATCATCATCGGGAACAGGGCCTGCATCGCGGAAACATCCGTCGTGGGATTGACAACATCCCAGTTTGACTCGTGTGCATTCGACGGATAGGTATACAGTTTCCCAGCCTCATCGCGACGCGCATAACTCAGCAGGAATCGAGTCGCATCGTGCATCAGCTTGTAATGAGTTTCCAGAAACTCGCGGTTGTCGGTAAACTGATACTGCTGCCATGCCCACAAAGCTACCTCTGGACCTGTCGAAAGTGTGCGGGTATTGAAGTACGGCCGCGAATCATCGCTGCAGCTGATGCCTTGGCTCTTGAGCCAGTATTCGTTTTCGTAACCCTGTCCATTGAAGCGAATTGTTTCAGGGACACAAACGCCTTGGCGTCCGGTCATATGTTCCTTGGTCCAATGCGCGATGTTGTCGAGATTATCGTTGTAGAGATTGAAATATGGCTCGTTGAACTGTGCCAGGCCTGCGCCGAAATTAGCAGACACATGCATGCGAAGGTTCCAGTGCCACCACCCGGATGGGCTCCAATAATGGGCATCCTTATAGGATGAAAACAAATCGCCGATGCCGGCTTGCCCGCCGGGGAATCGATCGCGACTTTCTGCAACTGTTGTGAACAGATCGATCATGCGGAGGTTCTCAAAGTACTCCGCTTCCTGATCCGCGGAAGACATCCTGATCAAATCCACATGCGACCAAAGTTCATTCCACCACGCGCGATGCTCCTGGGTTCCGAGTTTCGCCGCCTGTTCGACCAAGGCTGACGATGTCCCAATTGCATCTCCGCCTCTCCATTCGGGACACGCGATGAAAAGCTTGAAGGTACCATCGGCATTTGGCCGGAAGCTGATCTGGACCGAGCGTGGGCCGGTTTGCTGGGCATGAACATCCCGCCCCTCGGCAGTAATCGCGGCCAGCGAACCGAATGTGCTCCCGCTCGCGCCCAATTCCTCCGTATCACGCCATGTTTCTGCCAACGATCCTATCTTTCCGTCTGCCTCGATCTCAGGTTTTCGAGGGGCCCAAAGCTTGAGCTCAGCCGTTTGTGATTCTTGTGGATTCGCACCGCTGACCTCCACGACCATCACATCGACTTTCGCATCGACGTACGTAATCGCGGTCATGCCGCCACCATGCTCAACGAATTCTCCGTTATAAAGATCGAGTCGCGCACCGAAATCTGCGGCATGGATAAGTTTACTTAGACCGGGAAGTACAACCTGGCCCGGAGAAAGTCTTTTGGGAAACGTATCTTCGCGATTCAATTGCGCTGTGTATCCGTCCTGCGACCACACGCCGAGACCAAGCCTGCCATTCCCGAGCGGCATCGACTCATCGCGCACAAATCCCGGTCTCTTCAAGACGATATCGGAACGCCCAACCACTTGCTTCACATCGACATTGAATCGGCCGTCTTTCCACGCAGTGGTCGGCGGATTGTCCAGCTTCTCTATGTCGCTGCCCATTGCGAAGCAAGAAGCAGTTGGTGCCGCGAGAGCCAACGAGCCCGCCAACAGGACAACGGATGAGGAACCCAAAGAGAGCCGACGCAAGCACGCGCCACGAAATAAAGTTTTCACGGATCACCTTCCCTCTGATTTGGAAATCGCTGTTTTAGCGGCTATCCGATTGCTGTACACCGAAGGCGTGATGCCAAGTGGCTGCTTCTCTAGAAAGAGCCACTTTGCATACACCCAAGGCAGTGCGCGTGTGTTGGAGAACCGTTCCAGCTTTTGAACATTCAGGTGCATGAGCGATAAAATGTTGTTCTTCGCAAATGGGGTCTTGCGCATTTCAATTCCGCCCCGGCATTGTTGGCCATCAGCGCAAGACAAGAGTTATTACTGCAAGTTCCAGACCGGATAGAGCGCGAAATGGCCGGTATGCCCCAATCGTCTCGCTCCCTCCGCCTGACAGGTGATCTGTCTATTTCTTCCACTTAAGTTCAAGCAGCTTCGACTCGGCCGGCAGTAACTCAAGCGATAACGAGCCATGCGGAACAGGAAGTGCCGTGCCGGTTGCGACATCCACTACGCTAAGAGCTTCCGCCGCACTGAGCGCTGCGTGAATGCGGTCGAGGGGCAACGTAATTGTCTGCGACTCTTTGGCGTCATAATTGAACACGGCGAGATAAACCCCATCCGCAGATGGCCGCACAAACGCCGTGGCAGCTCTGTCGCCAGTGTCACCTTCCACGGGTCGGAACGCCTGCCCATCGGCGGCAACATTGAACAGATTGCGGTTATTGTAGACAGCTTTTGCTAAGTCACGACCCTGAGCGTCGTCTGCCAATCGACTGCTGTCAAGGATCATCCCGCCACTAATAATGGCGGACATCAGGCGGCTCTTGCCTTCGGTCAAAGTACGCGCGCCCTGATCGGCGTGCTCGCCAAGAACGATGTGGTCGGGATCCGCAATATATAGGCTCTTGTTAGTCCACCAACCGTAAGTGAGGGAATTGAGCATATACTCCGTGGACTGTTTGGCGCCGTCGATGTGGCCCTTGGTATCGCAAGAAAGGCGCCGCGCATGACCGTACCCGGAAGGAAACAGAGGTGCAATCGAAAGGCTCAGAAACATGCGATTTCCGTTCTCTCGCGCAATTTGCTGCATGCCTAGGTTGTAGGCCTCGATTCCGGTCTGAACTGCTGGATCGGCGTGCGCTCCTTCAAGCGATCCATGCGAAAGGAAGTCAAGCTTGAGGAACTCGAAACCAAGTTGCTGGAAATGCTGAAGGAAATAGCTGATGCGCTCCTTCGCCCCGGGATGTGAGGGATCGACTGCGCGCCCCCCATCAACCTTGGGAAGCAGCGATCCGTCCGGTGCTTTTAGCAGGATATCGCGATAGCGATACTTCATTCCGGTGCCTTCAACCCAGGCATCCAAGTCGTCGGACCAGTACGCGAATGGAGCCCAGTAGATACCCGGGGCAAAGCGTGTTCCATCTGCCCCGTGTGCATGGCTTTGATAGTTGCGACTGCATCGGCCAACTGAACGGCGTCCAAATTCGACCAAAATGAGTCGAGATTTATATAGACGATCTTGTTTCGTCCGAAGCCCTGGGGCTGAAGTGTATCGGCGACAAACTGTGCGGCTCCGAGGTAACGATGGTCGTTTATCTTTGAAGCGTAGGCAGCCCAGCTGTTCCATCCCATCGGAACGCCGCCTGGCCAAATCAGTGGAGCCTGTATTGCTGCATTGGCGGCGCCATACATTTCCAGACCATCGCGCCAATCGGCAAACGATCCAATGTAGATGCGCGGTGAAAGGACGCGCGCTCCTCGAACCACGCCATGCGGCACGGTGTCATGGGTATCGGTGCGCACACCGTTAGGCGAGGAGATGCCGCCGTACACATCGAGGTCACCGATCTGTCCGTTTGAGGAGCGCAGATCAATTGACGTCTTCCAGACATCGTGCGTTATCGACCCCAGAACAATTCCTTCGCGGCTGGCATTGTCATAGAATGCCGTCATTTCGTTGCTTGAAAAGACTTCGCCTTCTTTCAGACTTTCAATCGGCGCGCTTTTGAAGCGGAACCACATATCGTTATCGAATGGCACATGAAGTACCTGCAGCCTTGCATCGTGCCGAACTTCGATGGAATTGGAACCCTTGAGAATGACAGCATCGAAATGGCGCGTCCCGATGGAAGCGGCCTCGCCTTCAAGTTCCGCCGCTATTGCAATGGACGGCTTGTCATCGTAAATCCAAATGTGCTGCAAGAGACTCGGCTTATCCGTGGCGGAGCTGGTAATGGTGTATTCGTGAGATGAAGTGGCTTTGTCGATCTGCACATCCTTCCCGAGGACATGGCGTTGGTAGGCAGAGGTGGTCAATGTCCGTCCATCCGCCAGCTCTGCGCCGCTCTGCAGGTTCCGCAGCTTATGGCCGTCACGCCATGTCACATCCATGGCGCCGGTATTGATGTGATACGCGACCGTGACGAACCGGTTTTGCAGAACAATTTCGCCCTTCTCAGGAGCAGGTGTGCGTTCAGCATGAACAGAGGCAACAAAGCAGATCGTTGCAGCGGAAATCAAAAATCCACGAAGATATTTCATCTAGCCTTCCTTGTGAACAACTCATGCAAGCGATAGAAGCATATTTCGAATCGGCAGAATGCAACTTCGCCCGTGTGAGCCGAAAGTGAGCTTTGTCCTTGCAGGTATTGGAAACGATTGCAACCAAAAGTCTATACTCGGCTGGTCAAATCTCCATCAGGCTGATCCGTTTGGGATCGTTGGTGCCGAGATTGTGCTGGCTGTCTGCGGCGGTTGCAATAAAGCTCGGTGGCTTGCCAGCGGCCTCCAAGGTGGGCAGGCCGATCTCCTCACGCTTGCGGTCAAGCAGTTGCCACGCAATGGTGTCGAGCGCAACGCGGTCTTCTCCGACAATGAGCGCATTAGAATACCAGACATGTTCGGGTCGGAAGCCGGGCCCGCCCTCGTACTGGGCCGAGATCGCGTCGCCGACTGTAAACCAGACCTTGTTGCGAACCACGGGAATGCGATGCAAGTCGGCCACTCCCGGATTACCGCGTCCTGAATGCAGATCCTGCGGGTGTTGGACCGCTCCGTACAGATTCTTCATGGCAAATGTGACGCCAGTCATGCCGTGTTCCTTGAGTACAGGGAGATTGATGACCATGGCGCACTCTCGGGTTAGGATCTTGGCCAGATGGATTTTCACTGGGCCGCACGCAACCGGTTCTTCCTCCCAGCCCGCCGTATCGCCGCCATAGTAGCGGACGCGGTTAGGATCGGTCTTGATAGAGAAGCCGGCGGATTCAAGCCACTTCGCGGAGAGATCCCACACCACGATGTTGCCGGGCCGGATGCCGGCTTGCTGCAACCGCTCGGCTATCGCGTCGATCAACACGGGGTGTGTCGAGATCCCCTTGCTGCCCGCACAGTTGATCTTCAACCCAATGACCTGGCCGTCCCGTGGCAGAATGCGCTTCCAGGCTTCCACCGGCTTGTCGCGTCCGGTATATGCGGCCATGGCGCGGTCCAGTAAGTCCAGCACTCGTTTTTCGTCAGGTTGATTGCGTTGGCCACGCAGCGATTCGTCGGTAGCCTTGATAATTCGTGACTTGCCTGCATGCGTGGTTTGGTTCAATGCGATGGCCGATGCAAATTTGTTCTGTGCACCCAACAGGAATGCCCCCGCGGCTGTTTCCTTCAAAAAATCACGGCGGCTCTTCATCCCAATCCTCATTTTCATCGACTTCGTTGGGCCTCTGGCCCCGCGATTTATCATCCTCGTTCTACGATGTACGCTCTGCGCGTCTGTCGAGCCGGCATCGATCCACTCTTCAGATCGGCTGGCAGAGATGCATTGGCCGGCATCGCCGTGAATGCATTGCCAAAGGTGCTTGGCAATAAAAAGTGTTGTGTCGACAGTGTCTTTCCCGTTCGTCAGCGTTCCCGCTGTTGGGAATGGGCTTATCTTGGCCTTCTTGCACCCTGTTCAATCTGTGGCTTCAGTTACGATCGCACCAACTTGTGTATGGAGAGAATTGCAAAGAATCCTAGCTGCTCCGTTAACGTATGTCAATTGAATTCAATGAATGCATATCATCAACTTTCTAATCATATAGATAGGGATGACGTGTACGTACACTTCACGATCGAACAACAGTCCCGGTTTTGACAACTGCTCAGCGGCGCCTTCCCTGCGCAGGTGAGCTTCACCGATCCTGTTGGGGCTGCGGTATGACTCAGAATTCCTTGCGGCATGAACGATCTGAGCTTGGCGTGACGGGCAGTTCATCGTCTACTGAACAACCACAGAATACTGAATCGTCTGCAGAAGTGTTGTGCCTGCGGTTACGTTAACACTAAAGCTAAATGTTGATATAGGTACGGAGCCCGGCGAGAAAGATGAGTTGGTGGAATTGCCGCACCCCCCCATACCCATCACAACAACCCCGAAGATCGAGATACCTAACAATTTCGTCAAAGATTTTCGCTTCCGAGTTGACAGGAAGAATCCCACTGACATGGGAAAAGTAACACATAGCAAACATGCGGCTACGTTTTGCCGGGTTCCAATCGTGCTGACTGGGAGCCTTGCTGATACGTTCGAGTTCGAGACTGTCATGACGACCGTCTGTGGCGTCGAAACACCTGCGAGGGCAAGTATCGCAGGACTGAAACTGCAAGTAAGCCAGGAGGGCAGCCCTGAACAAGCAAATCCCAATGTGGCGGAGCGATCCCCGGGAGTAACTGTGAGTTGAGAGGTTGTTTGCTTTGCCTGTGAGGTCATTGAGAGCGACGTCGGCGAAGCTGTGATTCCAAAAGGCGGATCGATCTGTATGATCAGTGGATCGGAAGCTACTGTTCCGAAGCGGTTATCCCCTAGGTACACGGCCGTAATGGAATCTGATCCTTGCGGCAATGTTGTTGTGGTGAAACTTGAGATGCCTGTACTTAGGGCTCCGGTTCCCAACCGGTTCGATCCAACATAGAAGTTGACGGATCCGCTCGGCGTTCCTGAGGGAGAAGAGACCATAGCTGTAATTGTTACTGGAGATCCGACAGTGCTTCTATCGGTCGACGCGCTTAGAGCAATTGTCGGAGGTGTCAGTCCATAATTGGAGACGGTGACCTTAAGCAACTGGGATGCATGTGAGTTGACGACCCCACTGAACGCTCCATTAAACACCCCTAAGTCAGAATCACTCCATAAATCATGCACGGACGCCGCCCCGGAGAAGCCCAGGTCGCTCCAGTTTGCAATTATAGTGTTGCTGCTGTCGTTGAGATTAAACATCGCCACATAATAGACGCCGCCGCCTATGCTAGAGGCCCAAACAGGTGTATTGCCTCCCTGAATCTGAGTGCCGGGCACACCCGACTGATCTACTGCAATAACCGCATCATTTGTCAAGAGCTGCAGCCCGAAGGAGTCCAATTGGGTCAGGTCATCTCCTATATAAAGAGGAGCATTCGCGATTGCCCAAAATGACATAACGCTCTTCCGTTCGTCGCTTGTCAAGCCGTCCACGCTTCCGTTGCCGATGTCCAGCGAGTCTAGATCGTTCCAACCCAATGCCGGCCCGGAACCGCTTTGCCAGGTTACAAGATCCGCGAATCGCCGTGAGACCGAGGTCCACTTCGTCAGTGTGGAGCAATAGCAGTCCACGTCGTCTTCGATCCTTCTAGCGTTGGAGTATGTCTGCCAAAAGCTGAGATAGGAGTGATCGAGAGCCCATGAGACGCTAAGCCACATTGGGCGCCCAGATTGGGCAACAGCCTGCGACCAGGCAGCGACATCTGGCCTGTTATCGATCATTAGATCGTCGTGATCTGATCCTGGAGTAATTCCATCCAATTTAATAAAATCGACTCCCCAAGATGCAAAGAGATTAACAACCGATTGAATGTATTCACTCGCCCCTGGCCGTGTGAAGTCGATCTTCTTATGCCAGGGATTGTTTTGACCAAAGCTGAATGCATTGCCTGGAATATTTGGCAAAACAATATCATCAATGGAGTAGGGAGTCGCAAGGATCGGCGGATTGGAACTATATACGGGCTGCTGTACTCCCGGGATCCAGTAAATTCCTGCCTTTTGCCCGTTGTTATGGATGTACTGGATTGTAGCCGCCAAGCCATCGGGGAATTTTGCCAGATTGGCGGTGGGACGCCCATATTCGTCGAATCCACCCTGCCATCCCGAATCTATATTGATGTACACATATCCGTGCGCTTGCAGCCCGGACGACTTCAGTGCGTCCGATTGTGCTTTAACCTCGGCCTCGGTTAGCCAACTCTCACCCTTAAAGGCCTCCTGACTCCAACTGCTCCAGCCAAGATACGGTATCTGTCCTTGACCATTAACCTGAGCGGTGGCATGACCGAGTGTGCCGACAATAACCCAAATTAGCTGCAGAGCGAATAGCCAGCAGCCTGTCGGCTTCCTCGCCCGGCGTCGCCGGCTTGGGACACACATGACGCTAAGACCAGCCGTAAAGCTGCGAGATTGTCGTTGTACTTCCAGCGTGCTCATATTGCGCACCTTATGTCTTGAGTGCATGTCGAAACATGACAATTGCCTCAATCTCGACAAGCAGTTCGGGCCGGCAGAGTTTTGCCTGGATGCCTGGAGGTGGGTAACGGATCAAGCTCTTGTTGCTTAAAGAACGTGGTGCGCACTTCGTTGAATGCCGCATAGTCACAATCCATGTCACGCAGATAGCAACTGGTGCGAACAATAGCCTTCCATGTGGCGCCTTCCACCGCAAGCAGCGCGGAAATGTTTTGGAAGGTTCGGACAGTCTGAGCGCGAATGTCACCGATGTGAATGGATTTGCCGTGTTCATCAATACTTGCCGTACCAGAGATAAGAAGAATCACTAGCCCGTTCAGGTCAATGCGCATCCCGCGTGAAAACGAGCTTGGCAGCGAGTAGTTATAGGCTTCGTTGAGTACCGCGGGGTTACTGATAGCTCGTTTCGAGATCGGGCCAGTAACAATGCTTTGCAACAAATCCTGGAATGCCATGATCACCTCTACTGGAGTGGTTCTCCAATGCGCGCGCGCAGGCTTCGGGTGCGCAAAGTAGCCTCTTCGTGAGGAAAACGCCATCGAGCATCGTGCTTCCGGTGCAAAGAAATTGGAGACCCGCTGTAACTTGCCATGATCCTCTCTAAGCTCAAAGACTAAGTGCAATGTGCCAACCAACTAACGCACTTCGTCGAGTAACTTCCCTGCGCCCTCGTCAGCAAATGAAACTGCACCGACCTGGAGGCCAATCATCTTTTGGCTTTCCACAAGCGAGTCAACCTTGGCTCCCAAAGCCGGTAGACCCGCAGTGACGGCCGCAGGCGCAGTAACATCCTTTAAGAAGACTCGGAGATCCATAGAGGCTATCCTTCCGGCAAGTACATTGGAGTGAAGTTGCATGTCATGACTTTTCTCCCGAGGTGTGCCTCGTTGGTAGAAACCCACTTCGCCAATTTCCTGAGTTCCCGGTTGGGGCGGCGATTGACAGAGGGCGTGATGGTCAGAGGCGCATTATTAATACAAGAATTGTTATGATCAAGTGTGCATCTTCCAGGATTTGCTTGCAACCAGAAAAGAAGGTAAAAGGCAAATTAGGTAGCCTGGAATCGATGAGGGCGCTCGATCCAACTTCAACCATGCCGCATGGGCAGTGGACTGCCAGGCCGGCCCGACAGATTTGCTGCGCGGTTTGTCGCTCTCCCGGCGTTAGCAGAGCGAAATCTCCCCGGTTCATTGCCGAAGTGTGAGACCGCATTCGTAAGGCCATCGGTCAAGTGCAAGAGGAAATCCTTGACACCTGCTGGCGGCTTCCTATATGTTCCTGGCGCAAAAGAATTCACTTTCTTCATAAGTAGAGGACTATCATTCGATGAGATTCAAAAACAACAACGTGCCCGCTTTGGATTGCGGATCAGCTGAGGCAACATCCAATTCCAACAACGCTCACTCCTCGAGATTTGCGAATTTGGAGACTGTATCGACGTTCAACACGTCCACCAGGCCTACGAGACGTGAGTTTTTGGGGCTCTCAGGCCAGACGCTTGCGGCAGCGGCGCTTACACCGGCTGCCTATGCGGCCATCGGGCGCAACGGATATCGCACCGGTGGATTCGAGGTGGCCTCGAGCCTGTATGCGTGGGATCTGCACGATGAAGGCATCGAGCAAATCCTGGATAATCTTCAGCAGATGGCCGGAGTGAACTCGGTTTATCTTGTGGCCTTGATGCACTATGAGAAGCGGCCTTTGACCAGCCCCACGTTTCCTCATAACCCAGTGCGCAAAACTTGGCAGGCAGAGGACTCGAAGATTTATTGGCATCCTGACCCGAAGCTATATAAGCGCATCAAGCCCGAGCTTTCTGCGAACGGCTGGCTGAGTGAGACAGACTGGCTGAAAGTTCTTATTACTGGGGCACGGAAACGTGGCCTCAAGACCGGGGCGGAGTTGTCTCATACGTTAATGAGTCTCGAAAAAGGTCAGGGAGAGTACACGGATTGTGTTCAGCGCAATATAAACGGCACGCCCCGCAAAGTCGCAGGCCGAGCGTATCCGCTTTGCCCTAATAACAGGGACGCACAGGATTATGCACTCGCGCTGTTCTCAGACCTCACTGCGAATTACGATGTGGATTTCGTGCAGACATGCATGATTCCTTTCATGCCCGGGGGAGCCGAAACGGGGGGCTGCTTTTGCGATTCGTGCATGAAAGTTGCCCATTCGGAGGGCATCGACCTGGCAAGGATCAAGTCTGTCCTGCTTACGGATCCTCAATCTGCGGCAGAGTTGCAACAGTGGCAGAGGTTCCGGCAGACATCTCTGATCCGCTTTTACAAGATGATGCGCGATGGCGTGCATGCCATCCGTCCGAACATCGAGCTTCGCTTCAATGATGCGTATGAACATCCGGTGGACTACGGAATGGACTTGAGAGGACTTACGAAGGTGTGGGACTCGATCCGTAACTCGGATTACAGCGAGCAGAAAGGATATCCCTCAATGATGGACCACAAGCGGGAGTGGTTTGCCGCGGAGCGGGCAGCCATCGGGCCGGATTTCCCATTCATCGCCGGCGTCGCCGTGCGGCCCAAGGCTACCCCGGAGCTCATTCACGAAGGTGTGAAGATTAGCCTGCAAAATGGAGCGGTAGGCCTTTCCTTGGGCCATTACGACGGCGCCGAGTTTCCGATGCTTCGAGCAATCAAGGAAGAACTGGCTGCGGAAGGCATTCACGTACCGGCGAAATTGGCGAAACGCCGAATCTGATCTTGGGCAGATGCGGCTCAGCGTTCTCTACAGACCTGTCCTATGTTGCAAGGAGGGCCGCAATCCACGTGTAAATCTCTTCAGGCGTTACCGCTTGAGCCGCGATCCATCGCGGACTGTCCCCCGGCGGTGGAATGACATAGGCCGAATTCAGAAATTCCGAGACGCAGAGGCAGATGGTCTGTTCGTGTTCCGGGTACCTTATGGCGGCGAGCCAGGCGTAACGGGCGAGAATCATGGCGTCAATGGCGCTGTTTTCGGGGTCGTCGGTCTCCGGAAGCGAACTGATTGTTCTCTGATTTTCAAAGATGGCGATGCCCGTAAATGGCTTGGGCTTGCTGCGCATACCAAACCGTGCAACGAGAACTCGCGGTCGAGCCCTGCGCAGCGCTTCGCTCGCCGCCCATTCCACAAAGGCATTGGAGAAGATCAGCGCGCCGTTTCCGCTGAGGAAGAGATCGACGATGAAGCTCCGCAGCCTGGGTTCCGCGGCGAGTAGGCTGGACCACGAACTTTCCCAGTCCTTATGGCGCAGCGCCGCGATGATTTGATCGGTGGCTTCAAGATTCTTGGGGATGGTGTTGAGCTCGGCCAGAAACTTGTCGCGAAATGGAATAAGAGCGGCATAGCTCGGGGCCGATGCCGCAAGAGTCGAAGGCGCAGAAAGGAGATCGTCGAGCTTTGTTTCCGCATCGATGAGCCATAAGTCAGAGCTCTCCACGATACCTTGCCGGGCAAGTAAGTCAGTCATGCCGGGAAACTTGGGCCGGCGGCCCCCGATCACTAATTCAACGAGCCCGCGAGAATCGCCCTCGATCTTGATATCATATCCGCGCGGATCCCAGTGCTGCCATCTACTTGACGGATCAATCGGCAGACTTTTCGGCAAAAGGAGGAGAACCAAACGCGCAGGCTTGGCTTGGACAGGCAAAGAAGTGCGCGGCGCATTCCGCCGCAGGCCACAACAATAACTCTTCGTGTCGCGCTTTCAACCGATCGGCTTGGAAAGGTGAGGCCGCGCGCGGCAGCCCATTGATCAACTACTAATATCGCAGCCGTCCTCAGGAGATTGCGCCTCGAGGGATCCATGAGTCACCGTGACTTTCCGGCCGGATCGTGCTTGGCGATCAGAATCGGGTTGGGCCGGCTCCGATTGCGCAAGAGAATCCAAGGCATGGTCACACTGCAGAGGCTGCCATCAGCCAAGCAGCGTGAACAGGCCTTCGTTCGCGAGCTTTCCGGAGCGAGCCCAGCCAAGTCACGGATTATATTGCCGCTGTGGGAAAGGAGCAATTGGTAGACTTCCTCCATATTCGATTGACCTCGCTGGTGCGATCCCAATTCCGTCCCATTATCTACTCACCCGGATCGTTGTTTCGATTTCTTCAAGGGTCTTTCCGCGTGTTTCCGGCAGGCGGAAGTAAATGAATAGCAGGCCTGCCAGGCAGATTGCCGCATAAGTCCAGAAGACGCCACTGGCACCCAGTGCGGAGTTCAAGAGAGGAAATGTGTAGGTTAGAAGGAAGCACGCGGTCCACAAGGCGGTTACTGCAACCGATACGGCACTACTGCGGATGCGGTTGGGAAAGATCTCCGCAATCACCACCCAAGTGACCGGCGCCAAAGACAGGGCATAACAGGCGATGGCTGCGAGAACCAAGACCAGCATGGGTTTGCCTTGCAGATGCAGACGGTAGAGCGTGCCCAGGGCCGTGTATATTACCACCAGCCCGGAAACTCCGCAAAGCAAGAGGAAACGCCTTCCGTAGCGGTCGATGAAGGCCAGGGCGACCAGCGTGAACACAACATTGACTGTGCCTGTGATGACGATGTTGAAGAGCATATCGGAGACTTGATATCCAGCCGCCGCAAATATCTCCTGGGCGTAGTTGAAAATTACGTTGATGCCGCACCACTGCTGGAGAACCGCGAGCGTAATGCCTAGGACAAGAACCTTTGCCATGCCAGGCGAGGAAAGCTCACGCCACACAGACAGCCTCGGAGGCTGTGCGCCATTGGCGGCATTGAAGTCCTTCATGACCTGGCGAGCGTAGTCCGAACCGCCGAGGCGCTCAAGTACGGCAAGAGCCTGTTCGCCGCGACCCTTGGCCGCCAGCCAACGCGGGCTCTCGGGAACCAGGAAGGTGGCGATCAAAAACAGAAAAGAAGGAACAGCGGTGGCCGCAAACATCCAGCGCCAACCCCACTCGCAATTCCACGAAAGGAGAATCTCGTGAGCAGTGGCGCCGGGCGGTACGGGCCGGGCGATCAGCCAGTTCACCACCTGCGCCAATAGGATTCCAAACACGATTGCCAACTGGTTGAGAGATACCAGAGTGCCGCGCAGGTGCGCCGGCGATATCTCTGCGATGTACATGGGAGAGATGCCTGAGGCGAGACCGATGGCGAAACCGCCCAGTATCCGCCACGCCACAAAGGTGGCGAAGTGCACAGCGAGCCCGGTTCCCAGCGACGAAACCGCAAAGACCATTGCGGCCAGGGTTAGCAGCCGCTTTCTACCGAAGCGGTTGCTCAGGCCTCCGGCGCTGACGGCTCCAATCAGGCAGCCGGTCAACGCACAACTCATCGCCCAGCCCTCGAGGGCTGGCGAATCAAGATGGAAATAGAGTTCATAAAATGGCTTGGCGCCGCCAATGACTACCCAGTCATAGCCAAACAACAGGCCGCCTAACGCGCCAGATGCCGCGGCCAACCACAAATACACGTTGCGGAAGGATCCATGCTGCTTCGCACTTGAACGCGAACCAAGAGCGGGTGTGATCATGGCGCGGATTCGACCTCAGCTGCGTAGAGTGTCATTTCTGCTTCCAATTGAATCCAAGAAAGCAACTCGGCTGCATAGTAATGATTGGGGTCCAGAGCAATCACTTCTTCGAGCTGCTGGACAGCCGATTTTGCATCGCCTAGTCCATGACTTGCCAACGCGCTAAGCAACACCGAATCCACAAGATTCCGCTTGACTAGGTCGTCTTCAAACAGCAGCAGGTTAGGCAGCGATGTTGCGAAGTAATCGATCCTTGGCTCTGTGTTCATTTGCTTCGCGGCAAACTCCGACAACCCTGTCAGAACAACGCGCGCCTCTTCTTCGTTGCCCAGTTCGCGCAGCGAGAGCGCCTGGAACCAGGAGTGAATTCCGAAGGCCGCGAGCGGCGCCTCTGCTGCATTCCAGAAGCGCCGGGCGAGGGCTGAGTCCCCGTGCTTGTACGCCGCCAGACCGGAGAAGTAATCCAAATCGCGTTCCAATACGAGCAGATGCTTACCTTCACCAAGGTTCTCAGGATAATGTCTTGCGGCCTCAAAGTGCCCGAGAGCATCGGCAGGCTTACCGGCCGCCAGCGCCACGCGCCCCAATCCCCGATGGGCGCGCATGTATTGGGCAGGCACCAGCCCTTCGCCGCCCTCCCAGGGACTAAATTGCCGCGCATTCAAATGGTCCAATGCAGCTTGCCATTCGGAGCACTGGTTCAACAGCGTGATGTACTCCACTGTCAGATCGTCCCTGCACTCCACCAGCGCCTGGTGCTCGTCAAGGAAGCGCAACCGTTGGCGCGGCGAAGCTAGTCCGGCCCTCTTCTTCAACTGATCCCATTCGTACAACACGCGCGCATCATGGGGGTTCGCCGCGAAGGCGCGCGCATACATGCGGTTGGCAGCTTCAGGGTTGTGCATTACGTTGAATTCCGCAATCCCGAGATTCCTCAAGGGAATCGAAAAACCGTCGTCCGATTCAATTGACCGTTGCCAGCAGCGGATGGCATCCTCATAGCGCCGCTTGTCATAGTAGAGATTGCCGAGATAATAGTTGGCCTTCGCGCTCGACGAGTGTCGTTCAATCGCGTATTCAAGCACAATCATCTCCTCGATGCGCGCCGGAAAACAGTAGCGTGGAGAAGCCGCCTCAGCCAACGCTGCGTACTCTTGAGATTGCGGGCCGTGACCGAGCAAAGCGGCCAACCACGAAAGCGTGTACAAGACCATCGGATGCCGAAAGCACGGCTCCTGGCTGCAAGCTTGCAACAGCACGAAGGCATCGTCGCGGAGACCGGACCAGGCAAGGTCGTAGCTTACGTCCAGCAGAGTTTGAACGTCTCCCTCCAGCGCAGCGATAAATGCGCGCAGGTCTCGAGGTTCACGGCCCGGAAGGGAGCGCTCGGCCATCATGCGGAAGCAAAGCGGATCAAGCGCGAGAGTTTCGTCGATCACATCCTGCGCATCGTCCGCACGGCCTGAGCGTCGTAGCAACGAGGCTTTCAGAGCACGCGCATTTAGATTTGAAGCGTCGGTCAGAAGACTCAGCTTCACCTGCTCCATCGCCAGAGATATGTTTCCACGTCCGGCGCTGATCGATGCAAGCGCATAATAACCCGCGCTCCGCCACGCATAGTTCCAAACGGATTTATGAAAAGCATCGTATGCTTCCGAGACATTGCCGCTATACATGCGTGCCAGGCCCAGGTTATAGAACGGCTCTCCATCGTAGGGGTTAGGATTCCTCAAAGTGAGGCGCCGGACAGCACAGGCAAAATGCTCTTCCGCTTTGGCAAATTCCCCTTTGCGCAGGTAGGTCAGCCCAATGGCGTTGTTCAGCCGCGCATCCTCCGGCTCGCGTTTGAGACCTTCGAGCCAATAGGACTCGGGAGAGACGGTTGCATGGCGATACTGTTCAAGATGCAACCCGGTAAGATAGAGTTCCTCGGTGGTTGTTATTTCATTTGGCGGCAGTGGCTCCGAGGCTGGATCCGGTAGCTCACAGCCTCTCGGCTCCTCCGGCTGATAAGCAATCAACTCGCTGCCGTTTGCGTCCAGGACAGATAACCGGTATTCCTCGGGCCTTGTTCCAGTGGCTTTAATCGTTTCACAAAACGGCTTGCCGGGCGCCAACTCAATCCGCTTTTCAAACACCATTTGCCGGTTACAAGTGAGGACGAGGCATACCTCGCGGCGCGAAGTCACGCAGACCCCCACGCGCGCGCTCCCTGGTCCAAACTCGAGATTCACAGCCGCCTGCGTATTGGCATTCTTCGCGGGACCGATCTCCTGGATTGGGTACCAGTATTGGCTGAAGATCTTCGTCTCATACGGCTGCAGCCAGGAAAAGTCGGGTTGGTTGTCGGTAAAAGCACCCGCCATCAGTTCCACGTAGGGGCCGTCTTCGTCGGTCAGATTCCGGTCCCAGGCATATCCGAAGTCCGCATTGCCCCAGGTCCACATCTTCTTGCCCGGCGCTACATGATGGTTGGAGGTATGCACCATCCCCGCCTGGCGCTTGTGATCGTAGCCACCGAAGAAATCGTACTTCGACCCGGTAACCATGTAAGAAGTAGGAACAGGGATGTTCTTATACCAGGAGATATCGGTGCCGGGGCTGTAATCCACCCCATAGTAAGTGCCACGAGCTACCGGAAAGGATGTAACAGCGCGCTTTGCGTGATCCGCGACAAAGGTTACATCGGGCGGGAAGAATGACTGATATTGATCGTGAACCCGTACGGCGACATTGGCCCACCAAAGAAACGTCTGCGGCAGAGGCGTACGGTTGTACAGCCTGACTTTGGCCTCAATGATTGCCTTGCCCGGCGACAGGCAAATGCCGACCATGCCTTTCATTCTCTGCATGGGATCATGCTCGCTCAGCCATACGGTTCGGCTGCCGTCGGAATGCTCCTCGATAGTGGCATGAACCGGCATATAAGTAGACGGGCGATGGTGTTGGGGCCAGTTGAATTCGACACCCCCCGAAATCCATGGACCCAGCAGCCCGACCAGCGCCGGCTTGATCACGCTTTGCCTGTAAAAGAAGTCGTATTGGTTGGTCTTGTCGAGAGCCGCGTGAATTCGTCCGCCAATTTCAGGAAGGATCATCAACTGGATAAACTCGTTTTCCAGCATGATCGTTCGATAACTGACGTCGACCTTTTTGAGTGCCAGGCGATCTGTAAAAGGATTTGGATAGACTTTCCCGCTGCTTCCCTGGTAAACCCGCTTCTCTAGAAACATGGGGTTGGGATCCGCCTCCTGGACTGGATAGGAGGGAATAGCTATTTCCTGCTCCCAGCACCGAACCGGGGCCAGCTTTTCCATTTCGTTCATAGGAATTAGACCTCAGCGACAACAGGATTTCACCCAGGGCAGAACCCGGGCATCTACCCATCTAGGCATGTTCGCAGATTTGCATTGCTAGTCGGTAACGTACACGTCAATTTGCGGCCTGTCAATCGCGATTGTGCTCGTTTCTCCAGTCGCAACATAGAATGCGGCCTGGTCACAACGGCCAAAGTTCGGACCCGGCATTCACATAGCGAGTGATTGATCATGGGTTGCCGGAGTTGAGCACAGGCTCGACAGGTTCCAGGCACGCACGAAACGAACCCGGAGTCTGCCATGCGACCTGAGCTGTCGGCTTTCTACCGGTGGGCGGTCGACACAGTTGGCAATTCGAACATTTGGCGCAAGTTGATGAGTTGAATGGGGCCTTCAAGCCCGCTGTGGCTCAATGCAACGGGAGGGCATCTGGACGACGGAAACGCCACTCTCCTTCGAGCACAGATCCGGTAAGCGAAGGATGTCCTGGGATGGTCGTCTGCCTGACAGTCGGCGAAGTGAATGGAAAGCCACAGTTCCGTCTGAGGCAGTCGATTTCGTTGTTAAAAAATCCTATTACTGTCTCGCAATCCAATTGTCCCACCGAGGGTTGCCGGCACCTGCTACAAGCCGCGCCGGTCAGTGCTGATTTCTCCTCTTGACAACCATTACTTGACGGAGTAGTGTGGCTGCCGGTAACGTACACAATGCCAAATACTCTGGCCTCAAGCGGTGGGGAGAGCGGTATTGTGCTCATGAGCCGCCATTCCAACCACTGATGCTGAGGTGAACTTCAAATGATGAAACGGATGAATTTTTCACTCGTCGCGGGATTCTTTGCGCTGGCCATTCCCTTGATGGGCTTCTCTCAAACAAGTACGCCCAAGGTAGGCTCCCCCGATGGCCAATTGGTCATGGGATTTTCCATCCAGCCGTCAGCTTCACTAGGGGAAAACGGAAGCGGCAAATTGATGTATACGCTTACATTTCACGGCAAACCTGTCATCGACAATTCAGCGCTCGGCCTCGAGCTGGACGACAAAACGCCGTTGGGTGTGAACGTGACCATCACGGACAGCCAGGCGGGCAGCGGGGTAGAAGACTACCCCCTCGCCCATTCAAAGGTAAGCCATGTTCACGATGCGTATAACAGCCTGCTTGTAAAAGTCACAGAGGCCGGCGTAGACGCCAGGCGGGGAGCGCGTACCATGACGATCGAGGTTCGCGCATTCAACAATGGCATCGCCTTCCGGTATCTGCTCCCGCAGCAAGCGGCGATTCCAAGCCTGCACCTGCGCGCCGAGGATACGGAATTTCGTTTTAGCCAGGACGATACGGCATGGGTGCTCGCGCTCCCCGGCTACCGTTCCAGCTATGAAAGCGAATATGTGCGCTTGAACTTGTCGGCCCTGAGTAATCAGGGAGGCATCCCCAGCAAGTTTCTCATCGGGATGCCGGCGCTCTTGCATCAGCCAGGCGTGGCATGGATCTCTTTGATGGAGGCAGACTTGGAGGGGAACAGCTCGATGTATGTGACCAACCCTTCCGGGAGCTGGGCAAGCCATTACTTCACCGTCAAGCTCTCGCCGAGGTGGGATGATCCGTCCTACGCAGTGATTGGGGATTTGCCGCACCACTCGGCATGGCGAGTGCTTGGGGTTGCGGATGATCCGGGGCGCCTGGTGGAGGCAAATCTGGAGACGGATCTGAGTCCGGCGAACAGGTTGCAGGACACAAGCTGGATCCAGCCTGGAAAGGCTTCCTGGAACTGGTGGGTTGACAACGTTGACAAGGACGGCAACTCGGGAAATAAGTACTTCAACACAGAGACCATGAAGTATTACGTCGACTTCGCTGCCGAGTCCGGTTTCCCGTACTTCTTCCTCGACGCTGGTTGGTCTTCGCCGCGCGATATTACTCAGATGAATGGGCGGGTGGATATTCCGGAACTTGTAAAGTACGCCGCAACCAAGAATGTCAAAGTCTGGATCTGGGTGGGTTCTGACGCCGTGTTGCGGCAGATGAAGGATGCATTCCCCGTGTATGAGAAATGGGGCGTGGCCGGAATAAAGATGGACTTTGTCAATCGCGACGACCAGGAGGGGATCCAGCACCTCTATGATGTGGCGCGCTATGGTGCGGAGCATCATCTCATGATTGATTTTCACGGCTGCCACACGCCGTGGGGCCTCATGCGGGCCTATCCGAATGTGATGAGCTATGAAGGAGTGCTGGGCCTGGAGAACAATAAGGTGGGACGACGCGACAGCCCCGTAGATCGCTCGGTATTTCCCTTCACGCGTCTTCTTGCTGGTCCTCTCGATTACACGGCTGGCGCCTTTGACAACGCTACCGAGGCGAGCTATGTGGCGCGCAACGCTTCTCCGATGGCAATGGGAACGCGCGCACAGCAGCTTGCTCTTTATGTGGTTTACGAGAATCCGGTCCCGATGGTTTCCGACAGCCCCCAGAACTACAAGGGCCAGCAAGCCTTCCAATTCCTGAAAGATGTTCCGACCATCTGGGATGAGACGCACGTTTTGGCTGGTGCTCCTGGGGAGTATGCCACAATTGCTCGGCGTCACGGCGATGAGTGGTACCTGGGCAGCATGACCAATTGGGATCAGCGCACGCTTTCGGTTCCGCTCCAGTTCCTGGGAGCAGGCAACTATGTGGCCGAGATTTATGAAGATGGCCCGGACGCTGCTACAGAGCCTAAGCATGTGGTGATCCGCAATGAGAACGTCACGGCAAAGTCCACCATGACACTGCACCTCGCCCCCGGCGGCGGTGCTGCAATCCGGTTCGTCCCTGCGAAAGGACGTTAGAGTTGCATCAACCCGCTCCCGAGTGGCGAAGGTTCCACGGGCTCGTGCATTACTTTTCTGAGCATCGCCATTTAAGAGCGGTTCATCAATGCACGTGCACTGCCTGCGGGTATGCAAGGTGGCTCTTTCTCGAGGAATAGGCCACTCGACATCATACTTCCGGTGTACTGCAATTGGAGAACCGCTCAAGGAGCGCATGATTGTCACAGAAGGCAGTTTGCCGTGCCGGCCGAATGTGCGCCCGGCAACTGCCTTCTCTTTCAGATCAGCGTACTGAGGTTCGAACGCCAGGCTATCTCCCGGGACAATAGACACTCATGCGTTCCGGCAAGCAACTGCCTCAGTTCTAAGCACGAAGCCAAACCTGTGTCCGATGTCTGCTTTGTACGAAATACAGTTGCAAAAGAAAGGTAGCGGAAACGTGTCCACACGCAGAGATTTCATGCGGGCTGGAGCCGCATCTTTGGCGCTTCTTCGCATTGACCCGGCCTTCGGAAAATTGACGGGGGCAAATCAACAGGAGCTTTGGTATTCCCAGCCTGCCAAACGGTGGCTGGAAGCTTTGCCTCTCGGAAACGGACGCTTGGGCGCGATGGTCTTTGGAGGAGCGGCAAGCGAACGCATTGCCCTTTCCGAGTCCACGGCCTGGTCCGGCGAGCCTGGAACCAGCGAAGTGAATCCGGGGGCGCGCACGCACCTGGCAGAGATTCGGCAACTTATGTTTACCGGAAATTACTCTGAAGCCAATCGTCTATGCCGCAGGTACCTGCTGCCCCATTCGCGAAACTTCGGAACCAATCTGCCGCTTCCGGAAATTCACCTGGACTTCAATGGAATCGAGGACGCAGCAAGCTATAGGCGCTCCCTTGACTTGGATCGAGCAATTGCCGAGATTGGCTTTCGTAACGGCAACAAGGTATTTCGCCGCAGCATGTTTACCTCCCACGCGGACAACGTGCTGGTGGTTCACCTCGGATGCAACCAGCCGCGATCGATCGGCTTTCTCTTGAGCCTCAACCCCAACAATCTGCCTTGCACCATAGAAGCCTCGGACAACAACACGCTCATTCTGCGCGGACGCGCCGTAGAAAAGAAACATAGCGATGGACAAACCGGGGTTTCCTTTGAGATTCACATCAAGGCCCTGGCCGAGGACGGCAAACTGTATCCGCAGAACGACGGACTGGAGATTAAAGGTGCAACCTCAGCCACCTTGCTGGTCGCGATCGGGACGTCCTTCGCGGGTGGAGACCCGTCCGCCATTTGCAGGAAGGCTCTGGATGCAAGCGCGAGACGAAGCCTGGCTGATTTGATGAGTCGTCACCTGGCGGACTATCAGCCGTTGTACCGGCGCGTTTCTCTAAGCCTTGGAGGCGCGGAATTGGCTCCCAGCGCGAGACCTACCGATGTGCGGCGGCGCGATCTCGAAAATGGCGCCTCCGATCCCGGATTGGTGGCGCTCTTCTTTCAATATGGCCGCTATCTCACAATTGCCGGATCGCGCGCCGATTCTCCGTTACCTCTCGCGTTGCAGGGTATCTGGAATGACGGCTTGGCAAGTTCCATGGGCTGGACCGACGACTTCCATCTGGATATCAATACGCAACAAAACTATTGGCCCGCGGAAGTCTGCAACCTATCGGAATGTCAGACGCCGCTTTTCGGCCTGGTAGATTTGCTGCGGCAGCGCGGGCGCACGACGGCAACCGAAATGTATGGGGCACGCGGATGGGTCGCGCACACGGTCACCAATCCATGGGGCTACACCGCGCCGGGAGGAGGACAGGGTTGGGGCCTCTACGTCACGGCCGGTGTCTGGATCGCTCTGCAGCTCTGGGAGCACTATCGCTTTACAGGCGACATTGAGTTTCTTCGCACTCGCGCATATCCGGTGTTCCAGCAGGCGGCGGAGTTCTTCCTCGATTACATGGTAGCGGAACCGAAGCATGGATGGCTTGTCACCGGGCCTTCCGATTCCCCAGAGAACTGGTATCGCACCCCGGACGGAAAGAACGCGGCAGAGTCGATGGGGCCAACTGTGGACCGGGTGTTTGTGTATGAGCTTCTAACTATCTGCATGGAATCTTCAACGCTGCTGAATACCGACTCCGAATTGCGGGAGCGGTGGTCTGAGGCGCGCAGCAAGCTGCCGCCTCTTCAGATCGGCCGATATGGCCAATTGCAAGAATGGCTGGAGGATTTCGAGGAGGTAAGTCCGAACCACCGTCATACCTCTCATCTGACTTCGCTCTATCCAGAAGACCAGATATCGCCCCGAAGGACGCCCGATCTGGCGCACGCCGCCGAAGTCACAATTCAGCGCCGAGTGAGTGCTCCCAACTGGGAGCAAACAGAGTGGGGCAGGGCCAACTTTGCGGCATTCTACGCGCGCCTTCTGAAAGGCGACATGGCGCACCGCTATCTGATCGAGTTAATTGCAAAGGCCGCGGATGATAACTTGCTCACCTTCTCTGCGGCCGGCGTTGCGGGCGCTTCGCAGAACATCTTTGCCATCGATGGAAACACGGCCGGCACGGCGGCGCTTGCCGAGATGCTTCTGCAATCACAGGGGTCCGAGATGGAACTGCTCCCGGCTCTTCCTTCTGCGTGGCCGCAAGGTTCCATTCGCGGGCTGTGCGCGCGCGGTGGGTACTCCGTGGATATTGAATGGCGCAGTAGTTCTCTGGTATCGGCCCGCATCCACTGCCGGTATTCGGGCCAACTGAAGCTCAGGTATCGCCATGCTGTGCGAGAGTTCTCGCTGCATGCCGGCCAAGTTCTTCCTATCGACAGTAGCAGTTTCACGGGATCAAGGAGCGAATCATGATACGTCCATCGGTGTTGGGATATGCGCGCATGGGACTGGCCATCACTCTATCGTGGTTTGTCTTCAGTTGCACCTCAATTGGCCAAACCGGCAATGCGCCTGTGGCCTATGACGCAAATACCCGCGTGTTCCGGATGGACGCAGCCGGCGTCACATATGTCCTGGGTGTCAACGAACATGAGCAAGTCCAGACACTTTACTGGGGCAAGCGCCTCTCTCCCGGCGACGCATTTCCGGCGGCCCGCTCGCCGCGCGGTTATTCCGCCTTCGATCTTCCGATCACGCTTACCCAGCACGAATTTGTAGGCTGGGGCGGCGGTATTTTTCTGGAACCGGATCTCAAGATCACATTTCCCGATGGGAATCGCGACCTGGCGCTCAAGTACGTTTCGAGCAGTATTAAGGAAAACAAGCTCAACATCGTGATGAAGGATATTTCGCGCGAGGTTTATGTCACGCTGCACTATGCAATGGATGCGGAGACCGGCATTGTTCGCCGCTCCGCCGAGATAGAGAATCGGTCGGACGCGGCCTTTACGATCGAACAGGCAGCCGCGGGTACTTACAACCTGCCGCGCGGCACCGATTATCATTTGCACTTCCTTACGGGCCGTTGGGCTGCTGAATGGAGTGTTCAAGACGAGGCCATTCGTGGAGGCAAGATCGTGCTGGAGAGCAGGCGCGGAACCACCGGCTCGCAGAACATCCCGTTCTTCGTCATCGATCGCGACATCTCGAAGGATCAAGAACAGGGGGATGCCTACTTCGGCGCGCTGGCGTGGAGTGGATCGTGGCAGATCAGCATCGAGCAGGATGCGCTTCAGCAGGTGCACATCACCGGCGGGCTGAACGCCTTCGATTTTGGGTATCGCCTCAAGAAAGGCGAAAAGATTGAGACACCGGAGTTCTTTGCCGGTTTTTCCAGTCAAGGCATTGGAGGCGCATCGCGTCTGATGCATCGTCTTGAGATCGACTCCATTGTTCCGAATGCTCCCAATCCGCGCCTTCGGCCTGTGATTTATAACTCGTGGGAGGCAACCACATTCCATCTCGATGAGGCCGGACAGGTCGCGTTGGCTGAAAAGGCGGCTTCGATCGGGGTCGAACGCTTTGTAATGGACGATGGATGGTTTGGACAGCGGATGAACGACCGTGCAGGGCTCGGCGATTGGTATGTCAACAAAGAGAAGTTTCCGCATGGCTTAAAACCGCTCATCGACAAGGTCCACTCCCTTGGAATGGAGTTTGGCCTTTGGGTGGAACCTGAGATGGTCAATGCGGACAGCGATCTCTATCGCAATCACCCTGACTGGATACTGAACTTCCCGGGACGTCCGCATACGGAAGGCAGAAACCAGATGGTGCTGAACCTTGCACGACCGGACGTGCGGGCCTACGTCATGAGCTTCTTGAACAAATTACTCGCTGAGAATGAAATCGACTTCTTGAAGTGGGACTATAACCGCAACTGGTCAGAACCCGGCTGGTCCGATGTTCCGTTGGAAGATCAGAAAGACGTTTACTATGACTTCACAAAGAACTTCTACAGCATTCTGGAAGAGTTGCGTTCTAAGCATCCCAAGCTGGAGATCGAGAGTTGCTCTGGTGGTGGAAGCCGGGTCGACCTGGGCGTTATGCGATACACCGACCAGGACTGGCCCTCTGACAATACCAACCCTGTGGACCGTCTCGTGATTCAGAATGGGTTCACCTACCCGTACAGCCCTGGGCTCATGGTCGCGTGGGTTACCGATTCATCGAACCTGCCCAATCGCTCCGCCCTTCCGCTTGAATTCCGATTCCTGTCTTCCATGCAGGGCGCTCTCGGAGTCGGGGCGAACCTAAACAAATACACGCCGGAAGACTTCGCCGTCGCCAAGCGGCTTATCGCGCAATATAAAACGCTCCGCGAAACAATCCAGAGAGGTTTGCTCTACCGGCTCATCCCACCGGAAGACGGTTCTGACAGGTCAGCGACCGAGTACGTCTCGCGGAATGGAAAGCAAGTGGTTGTCTTTGCATTTCTCCATTCCAGCATCGAGCGCTATCCGTATCCGACGCTCAAGTTAAGAGGACTCGATGAAGATGCCGTGTACAAACTCGAGGCATTCGAGGGTAGAGCAACGAATGGCGCGCCATCCACGGCCAGCGGCTCTTATTGGATGAACCGGGGCCTGGACGTAAATATGAATGGCGATTTTCAAGCCGCGGGTTTCACCCTGACGAAAGTCGCAGCTTTGAAGTAAGTCACAACATTGGGCTCCCGGCGCCGATCCTGCCGGGGGCTTGCACCCGGGGGAAAGCGGCGATCCAAGCTCGCCAAATTGCTTTCCACCAGAACGGCTGGATGTCCGATTGCTACGAAGAACCACAGCCCCGCGCAATGAACCAACGAGTGTATCTTCCGGAAAAGTGGAATTCAAACAGTCATGAATCATTTTCGCAGAGAGTTTCTGAGAATGGCGGGCGGAACGGCAACATCAAGTGCGATTGCCGCTTTCGCAGTAAGCGATGTGAGCGCGCAACGAGCCGAGCCAGCACCCCATAATGCAGCCCAAGGCTTCTTTAACGTACGCACCTATGGGGCCGCGGGCGACGGGAAGACAATCGATACCAGGGCGATCAACATTGCGATCGACGAGGCAAGCAGAGCCGGCGGCGGCACGGTCTACTTTCCGGCGGGCACATATGCATCCTTCTCCATTCACCTGAGAAGTAACGTTGTTCTTTACCTGGACCAAGGATGCACGATCCTTGCTGCGGAAACACCCGCAGGCGGAGCAACCAGTGGTGCGTACGACCCTGCTGAATCAAATCAGCCTTGGGAGAAGTATCAGGAGTTTGGGCACAATCATTTTCACAACAGCCTGATTTGGGGCGAGAACATCAGCAACTTCGGCATTATTGGGCCGGGTCTGATCTGGGGAAAGGGGCTCAGCAACGGTCGTCACGATCTGCCATTGGCGGAAACTCCGGGCGTCGGCAACAAATCGATTGCAATCCGCAACGCTCACAACGGCCTCTTGCGCGACTTTTCCATTCTCAAAGGTGGACACTTCGGCGTTCTTGTAACCGGGGTCGACAATCTGACGATCGACAACCTCAAGATCGACACCGATCGCGACGGCATCGACATTGTCTGCTGCCGCAATGTCAAGGTTTCAAATTGCAGTGTCAACTCGCCTTGGGATGATGCGATCTGTCCCAAGAGCCAGTACATCCTGGGCATTTTGCGTGCAACCAAGAATCTGACAATTACCAACTGCTATGTTACTGGTGGTTACGAGCTGGGATCCATGCTCGACGGAACATGGAAGAGGCTGCCGGAAGATTCAAGACTGCCTCGAACCGGCAGGATCAAGTGCGGAACCGAATCCAATGCAGGGTTCAAGAACATAACCATTTCGAACTGCGTCTTCGATCTCTCCGGAGGATTCGCACTGGAATCCGTTGACGGTGGCCTGTTGGAGGAATCACTTTTACTGGCGTAACCATGCGTGAATGCACGAACACGCCCATCTTCATGCGTCTGGGAGCCAGAATGCGCGCACCCGCCGATTTGCAGATAGGCAGTTTGAAACGCGTAATCATCAGCAATGTGGTTTCATACAAATCGCGGTCCACTTTTGGCGGGGCAGGGCTGATAAGTGGCATTCCCGGTCATCTGATCGAAGACATAACGATCAACCAACTCTACGCGGACCATGCAGGCGGCGGCACAGCAGAGATGGCAGCAATCATGCCTCCCGAAGAGATCAAGCATTATCCCGAGCCGACAATGTTTGGGAATCTGCCAGCCAGCGGATTCTTCGTGCGCCATTGCAAGAACATTGAGTTCAGTAATGTGGAACTAGCCTGGTCACAACCAGATTTGCGTCCTGCTTTCTGGATGCAGGATGTCGAGGGTGCAGATGTACTGCACTTGAAATTGCCGCGCAACTTTGCGGGGCCCCGCTTTGATCTGCATCATGTTTCGGACTTCAATCTTGCGGCTACACGGGGGCTGAAGGATTTGCATTTAGATGAAGTGGATTCGAGGACCTTGTAGATAGAACCGCAATCAGAGAGCAAGCGGGTCGGCAGGGCTAAGCTGGAGCCTGAGTGTAGTTCTCCGAATTAAGTTGCAGGCGCTTACAGCAGTCCTGCGCGGCAGAGGTGAATGCGTCTCGCAGCATTGTAGATTTGTGCTTCCTGGGGCGTTGCCGCCAAATCCATTTGCTCTATCAGCAACCCGAAAGAATCCGGCTCGACTTAAGACACTTAACCGCGACTCAACAGTCTCGGGCTCGGATGCGGCGCAACTGAAGTAGATTACGGTTGTAATGGTGACCGGGTCTGGCTGGCGGGACTGATCCCAGCGGGCAGCATCCATGGGGCTCATTTGCGGATGGCGTGCAGTTCTTCTCCGGCCAATTATGTTGGGCAATTGTAGTCCTTAGAGCTCGCTTGCGATACCTTGACAAATCCATGCCATGTTGAACGCGAGCGCTGCCAATTGCCATATCCTGTGTACGTTAACGCCGCATAACCCATTTGTTTTCTATTAGCTACAAAATCATCGGAAATTCCCTTGACATACGTTTCCATTTTGTCTAGCATCCGTTGCATCTTTAAGCTCTTACATCCTTAGGCGGCATTTCGAGGGGATCGTCGCGGATGGACCTGACTCAGGCGCCTGCGAAGTTGGGCACAGCAGGCTGAAATCTGCTGCGATCTTGCGAGGAGATGCTGAAAGTTGGGCTAGAAGACTATTTGAAATTCGAGGACCATCATGGAAAAGCAAGTCGAACAAATGCGGAAATGGATCCGCCTATCGGGGCTTGTGTGTCTCATTGTATTTGTTGTGGGACTACAAACTCTAGTGGCACAGGTTGACCAAGGAGCGGTGACCGGTGTCGTTACGGACACCTCGGGTGCGGCAATCGCGGACGCCCATGTGTCGCTTACCAGCACAGACACGGGCTTTGTCCAGGAACAAAATACAAATGGCTCCGGCATCTATACCTTTTCGCCAGTCAAGATCGGTAACTACACTGTCGCCGCTACCGCAAATGGTTTTGGCACCAGCAGCAAAACAAACGTGGCCGTCCGAATCCAGTCCCGTGTGAGTGTGAATCTGGCGTTGAAGCCCGGTTCAGTCTCTGAATCCGTGACTGTTTCTTCAAGTCTGCCGCTGCTGGAATCACAAACAGGCGCGATCGGACAAGTTATGGAAACCCAACAGATCAACAACACGCCGCTGAATGGCCGCAACTGGGTGTATATTGCTCAGCTTACTGCCGGAACCGTAAGTTCGATGGGAGGGACTCGCGGCGCAGGTTCGGGCGACTTTCTTGCCAATGGTCAACGCGCAACCCAGAATAACTTTATTTTGGACGGCGTAGACAACAATACCAACCTAGTTGACTTCCTGAATGGATCCAGCTACGTTCAGCGTCCTCCACCCGACGCGCTTGCCGAGTTCAACCTCCAGACCAACAACTATAGCGCCGAATTCGGCCACTCCGCCGGCGCCGTCATGAACGCGAGCATCAAGTCCGGGACCAACAAGATTCACGGCAATGTTTGGGAGTATCTCCGCAGCGACAAGATGAACGCACAAAACTGGAATGCACTAACGGTTCCGGAATACCACGAGAATCAGTTCGGCGCCACTCTTGGCTTCCCGATCCTCAAAGGCAAGCTCTTCTATTTCGGCGATATGGAACTGGACCGGATCATAAACGCTTCTCCGGGAACCTATACCGTGCCCACTGCGAATATGCGCAAGGGCGACTTTTCAGAATTGCTCAACACCTCGCTCACCGGGCAGAGCAAGCCGATCACGTTGTATCAGCCGGGAAGCGGCGGATCGACCCTGCTTACCTGCAATGGTCAGCAGAATGTTTACTGCGCCGGCCAGCTCAATACGGTAGCAAAGAACATCCTCAGTTTGTATCCTGCTCCAAACGCGAACAATGGAAACACATATAACAACTATGTCATCAACGTGACCAAGCAGGACTACGTGATCCGCTGGGATCAGAGACTGGATTACAACATCAGCTCCAAGGACCAGGCATACGGCCGCTTCAGCTATGTCCACGAAATCAAGAAGAACGCATTGCCGCTGGGATCCGCTCTCGATGGAAGCCCGTACGGTGGGCAGTATGATACGAACCTTGCCGAAAATGGAATGTTAAGCGAAACACACATTTTCAGTCCAACGACTGTCAACGAACTTCGCTTCGGGTACAACTGGGGATTCTTTGCTTACTTGCAACCCAATGCAAACAACCCTAATGCTGCAAGTGCGCTGGGTCTGGGAAATGTACCTCAGCCTGGCCCCGGCCTTGACGGGCTCCCTCTTGGGAGTATCAGCAATCTGACGTCGTGGGGGTCAACGGGAACTTCCAATGAGTCGCAGAACGTTGCTCAACTCACTGACAATGTCACTAAGACGATCGGCAATCACTCTCTAAAACTGGGCGCGGCGTTCGAAGATATCCGCTTCTATTACACCTATGCGGCGAATCCACGCGGCAGTTACACATTTAACGGTCAATACACTGGTCTCCCCGGAACCAGCTTCACAGGTTACGGAGCTGCCGATTTCCTCGCCGACAAGATGCAGAACTATGCCGAGACAAATGCCCCGGCGATTCACGACGGGCAGTGGTATGACTCCGCTTATGCGCAGGACGACTGGCGTGTCGGTCGCAGCCTGACACTGAACCTCGGCGTGCGCTATGACTGGTATCAGCCGTATGCGGAATCGCGCGACAAACAGGCAAACTTCATTGTCACCAGCTCGGCCATGGGAAAGGGAAGCGGCATCTATCAGCTTCCCATCGCTGCGCAGCAGAAATACCCACTCGCACCGTCGTTCCTGGCTGTGCTTGCCAAGGACAACGTCTCGGTGCAATACGTAGGCAACAACCGAATGGTGTCCACACAATCTACTAACTTTGCCCCGAGGATTGGTTTTGCCTATATGCTTGATCCAAGTACCGTAATTCGCGGTGGCTTTGGCATCTTCTACGGCGGCCTCGAAAGCAACGGCAATTCCAATCTTGGAGCCAACTATCCCTTCAGTCTTACTGCCAATTCCGTGACTCAAACCTGCGCACTTGGAAACTGTCCTGCCCTTTCTTACACTTTGGAAAGCGGACTGCCTGCACTTACGACGACAAGCGCACCTTCGCAGCCTGGTTTCCACTCTACGGACGTCAACATCAAAACGCCCTATACCGAAAACTACAGCATCTCTGTACAGCGCATCCTCGGGGGCAGCATGGCGGCCTCGGTCGCCTACGTCGGGAATGAGTCTCGCCACCTCTCGACCTACTGGTCACCGAATGCTTCACAGGCGCTGTTGAGAAATGGAACGAGCACACTTGCCTATGAGGCATTTCCCGACTTGGGCGGAACGGGCCAGACTCAGTTTTCCGGCATCAGTTCCTACAACTCGCTGCAGGCAAAGCTGGAGAAGAGATTGTCGAATGGTCTCTATTTCCTGACAACCTATACCTGGGCGCATTCGCTCGATGACTCCAGCTCTTCTGGGGGACTCAACACTGCAGTCGGTGATCGTTCTTACTACCTGCTTGGAATTCCTGCCGAGTACACAAACTCGCCTTACGACATTCGGCAGCGCTACACATTCAACGGCAACTATCAGCTCCCATTCGGCCGTGGACGCAAGTTCTTGAACAGTTCGAAGGCCTTGGACACACTAATTGGCGGATGGTCAACAAGCGCTGTCTTCGCGACCCAAACCGGTACTCCATTCTCAGTCAGCAGTCAGCTTTCAACAGCCGCAGGCGGAAGCGCTCGGGCTATTAAGACTGGCGATCCATTTGCGGCCGGTGGCAGCGGTACCAACTGCGCAACCAGTACGCGTAACCGTACCCACTGGTACAATCCTTGTGCGTTTTCCGACCCACAGCCGGGCAATCTCATCTGTCCGGTCGGCAGCCCTGTCGGCACAGTGGTTAGTGGCGTGGCATGCCAGTATGCTGCTCCAGTCACTGACCGCGCTACGGCGCTTGCTTTACTTGGAGGCAAGTCACTTAATGTCGCGGGTCCTGGCTATTGGCGCACTGACATGTCGCTGTTCAAGAACTTCACAACCTTCCGAGAGCAATACCTACAGTTCCGCGTGGATGGCTTTAACATCTTCAATCACCCAACGTGGAGCAATCCTTCCACATCCAACACAAGTCCGACAGGTGGCCTGATCACTGGAGCCAAGAGCTTCCAATCAAATACGCCTGACGCACGCTTCCTGCAACTCTCAGGGAAGTACTTCTTTTAACTGAGATTTTGCGTCTACCCTGCGAGGGCGATCTAATCGCCCTCGCTTCGTTTTAGGGGATTTTCGATCAACGCAATAGGTTTTCATCCTCCTTCTCGCAAAGCTGCGATTCGACGTTGACATAGTTTGCATGCATGCTTGCTTGAAATTGCACTATGAAGACGATCCCGGCTCAATGACATCATGCCATTCATCTTCCTCAAAGGGCCATAAACCGCTGTAAAATCTACCTAACTGAGATTTGGATTATGAGCGCATCTACATGAAACCTCCCAGCATTCAAGACATTGCTCAGTCACTGGACCTATCGATTGGTACCGTAGATCGTGCCTTGCATGGACGGTCCGGTATCAACCCTACGACAAGAGCCCGCGTCCTAAAGAAGGTCGAGCAGGTCGGTTATCGACCAAATGTTGCCGCACGTTCACTCAAGCTGAACCGCAGGGTGCGAATCGCTGTCTATCTTCCGCGCGATATCGCCTCGTTCTACGATCCACTACGAGCCGGAATAACCTCTGCTGCGTCCGCTTCCATCGGCCTGAATATCGATCTTGTTTTCCGCAGCTTCCCGCGCCTGGATGAAGGCGATCTGGATCTCCTCACAAACGATGCCAATGAGAAGTTCGACGGCATTCTTGTAGCGCCTGGCAACCCGAGTCACATTACACCCGCGCTTCAAACCCTGGCGCGCCAGGGTACGCCGATTATTTGCGTCTCAACCGACGCTCCCAAAAGCGGGCGCCTCGCTTGCGTCGGAGTCGAGGCCCACACCAGCGGTGCCATAGCTGCAGAACTCTTCTCCCGCGTCATCCACACGCCTGGGCAGCTTGCGACCTTCATCGGAGACTTGACCACGGTGGACCATGTCGAAAAGCTTCGCGGCTTCGCTGCCAACCTTGCCGTGTTTGCTCCGCATCTCTCGCTCCTTCCGGCCATCGAATCACACGACCAGCCCGAACTAGCCTATCAACAGGCGGCCGCCCTGCTTTCTGGTGAGCCATTTCCCCTGGGGATCTATATCGCCACCGCCAACAGCATCCCTGTCCTCCGCGCTATCGAGGAAAAGGGTCTCTTCGGCCGGATTCAGGTGATCACGACTCACCTCTTTCCGGAGCTTGCGCCCTACATCGAAACCGGAAAGGTGCTTGCGACTCTTTTTCAGGGGCCGTTCACGCAAGGTAAGGCAGCGCTTGAACTTCTCCTTCATTACCTTATCAATGGAGTGGTGCCTGCACCGGTTCGACGCCTTGCTCCCCATATCATCCTGCGCAGCAACCTTGCTCTTTTTATGACCAGGAAGGACATTGGTGCCGAAGCCGCGGTTCCCCAAGATTCTATTCGAGGCGACGACAGTCCGCTTTTTTGACTTCGGAGGAACCTGCCATTGACTCTCTGTCGACGAAGGTCCGTACTCGCCTTTGCCAGAACTTGTAGCTTGTGATTCCATTCCGCCCCCAGCATCGTGTCCTGCTCGCGAAACGGGAGCGACGTCAGACCGCCGGAATTCCGAAGAAGGGGCGCGAATCGTTGCCAGTGCCCATTTCAATTGGCGGCCGCCACTTCCAGTGACATTTCATGAAAAGGAACTCGATTGACAAACTTCGCAATGGCCGTAGTTTCCAGGTGTTCACAAGTTATAGGCCGCGTCTGTCTTGTACTCATATTGGTTCATCCGTTTGTACAGGGTCAGTCCTCAGACCATCTCGCTGGCGCGCCCGCGCCGCCGGCGCTGCTGCTCGGTGCGGCCTGGTATCCGGAGCAATGGCCGGAGTCGCGCTGGAACGCGGACCTAGACCTGATGCAGAAGGCGCACATGCACCTGCTGCGCTTGGGCGAATTTGCATGGAGCAGCTTGGAGCCGCAAGAAGGGAAATACGATCTTGACTGGATGGAACGAGCTGTCAATCTTGCGGGAAAACATGGCATCTACGTTGTAATCGGTACGCCTACCTGCGCACCACCTGCTTGGCTCACCGAGAAGTACCCCGAGACGCTACGCATTTCTGAAGCCGGCAAAGTGGCTGCTCACGGAGAACGTGGACAATTCAATTTTGCGAATGAAAAGTACCGAGAGCTGGCGCGGAAGATCGATGAGCAACTGGCCCGCCGCTTTGGGCACAATCCTTATGTGATTGCATGGCAGATTGACAACGAATACTCTTTTGTTTCCTTCGATTCAATGACACGGGCTCAATATCAGGGTTGGCTCGAAGCGCGTTACGGAACACTTGACAACCTGAATCGCGCGTGGACTACCGCATACTGGAGCCAGACCTATTCTTCGTGGGACCAGATTCCCATCGAAACTGCCAATGGCAACCCTGGCTTGATGCTCGATTGGAAACGGTTCGTGAGCGATACGTGGCGCAGTTATCAGCGGAATCAGATCGATGCCATTCACCGCTATGCCGATCCAGGGCAGCACATTACCAATAACATGATGGGCTGGTTTGATGGCTTTGACCATTCCGTTGTGGCCAGGGACCTTGATTTCGCGGCATGGGATGATCCGATCAGTCAGGGGCATCTTGACCCGATCCGGAACGGCGCGACACACGATCTGACACGCGGCTTCAAGAATCAGAATTTCTGGGTGATGGAGACGACCGCCGGACCTACGACCTGGAATAACGGTGGCACCATCGTAGATAAGGGGGAGATGCGCGCCACGATCTGGCACGACATTGGTCACGGTGCAGACGCTGTGAGCTACTGGCAATGGCGAGATGGCCTGAACGGACAGGAGCAGAATCACGGCGCAATCGTGGATGTGGACGGCGAGCCCGATCCCATCTATGCAGAGATTGCGCAGACAGGCCGGGAAATGGAGAAGGCCGGACCGGTGTTACAGGGAACGACGTTGGAGTCAAGGGTCGCTATCCTGCATTCGTACGATAGCCGCTGGACATTGAATTGGCAGCGAATGAGCAACGGCTATGACGTGATTGATGAATTATTGAGTTATTACACGCCACTACATGAATTGGGAAACACAATCGATATTCTTCCGCCGGAGAGCGATCTTTCAAAGTACAAATTGGTCGTTGCTCCCGCGCTCAATGTGATTTCACAAACCGATGCGGACCATCTTATCCAATATGTAAAGCAGGGTGGAAATCTCGTGCTTGGTATCCGTTCCGGCATGAAGGATAGCACTAACGCGCGCTGGCCTGAACGCCAGCCTGGGCCACTGGCAAACATTCTTGGTGGCCACGTCGAGCAATTCTTCGGCCTCAAGAACCCGGTATCCGTTTCGGGCGTCTGGGGCACAAGCAAGGCATCTATCTTTGAAGAGCAACTGACAGTCGCAGCTTCGGACGTGACTGTATTGATGCGGTATGGCACAAGCAACGGCTGGCTGGATAACCAGCCCGCTGCAATTACCCGCAAGGTTGGGAGGGGAACGATCACCTATATTGGAGCGTGGATGGACGCGACTGGAATGAAGCGAGCCGCACAGTGGATGCTCGCAACGAGCGGGGTGAAGCCGGACCTGCCACAAGTACCGGATGGGGTAGAGGTCTACCGACGGGCCGGGATGGGGAGAGAGGTATTCATTGTCGAGAATTTCTCGCATCGGACGCAAACCATACTGCTGCCCAAGGTAATGAAAGAAGTTTTCGCTGGGGGCGTGGTGCGATCAGTAAAATTACCTGTTTATGGAGTGGTTGTTCTTACCGATCGGAAATAACAATGCCCGCCTCGGGCGACAGCAGAGGTGTGCATGAGTCGAAAGTGTGCACCGGCCTTCGCTTCGCGCCGGGCAAATCCTTCACCTTAGCGGTAGCAGTTTTCTTGGCTCAACGAGTAACTCATGACTGGTTTGTCAGCCTTCCGTTTGAAATTGCCGCGGAACAACACGAGCCTGTCGTTTGCACTGCGGGATGTTTCGGACTTCAATCTTCCGGCTTCACGAGGGCTGAAAGATGTGCATTTGGATAGCGTGGATCGGGAGGACTTGTAGATAGAACTGCGATCAACCGGCGTACCGGTCACCGCTCCCCAAAACCAGCCACTCTATGCGTAGTAGAGAATTAGTGTAATGGTCGGCTCTGGCTCACCGGCGGCAATTATGCGCTTCCGCAGTTCCTCGCGCAACTGGTCTGCAATATCTTTGTACTCGGGCCGCCCGACCAAATTGAGCATCTCATTCGGATCGCTCGCGATGGAATACAGCGCGAAGTCCTGATAATGCTCGCTGTGTTCAGCGTTCCCATGCTTCACGGACGGATCAAATGCGCAGTAGCACCATTCACGAGTTCGAATGCCTCGCCCGCAGATCGATTGGCTGATCTGGAAGTACGCCGTCGAATCCCACGCCTTGCGCGCATCGGGGTCCGGTGCCAGCGGCCCCAGCGGCTTACCGCGCATTCGTGAGGGTGGCCGGATGCCGGCAGCGTCCAGCAGCGTCGGCGTTAGGTCCACCAGCGACACTACCTCGTCGATCACCGCCGATTGGCCAAAGCCAGGACCCGCAATCACGAACGGTACACGGATCGAAGAGTCGTGCGGCGAGCGTTTATACTCGCCGAACCGCGTGCGGAAAGTGCAGCCGTGATCCGAGAAGAAAAGGACGACACTGTCGTCAATATGTCCGGTTTTCTCAGTGCTGCAACCAGAGTGCCGACGCAGTCGTCGATGGCCTGCACACAGCCGTAGTAGCCTGGAATACGTGAGCGCCAGTTTCCAGGCAACTTGCGGAGATCTTCGGGAATGTATGGATCTACATACTTGCCCTCATAGCGCTTTGGAGGGACGAAGGCATCGACGTCGTTCTGGCGATGCGGCTCAAGCTGAGAGAGAAAGAGCAGCCACGGTTTGTCGTGCTTCTGCTCAATGAACTGCACTGCGCGATTTGTGATGAAGTCGACGCGGTACTCATCCTTGAAGCCTACGTCCTGTCACTCGCCAAAATTTCGATCTGTGACCTTGCCCTCAGAATGCGTATCTCTTAACCGGCCGGGTTTTGAGGATTAGATTCATCCCCGTGGTCGTCGCGGCGGTGGGAAATGTATGGTCCGCCGCCGGATTGCAAGCAGAATCTTCATCGGGGGTGGTTTGGTCTGCTCAAATGTATCCGGCCTGTTTGTGGAGCCAAGCTCCTGGCCATAATGGAGTCCGCGCGTCGCCGTTCTATAAAGTGGGTCGAACTCCGAAGGGTTCTCATTCCCACGCAGACTTAGGCAACGCCGGTTGTGACCGTTCACCCACGCATTTGATTCGTCTCGCAAACCCGGAAAATGATAATGATCGTCGTAGTCGCAGGGTTGGAAAAGTGGGAATCCTGCGTTCTTTGCAGGATTTCCAAACGAGGTGGGAAAGTCAGTTCTTTTGACTTTTCCACGGAGTGGCTTTTCCAACCCTGACCTTTATACTGCTGCCATCGCAGGCGCGCAGTACCGAGTCCCCTTACTAAGAATTGCCCATGCTGTTCGAGCCATCTTGTTTGCCAAAGCCACTACGGTGACATTGCGATGACTTCGTGCCGACAAATCCGCAATCCATAGCCCAAGAGCCGATGGGGTTCGTCCTATTTGTGCCACCACTGATCGGGCCCCATGCAGAAGCATGCGTCGCAAATATTCGTTCCCGCGCTTGCTGATGCCAAGCAATCGGGTCTTGCCGCCCGTTGAGTGCTGTCGAGGGACCAGCCCCAGCCAGGCAGCAAGATCTCTACCTGTTCGGAAAGTGATACCGTTGCCGATTGCGGCCACCAGCGCAGTTGAAACGAGCGGCCCGAAGCCGGGAATTTCCATGAGGCGGCTGCATGCATCGTCCTGCTTCGCAATTCGCTGCAACTCGACGTTGGCTGCTTCGATCCGCGTCTCCAGTTCGTCCCATTCATGTTTCAGTTCAAGAATCAACAGACGCAGCCTGCCTGATAAGGGCATGTCGGCATCCTCTATCATCCGCTGAAATTGCGTGGCCAAGTGAGAAGGTCCCTTGCGCACTGTGATTCCGCGCTCCAGAAGAAAGCCGCGGATCTGGTTCATTACCGCAGTGCGCCTTGCCACCCAACGATCACGTACTCTGTGCAAAGCCTGCAAATCCAGCTGATCGTCCGTCTTGATTGGAACAAAGCGCATTGTTGGTCTTTGGACGGCCTCGGCAATCGCTTCTGCATCCAGATAGTCGTTCTTGTTCGATTTACGATATGCCTTCACGAATTGCGCAGGCATGAGCTTGGCATCATGCCCTTGAGTTCGCAGCGCGCGGCCAAGAAAGTGTGCGCCTCCACAGGCCTCCATGCCAATGAGCATCTGCTGCCGATTCGAAGTGAATTGGAGTAATTGCTTGCGAGAAAACTTCCTCCGCAGCACAATCTCTCCTCGCGTGTTGAGCCCAATAACGTGAAAGGTAGTCTTGCTCAAGTCGATGCCAATCGTCGAAATCTCCATGGTGAACCTCCTGCCACCCAAGATAGCCCGTCCTGTGGAACAAGCGGCGGACCATTCCAGTAGTGGGAATCGGCTTCATCGATTTCCAAGGTTTATGGGAAGGGCGGAAAACAGCACTATTGTTTTCCGCCCTTCCCATAAACCGTCATTTCCACGGTCTGCCTCGATCGCCGCGAACTCTCAGGCGGCGACCTTCACCGTTGCATCCATCCAGTCTTTCTCGAACTGCATCGGGCTTGCATAGTGCAGCGTCGAGTGTCCGCCGCGGCGGATGTTTGGTTATACCAGAGCAGCCAGGCGAGAGTTTCATCCTTGGCTTGGCGGACGGTTTGAAAACGCTGGCCGTGTAGTCGTTCCACTTTCAAAGATCCGAACAGCGTCTCCGAGCAGGCGTTGTCCCAGCAGTTGCCTTTGCGGCTCATCGACGGCGTGATTCCGCATTGCTTCAGCACCTTACTAAAGTCGTCGCTGGCATACTGGCTGCCACGATCACTGTGGAAGATCAGCTCTGCCTTTCTATCTGGGCGGCGCTGAAACCAGGCCATCTCCAAGGCGTCGATGACAAGTCACGCCGCATATCGGGTTGCATCGACCAACCCACCACCCTGCGGCTGAACAGATCAATGACCACGGCCAGAAACAACCAACCCTCCTCGGTGGCGATATACGTCAGGTCGCCAACCCACACCTGGTTGGGCGCGGCCACGGTGAAGTTGCGATTGCTGCATCCTCATCGAATGCAGCCAATGGAAATTCGGTATGGGTAGCTCGATACGATGGATCAATCAACTTGCTCTACGCTGCGCCTTGGCGAAACGGTAGCACCTTTCCACCGCGTTGGGTATGCTCCAGAAAATCAGCCCATGCTTGCATCATCGAAGTGCGAGGTTCCAAATAGAGCGCATGGTTGTAGGCTGCACTGACTGCGTTTCGTTGCGCATGGGCTAATTGCAATTCAATGTGGTCATGGTTAAATCCACGCTCATGCAGAATAGTTGATGCCAGCCCGCGAAATCCATGCCCCGTCTGACGCCCCTTGTATCCCATCCGATCTAGTGCAAACAGAATGGTGTTGTTGCTCATCGGCTTCTCGGCATTGCGCTCGCCTGGGAAAAGCAATTCGCCTTTCCCTGTCACCGTCTTTAGCAGTTCCAACACTTCGATTGCCTGCCTGGAGAGCGGCACGATATGCGGAATTAATGTGCTCGTATTCGATTGTTTTTATTGAAGTTAACGTATAGATTGGCGGAAGGCCGTGGACACTCTAGGACGACTGCGGATGGGGTTCTTGGTGGGCAGTGAGGGACTCGAACCCCCGACTTCCTGCTTGTAAGGCAGGCGCTCTAACCAGCTGAGCTAACCGCCCACTCGTAGCCGCAACAAAATAGCAACCTTTTCCCATGATACCAGCGCCCTTCCCCTTCCGTGGGCCATCCGCTCGACACCTCCAATATCGAACCCGAGTTGATACACTCACCCGGTGAGCCGTCTCATAGTCAACGCCGACGATTTTGGATTAACCCCCGGCGTCAACCGCGCCATTATCGAACTGCATCGAGCAGGTGTCCTCACCAGCACCACTCTCATGGCGCGCGCTGCGGCCACTGACGAGGCCATCGATCTGGCTCGCTCCACCCCCTCGCTCGGCGTCGGTTGCCACGTGCTCCTAGTGGACGGCGACCCTGCCCTTCCCCCCACCAGCATCCCCACACTCATCAACCAGAAGTCCGGCTGCTTCCCCTCCGCTCTCACGGCGTTTCTCGCGCGCCTCTTCACCGGTCGCATCCGCTCCGCAGAAATCCAAGCCGAAGCCGCCGCGCAAATCGCCCTGCTCCAAACCCGCGGCCTGCGCCTCACCCACATCGACACCCACAAACACACCCACATGTTTCCAGCAGTCCTGCGCCCCGTGCTCCGCGCCGCCCGTGCCGCCGGAATCCGCGCCGTCCGCAATCCCTTCGAACCGGTATGGGCTGTCCGCGCCACAGCCGGCGCCTCGTGGGCCCGCGCCGCCGAGGTCAACGTCCTCCGCAAGCTGCAAGCCGCCTGCCGCCGAATCATCGCAGAAGAAGGCTTCTCCACTACCGACGGGACCATCGCCGTAGTCGGCACTGGAATCCTCAACGCCGCCACCGCCCGCGCTTTGCTTAGCCAACTCCCACCCGGCACATGGGAACTCGTAACACACCCCGGCTACAACGATGCCGATCTCGATAAAGTCCGCACCCGCCTCCGCGCCTCTCGCGACATCGAGCGCGAAGCTCTCCACGCCATCAAAGAATTCCCCGCCATCGAACTCATCTCCTATTCCGGCATCTCATCCCCCCAATCACTCGCTGATTCCGCCCGCCCCACGTCGCCCTAAACCGCGGCTCTGCATCTTCGCAGGCCCGTGCAACGTCAAATCAACTGGGACCCATTCCTGCAGAACAAATCGAGAAAGACTCTATGCGCATCGGCATCACGTGTTACCCCACCTACGGTGGATCGGGCGTTGTAGCAACCGAGCTGGGCATCGAACTGGCGGCGCTCGGCCACCAGGTCCACTTCATCTCCTATTCGCAGCCATTCCGCCTCAACGGTCGCGAAGAGGGCATCTTCTATCACGAGGTCCCCGTCTCCAGCTATCCGCTTTTCGAGTTCCCCCCTTACGATCTCGCCCTCGCCTCGCGCATGGCCGAGGTCGCCGAATTCAATGAACTCGATCTGCTCCACGTCCATTACGCAATCCCCCATTCGGTCAGCGCTCTGTTGGCCCGCCAAATGCTCGCCGCAAAGGGACGCCGTCTTCCCTTCGTCACTACCCTCCACGGCACCGACATCACCCTCGTAGGCCTCGACCGCAGCTACCTCCCCATCACCCGCTATTCCATTCAGGAGAGCGACGGTGTCACCGCCATCTCCAACTACCTCAAGGAAAAAACAGTTGAAAGTTTCGAGATCACGCGCGACATCGAAGTGGTCACAAACTTCGTCAACTGCGATGTCTACACACCCATCAAGGACGACACACAGCGTGCCGAAGCGCGCCGCCGCCTGGCCTCCCCCAATGAAGCCATCCTGATGCATCTTTCAAACTTCCGCCCCGTCAAGCGCTTGGTAGACGTGGTAAAAATCTTCGCCCGAGTCGCGCGAGAGCTGCCTGCGCAACTGGTCCTCATCGGCGACGGCCCCGACCGCTCAGCAGCCGAGTGGCTGGCCCACGACCTCGGCATTCAGGCCCGCGTCCACTTCCTCGGTAAGCAGGAGCGCGTCAACGAGATTCTCCCCCTCGCCGACATCCTCCTCATGCCCAGCGAACTTGAGTCCTTCGGCCTCGCCGCACTTGAAGCCATGGCCTGCAAGGTCCCCTCAGTAGCCACGCGCGTAGGCGGCGTCCCCGAACTAATTGACGACGGCGAAACCGGCCTCCTCTACAACGTAGGCGACGTAGAGGGCATGGCCACCGGCGTATTAAGTCTGCTCAACGACCCAGCCCGCCTGGCAGCCATGCGCGAAGCCGGCCGACGCACCGCTCAAAAACGCTTCTGCGCCTCCCTCGTCGTCCCGCAGTATGTCCGCTATTACGAGAAAGTGCTTGGTATATAGGGGTCAGCCACGCCACATACCATCCAATCAAGAAAGCTGTCATCCCGAGCGAAGCCGAGGGATCTGCGGTTGCTCTTTTCACCTTTCACTCGCACAACACTCTGGGTGCCCCAGATCCCGGGGTCCCCACGGACAGCTCTTCGTCCGTGGGGTGGAGTTCTCACTTCTGAGACATGGGATATCGCAAATCTCCGCGCCGTTGCTTTGTAACAGGGCATGAATTCAGTCATGCCGCCTGAGCCATCCCCCAAAAAACCGAAGGGTATATGCCCGGGACGAATCCCGGGCATATACCCGATCTCCCCATAAGCTCATTTGTCGCCAGGAAAAAGGCGAAGAATGATGGATTGGACCGCACACCCCGGGGCGTAATGAAAAATGCGGGGCGCTCAACCCACGAGAAAGTCCACAATATGCAAGGCGCCCGGCCTCATGGTAAATGCGGCAATGGGGTCCAGGGCAACGGGCGCTGGCGACACGCGGTCGCCCAAAAGGCCTTGAAATTCCTTCGCCGACACAGGGCGTCCATAAAGCCAGCCCTGGGCGTATATCTCCTGCGTCTCCGGGGAAAAATAATCGGCCTGGCCGACCGTTTCTACCCCTTCCACAACCACTTTCAGATTCAGCGATTTCGCCATCGACAGAATCTGCGGGAGAATGGCCACGGCCGGCGACTCAGTGCCGATTACCTTGGTAAACGCCTTGTCAATCTTGATGGTATCGGCAAACAGACACAGCAGCTTGTCCAGGTTTGAATAACCGGTGCCAAAGTCATCGATATGGATACTGTGTCCCATCCGGCGCAGGGTGCGGATCGTCTCAATGGCCACCTCGCTGTCCGCGGCCGACCTTTCCGTAATCTCAATCACCAGGCTCTCCGGCTTCACCTTCATCCGCCTGAGAGATTCTTTCAGCATGGGCAAAAAATTTGGGTCCACAAGGTCCGCCGCGGCCACGTTGATGCTAATCCGAAAGTCCGGATGGTTGTGGAACGTCTCTGCAAAGTCATGCAAAGCATGTTGCAACACCGATTTCGTAATCGCTCCCACAAAGCCAAGCTCTTCGGCTATCTTGATAAAAACATCCGGTTGGATTGCCTTGCCTTCTTCATCCGTCCAGCGTGACAACACCTCCGCCCCCACGATTTGCCGGTCAGACAGATTGACGATTGGCTGATACACCATCTTCAATTCGTCTCGTTCCACCGCTCGGCGAAGCTGCTGGCCCAGGTTCCGGTCGCGCGCGTACACAGACGAAAACGCCATTCCGAACAAGAGTCCTAAAAGCCCTCCCACGATCACCAATCCGGTAACGTAGTCGGTTTCGCCATGCAATACCTGGGAAGCAGTTGTAGTGGCCGTGACGCAGTTGAAGTGAAGTGCCGAACACCTTGTCGCATACAGAATGTCGCCCATCTGCCCCGTCCCGTTCACCCGCAGATTCGGCGCATTGCCATTGGGCGCGCCGCCCGCCGCCGGGGATGCTTGATCGTGGGCAGTGTCTGATGGGGTCGCAGACATCTGCATCGGGATAGGCCCGGGACTGGCGGGCAGGTTCGAGCCAAACACAACATAGGCTGTGCCCAGTTGCAGGGCCGCCCTCTTCAGATTGGCATTTGTTATCGGGGCCAGATTACTGTAGACAATGGTGCCGTCCTCGTGTTGGAGATCCGGCTTGAACGGCCCAATGGATTGCGCCGGATGACCCGCAGTGGCAGAACAATCGATCTTTCCGCCCTGGATGCGCCCGGCGTCTTTCAGATTTTCCGAGCGGAACACAAGCCCGCGGAAATAGGCGATCTCGGCGTCTGAGCAGAAGGAATACGGTGAATCTTTCAGGACTGTCAGTACGCTGCGCGCTTCCGCAAAGGATGCATCGTCTTGAGCTCCCGCAAGGTTCGAGTACTGAACCAGCCAGTTTGTGCCCCGTTGGATCGCAAAGGCGCATCCTAGCTGATAGCCGGCAGCCAATCCACATGCCGTCACGAGGATGGTAACCACGTGACCGACCAAAACGCGTTGTCTGAGTTTGCGGCTCATCAAACCTACCGGAAGATATCTCTGGCCCGTCGAACTCTCGATATCTTCTTCCTATTCGAGGGATAGTCCTCTGCTCCGGAACAGGCAATGGCCTTTCTTGGGAAGGGACGTACCTTTTTGGGAATATCCCGGCCTTCTGAGTAACGCTCGTTGTGGTTACTGGAGTAATGCGGAAGTGCTTCCCAGAGCCTGTTCCGGCAGCTCGCAAGGTTTGCCAGGTGCCCCGAGTCTCGTTTTTGAGACCTGGAAAATAGAGGCCACTCAAAACCTTGCTCCAGCGGGAACTTTCAAAGCCTTTGTATCAGGGCGTGACTTCAGTCGTGCCGAAAGACAGCGCAAAATAGACATGGGCTTCAGTCCCTGCGCGAACACACCCGAATGATAGACTTGTCATCCTGAGCGAAGCGCTTTTCAGCGGAGCCGAAGGACCTGCATTTCGTTCCGGCCCCCATCGCACAAAACTCCAGCGCCCCATCCTTGCGACTTATTTTCGTCGCAAGGGTGGGATACCACAAATCTCCGCACCCGATGCTTTGAAAGGGCGCGGCTTTAGCCGCGCCGGTGTGCCCTCAACAAAAAATGCCATCATCATGAGCATTCGTTGAGTTTGTCATCCCGAGCGAAGCCGAGGGATCTGCGGTTGCTTTTAACCCTTCCCAACCCACCAGACCTGGGTGCCCCATCCTCGCGACTTATTTCCGTCGCAAGGGTGGGATACCACAAATCTCCACCATGAAGTATGTGTGTCATCCACGAACGTCCTCATGACGTATTCGAATCAACACTATCCGCAACACCCTTGATGAATTATGTTGTCCTCTAGATGAACCCGCCGCAGACAGTTCTTGATTTGGTTGAGCACTTTCGGCGAAACGCCGACGATCTCCGCTCCAATAGGTACAACGAGACCGAGTTACGCCGTGAGTTCCTTGACCCATTTTTCGAGGCGCTCGGTTGGGACGTAAACAACCGTCTTCGCTATTCAGAAACCTATAAGGATGTTGTCCACGAACCCACTAGGGAAACAGAGCAGGGCATCCCAGACTATTGCTTCCGCGTTGGGGGCACACCGAAGTTCTATCTCGAAGCAAAAAAGCCGTCGGTGCGTCTGAAAGACAATCCCGATCCTGCCTTGCAACTTCGGCGCTACGCTTGGTCTTCTAAACTGCCGCTCTCCGTACTTTCGAATTTCGATGAACTCGCCATCTATGACTGCAGAACAGCCCCGAAGCAAGGCGACAAAGCATCGGCAGGGCGCATTTCGTATTACACATTCGAGGAATATCCGCAGAAATGGGATGAGATTGAATCTCGTTTTTCAAAGGAGGCGGTACTTCAGGGTTCGTTCGACCGCTTCGCCTCGCCCGTTTTCCCGCGAAACTGTGAGACAAAAGGGTCGCGACTCGGTTCCCCTACAATAGAAACACCAATGCCCACCGTAGCCATCATCGGAGCAGGCCCGCTAGGCCGCTGGCTTGCTCTTGAAGCAGCCCGCGCCGGATTCTCCGTTCTCCTCGAAGACGTAATGCCCTCCAACCTCCACCATGCCCAGGAAGCCCTTCGCTCCGCCCTCGGTCCGGAGGCCCTGCCCAACGTCAACTTCGTCTCCACCATCGAAGACGCCGTCCGCCAAGCCGACCTGGTCATCGACTGTGTCCCCGACGAGCTCGAATCGAAGCTCGAAATCCTCTGGCTCCTCGACCGCATGGCCCCGCCCCACACCGTCTTCGCCACTCCCACCACCCGTCTCTCAATCGGCGACCTGGCCAACTGCACTTACCGCCCAGAAAAGTGCATCGCCATCGCCGCCGAAGCCTCAGCCCTCACCGCCAACCGCAGCCGCGAAATCCTCCTCCGCACCACCCCCAGC
>DASRLI010000424.1:0-31470 GCA_035648535.1 Occallatibacter sp. | reverse complement strand
CTTATGACCGGGCCGCGCGTCTCCCCGCTGGCCGAGGAGCGCTTGAATGCCATGGTCCGCACCCAGGACGGCTTCGAGCTGGCTGAACTTGATCTCACGATGCGGGGTCCGGGCGAGTTCTTCGGGACCCGGCAGGCAGGGTTGCCCGATTTTCGCGTGGCAAATTTGGTTCGCGATCGCAAATTGCTGGAGCTGGCCAAACAGGAAGCCAACCGGTTTGCCAACCATCCTGATGCCGAACTTACCGAAGCGGAGCGGGCGCGCGTGTGGGCGCGGCTCAAAGAGGCGTGGCAGCGTCGTTATGGGCTGGTGGAGGCCGGATAAGCGCGCGGGGCTTGTGCTAAGCTTTCGTCCGTCCAACCTGGACGAAAGGTAGGCGAACCGTATGTTGCGTATCGCCTTGCTCATCGTTGCATCCGCGGCTATCTTCGCGTTGTCCTGGCGATCGATTCGGGATTTGCGCTCCCACGGCTTCTATCGCTTTTTCGCGTTTGAGCTTCTGGCGGCCCTGATCCTGCTGAATGTGCCGGCCTGGTTTCACAATTGGCTCTCGGTGCGCCAATTGGTCTCCTGGACCCTCGGAGTTGTCTCGATCGGGTTGGCGATCGAGGGCTTTCGGCTGCTTCGAATGATCGGCCGGCCGGGGTCAGCTGCCGATCTTGGCACCAATCTGCCTTTTGAAAATACAACCGCGCTGGTGACGGTTGGTGCGTACCGTTGGATCCGACACCCCTTGTATGCCTCGCTGCTGGCACTCGCGGGCTGCGCTTACCTTAAGAATCCCTGCGCGCCCAGCTCGATTCTTCTTGCCGTGTGTGCGAGCGTTTTCTTGCTGACCACCGCTATTACCGAGGAAAGGGAGAATCTGAAGCGTTTTGGCGCGGCCTATGCCGACTATACGAAGACCACGCACCGATTTGTTCCGTTCCTGTTTTGATTCCACATCGAGCAGGCTCGGCCGACAAACCATTTGTTTTCAAACTGACTGGGAGGCGGGTAAGCCGCTCAGAGTTTCTACGGGAAATGTTTGAATCTCGAGGTCGATGCTGGCAATCTCCGAGCTGCAATCCTGCTTGTTGCTGCGGGTACACTGGCAAAGTTCGGTAATGCGGATATGCCCGCTCTGGCTCAGTTCCAGCCCAGCCGCCACCAGGACGCTATAGATATCCACACATGCCTGCCGCTCGAATTCGAACAACATGCTTATCGTCCCGCTGTCGTTTGCGCCACGACTCAGCACCCAGCCACCACAGCCGAGGATTGCGCCGGTGAGGGTTTGGACCAGGCGTGCCGGTTCTTCGACGGAGACTGCCCTCATCTGCATCGCCCACGGAATGCTCATCGTCTGCCCTGCGTCGCTTCCCAACATTTCCAGCCTCACAGGAGGCTTATCGGAGCGAGACCGACCAAGGTAAAGTCTGTTCAGGAGTTGCACGGCGCATGACCGGCTTTGATACATCCTCGACTTGATGGGAAGCCGAATCTTCTCGAGGGAAATTGGTTGCCCGCCATCGCAAATGGCAGATGTTGTAGTTTGGTAATCAGCATGATCATTGGCTCTGGAATCGATATGGTGGAGATTCGGCGCATTCAGTTCTCCATCGATCGCTATGGAAGGCGCTTCCTCGACCGTGTCTTTACGGCTGAAGAGCAGGCCTATTGCCTGCGCAAGCGCAACTCCGCGGAGAGCTTTGCCGCCCGGTTTGCCGCCAAGGAGGCCGGGGCCAAGGCCCTGGGAACCGGCATTAGTCACGGGGTGGGCTGGCTGGAGATCGAGGTAGTCCGTGAGCCAAGCGGACGGCCCACGCTGCGGTTTCATGGGCGCGCGGCCGAGATCGCAGGCCGCCTCGGCTTTGTCCGCGCAGCGCTGTCAATTACTCATACGGCTGAACTTGCCGCGGCCAGTGTGGTCATCGAAAACGGGAATTAAGTCAGCAGCTTCTGGTATCCTCAAGGCGTCTACTGCATCCATTCAACAGAAGGAGCTCCGTGCCAAGCCGCAAAGAGATTCAGTGGTCGCAACTGAGAGTCGGAGCCCTTGTGCTGGCGGCCACGGCCGTTCTGATCGGGCTGATTTTTCTCATGTCCGGGTCCACCGGCGGGCTGTTCGCCCACAAGCTTGTTTTCCGCTGCTATTTCGAAAACGCCGCCGGTCTAAAGAATGGCGCTCCGGTAACGCTTGAGGGCGTAACCATCGGCAACGTGATTCATGTCCGCGTGGTCCCTGATCGTAATCCCACGCCGGTTGAAGTAACCATGCAGGTGGGCCATGAGTATCTGCGTGACTTGCACGTGGATTCCACCGCCGCCATTTCCCAGGCCGGCGTTCTTGGGGACAGCTACATCGATATTGACTCAACTCGCGCGTCTGGCCCCCCACCTGCCAACAACGCAGAACTGAGGGCTTCGGGCTCGCCCACCATTCAGGATGTGATCCGCACCAGCCAGGTCTCAATCGAAGAAGTCCAGTCGCTGACGCGCAAGGTTGAAACTCTGGTGGATTCGCTCAACAGCAAGAAGGGCACCATGGGTGAACTCATCAATGATCCCGCCCTGGGCAAGAAGATTGAGCTGATCGCCACCGACTTGCAAACAATTACTTCGGCGATTGCAGAAGGCAAAGGTTCGCTGGGCAAGCTGGTCAACGACGATACGCTGTACACTCGCGCCAGCTCGGCCATCGACAAGCTGGACAAGATCAGCAACGACCTTAATGAGGGCAAAGGCAGCGCGGGAAAGCTGCTCAAGGACGACACACTCTACAACAACCTGAACTCCGCCGTCTCCAATGCCAACCAGTTGGTGGCAGAGATCAACGCAGGCAAGGGCGCGTTCGGCAAGATTGCCAAGGACCCCGTCTTCGCGCAAAAGCTCGACGATACTGTGACCCGCCTGGACGGAATCCTCAAAGGTGTGGACGAGGGCAAAGGCACGCTGGGACAACTTGCCCAGAACCGCGCGCTCTACGATCATGCCGACCAGACCATGGATCAGACTCAGCAGTTGGTGAAGAGCATTCGCGACGACCCCAAAAAGTACCTGATCATCCGCTTGAAGTTGTTTTAGGCTGAGGGCGTCCTTTTCTCCAACGTACCTGTAGCCGTGCGGAGCTTTTGAGCGCGACCAAATGTATTTTGTCGCACCGGAGGTCACTATGCTTTCCAAAGTCCTAGCCTCCATGGCAGTCGTATGTCTGGTTGCCGCCATTATTACGGTGCCTGATGCTTCCCGTAGGGCCAAAACTGTATTGGCTGCGCCAGCCACATCGCCCGGCTACACAACGAGTGGAGAGATGTTGCCGCCCGCGAATTATCGCGAGTGGATATTTCTCACCTCCGGCATCGACATGAACTACAGCCCGAAGGCTCCGGATATGCCAGACCACTCTGTGTTCGACAACGTCTTCGTGAATCCCGAAGCCTACCGGAGCTTTCTTGAATCGGGAACCTGGCCTGACAAGACGGTGATGGTTTTGGAGGCGAGAGAGGCACACAGCAAAGGCTCGATTAACGAGCGCGGGCATTTTCAAAGCGGAGGAGCGATGGGCTTTGAGATTCACGTAAAGGATGAGGCGCGGTTTCCCGGCAAGTGGGCTTTCTTCTCATTCGATTCGTCGAGCTCAAACGGGACGCTGATTCCGCAGGGAGCGCCGTGCTATACATGCCACACCGCGCATGCCGCGGTAGACACGACCTTCGTGCAGTTTTATCCCACGTTGCTGCCGGTGGCGACGAGTAAAGGCACGCTGAGCAAGTTGTATCTGCAGGAAGAAGCTGCGCACAGCGCCGGTAAGTAGCTGTTTAAAGGGCAGCAGATCCGCGAAACGTCCGCCAGAACTCTACAAATCCCTTGAGCCGCACGACGTGGAAGTAGTCGTTGGCAACGAGATAAAAGACCGTGGAGGCGACCCACAGCACGTGCAGGGCGCCGCTGCCCAACTCGTCGCTGAACGGCAGAGGGGCGGCGGAGAATACCATCGCAAGCACAACCAGCGCCAGCTTGACGATACCCATGACAAGATTGATCTCCGCCAGCTTGCCGGTGAACGGCTTTCCGAGACGCAGGCTTTGGCCTAGAGAAGAAAACACAGAGCCCCTCTCGAGAAGCAACAGCAACGGAGCAATCGACAATGCCCAACTAATCAGCGCCCATGCCGTGAAGAATGCCAGAGAGAGAATGATCGTCCAAATCGCGAAGCCTACGAGGTCCGGTTCTCCATTTGCAGAGATGTGCGAGGCCGCCGCCCACTGCATGCAACGAAACCAGCCCCAGAAGACCGCAGCCAGCATTGCCAACCATGCCGCCTGTAACACGATCATCTCCACGGGCCGGAAAGGCAGGCGCGGATCCATGCGCTTAAGAACCAGATTCCGGCCGATGCCCGAGATTGCAACCCAGGCCAGCGCGGCCGCCGGCAAGAGCCAGCGCAGAACCACCAGCACATGCGGCTGGTAGAAGGTCCATACGTTGGTAAGCTGAACGATCGCCACCCACGGGTTCTGCGCATCAATTGCATTGAACCCGGATGACTCGAGCGGGAACGCCGCAAGAATTTGCTGCCACTGTTTCCAGCAGATCAGGAGCAGAGGAATGCCGAAGGTCCAGCGCCAGATTACTTCGAGGGCGGTGAGCGAGGGCCGGTCGCTGACCCATCCCATGTAGCCGACCAGCGACTGGGTCCCGCGCAACGGCGCGGCCCTGCGCAGGTTGGTCACTTCACCACCAGGTTCACTGCCCTGCCCGGCACAACGATGATCTTGGCCACAGTTTTGCCGGCGGTGCGCGACTGCACCTTTTCGTCGGCAAGCGCCGCGGCTTCGATCGTCTTCGGATCTGCGCCGGCTGCGACACGAACCACCGCGACCAGCTTGCCGTTTATCTGCACGGGAATTTCGAGCTCATCTTCTTTGGCCAGGCCGGGGTCGCTCTTGGGCCAGGGCGCGCGAAGTACTCCACCGTCTCCGCCAAGCTCCTCCCACAATTCCGCCGCCAGGAACGGAGCAAATGGGGCCAGCAGCAGCACCAGCGAGCGCAACAACTCGCGCATGACCGGCGCTGGAACTTCACCCGCCGCCAATTGCGCGTCGGCTGCCTGAAGATCGTTTACCAATTCCATGATGGCTGCCACGCAAGTGTTGAAATGCCAGCGGCCCCCGAAATCGAGGGTGATCTTGGCGATGGTCTGGTGGAGCTTGCGCAGGAGCTTCAGGGCGAGACCGGTCTGCACGCTGTTCTGCGCTTCGGACGAGGCTGAACGCGCCAGGGGTGCATACTTTGTGACGAGCCGCCACACGCGGGCCAGAAACCGGCTCACTCCGGCGACGCCATCTTCCTGCCAATCCAGGTCGCGGTCTGGCGGAGCGGCAAACAACGCGTACATGCGCGTGGCGTCGGCGCCGTAGCGGGCGACCATATCATCGGGCGAGACCACGTTGCCTTTCGACTTGGACATCTTGGCCCCGTCCTTGATGACCATGCCCTGTGTAAAGAGCCTCTGCGCCGGCTCGTCGTTGACGATCAGCCCCAAGTCGCGCATCACCTTGGTCCAATAGCGCGAGTAGATCAGGTGCAGGATGGCGTGCTCAACGCCGCCAATGTACTGGTCGATGGGGAACCAGTACTGCGCCACCTTTGGATCGAAGGGGGCGTTGGAATTCTTCGCGTCTGTGTAGCGATAGAAGTACCAGCTCGAGTCGACGAAAGTGTCCATCGTGTCGGTTTCGCGGCGCGCGGGTCCACCGCACTTGGGACAGGTAGTGTTGACGAATTCCGGAACGCGGCCGAGCGGTGAACCGCCTTGCTGGGTAATCTCAATTTGCGGAGGAAGGACAACCGGCAATTGGTCGTCGGGGACTGGGACGAGGCCGTCGCGCTCGCAATTGACCATGGGGATCGGAGTACCCCAATAGCGCTGGCGACTTACGCCCCAGTCCTTCAAGCGATACGTTACGGTCGCTTCTCCGAATGCACCACGCATGGCGACTTCCTGAAGCTTCTTTTCGGCAGCCTCGCAACTTAGCCCGTCGTACTCGCCGGAGTTGACGAGGACGCCTTCTTCGGAGAGGAAGGGAAGTTCCACAGGCGTGGTTTGGCCGGCGGGTCGAATCACTTCGACGATTGGCAGGCCATATTTGGTGGCGAACTCAAAGTCCCGTTCATCGTGACCAGGAACGCTCATGATGGCGCCGGTACCGTAGTCGGCCAGGATGTAGTTGGCCACCCAAATGGGCACACGTTGGCCGTTGTAAGGATTCGCGGCAAAGCGCCCGGTGGGAACACCATGCTTCTCGATGGCGCCCAGGTCGCCGGTTTCGCGCGCCTTCTTTTGCTGGTCGAGTAGCTCCGCTACCTTTTCGTTTAGGTCGGGATCTGTGGCAGTAAGAGCAGCCACCAGCGCGTGCTGCGGCGCCAATTGCACACTGGTGGCGCCGAAGATGGTGTCCACGCGGGTGGTGAAGACGCGGATCTTCTCGGTTCCGCCTTCTAAGGTAAAGTCGACTTCAGTGCCTTCGCTGCGGCCGATCCAGTTGCGCTGCATGGTGCGCACTTTCTCCGGCCAGCCCTCCAGCTTGTCCAACCCAGCCAGCAACTCATCGGCATAGGCAGTGATGCGGAAGAACCACTGCTCCAGATCGCGCTGCTCGACGAGCGTGTCCTCGTGCCGCCAGCAACGGCCGTCGATGACCTGCTCGTTGGCCAGCACCGTGGCGCACTCGGGGCACCAGTTCACCTTGCTCTTTTTGCGGTAGACCAGGCCTTTCTCATACATGCGCAGGAAGAACCACTGGTTCCAGCGGTAATAGTCGGGTAGGCATGTGGTGACCTCGGTGGCCCAGTCGTAGCCCAGGCCGAGCCGCTGCATCTGCCGCTTCATGGCGGCGATGTTGGAGAGGGTCCACTCGCGCGGCGGGGTGTTGTTTTTGAGCGCCGCATTCTCGGCCGGCAGCCCGAAGGCGTCCCAGCCCATGGGATGAAGCACGTTGTAGCCGCGCATCCACATGTGGCGGGCAAGTGCGTCGCCTATGGAGTAGTTGCGCACGTGGCCCATGTGAAGCTGGCCGCTGGGATAGGGCAGCATCTCGAGGACGTAATACTTTGGCTTGCCGCTGGTTGCTGGCTCAGCCGCATACAGTTTGGGGTCCGCAGCCCACCGCTGCTGCCACTTGGGCTCAATCGCCGCCGGATCGTAACGCAGTTCTTTTTCTTCCGCCATACTTCTTCAAGTGTAAACGGAAGGGCGCGTCAGCTTTCGAGCCGGTTCTGGGGGTCATTTTTTCGGCCGGGACTCCGGAGGCACAAGGCCTGCGACACGGTAATAGACCACAAGCTGCCCGTAATGTTCACCGGAATGCTCGAGCAGGCCCCAGGCTCCGTCAGAGACGCGCGATTGCTGATTTGAGAACGGATCGACAAACAGGTCGCTCAGCCCAGCGTCTCCTTTCTGCTGGATGAGGGCGGCGCCATCTGCGAATGACTTTCGCACGAAGTCGACCACTGCTGATTTGGTCTTGTAATCGGCCCGTTGCGGGTCTCCGGATGGCGGCTTCAGGCCCTTCGCGGGGTCGATGAAGAAATAATTCGCGCCCGCTGCGTGCAACAGTTGTTCAGCAAACGTCCGTTGAGCTGGGTTCGGCCTGAAGTCGTATTTGTCTTCAGGAAAATCCTCGGCCATGGCCGTCAGTCTGCGTCCTACGTCGTTCCAGACCGCAAGAAGCGCCTGGGAAGGACTCGACGGAGGTTTGGGAGCACTGTCTTTTTGTTGAGCGGGAGCTGCCTGAAGGAATAGTCCGGTCACCAGAATGAGGGAAAGGTTCTTACTGAGAATGTTCATTGAACGATCTCCTTGTGAACATCGGGATGAAAATAAACGATAGCTCGATTCATGGGCGCAATGCGAGTGGAAATTATCGAATGCGCACCTATTTTGATTTCACCAGGCTCTTCAGCACGCGCACGTTGCGCTCCTCATCGCCGGGCTCGTCAACTGGCGTCTCGGCAATAAAGGCTACATGGGCAAAGCGCGCGTCGTTCAACAGGCGCCGGAAGGGCTCAACCCCCATGGTTCCCTGCCCGATGTGTTCATGCCGATCGAGCTTTGACCCGCGGGCTGCCTTGGCGTCGTTGCAGTGCCACACGCGGACGGCATCGAATCCGACAGTGGCGGCAACTTTCGCCATCGTGTCCTCGTAGCCATCCGCGCTGACCATGTCGTAGCCGGCTACGTGGGTGTGGCAGGTATCGAGGCAGACGCCAACCGGCGCCGTCGCTCGTAGCCGAATTACAAGTTCCGCGACTTGTTCAAAACTTCCGCCCAGCGAAAACTCCGCCCCGGCGGTGTTCTCAATGAGAATATGGAAGCCAGTTCCCTGCCATGGCAACCCATCGATGGCGCGTGTGATCGAACTGGCAGCCAGCTTTAGACCCTCTTCGCGCGTCAGACCCTTCCACGAGCCCGGATGCAAAACCAGGTATTCCGCGCCGAGCATGAGAGCGCGCTCAATCTCTCCGCGAAATGCCTCTATGCTCTTCTCGCGCACCTCATCCGACTGGCTGCAAACGTTCACCAGGTAGCTGGTGTGGATAACCAATGGGCCTACGTCGAGTTTGGCGCGCAGTTCGCGCATCCACTCGGCCTGTTTCGGGTCGACTTTCGGCGCGCGCCACATGCGCGGGCTCGACGAAAAAATTTGAAAGGTATTGGCGCCAATCTCACGTGCCTTCTCCACGGCGTTTGAAGCTCCGCCCGCCGTACCAAGGTGCACCCCAATCCTGATTGCCATGCGAACAGTCTAGTAGATTCGATTGTCTGCGCGCCGTAAAATAGATCAGCCACGCACGACGATGGAAATGGCAGGCTGAATTGACTCAAGACGCAATCACAATCTCGGCGGGTCCGCGGCTTCGAACGGCCATGATTCTGGCGATCGTTGCCGATGTGCTGCAGCTTGTGGTTTTTCCCCTGGTGGTCGAAGGCGCCATGTCGCCTGCCGATGACATTCTCGATCTTAGTGTTGCGGGCGTGCTGGCTTACCTGCTTGGCTGGCACTGGGAGTTTCTGCCGTCGTTCCTCGCCAAACTCATGCCGGGAGTCGACCTGGTTCCCTGCTGGACGCTTGCGGTTGCAAATGTCTATCGGAAATCGAAGCGGATTGCGGTCTCAATGGAATCGAATCGAGAGTGAGTCCCAGCAACGTGGAACGCGCGGAGATACGTCGACTGAAGATGCCAGGAATCCGCGGCGCGTAGTAGGATTCTGTGCATGATGAATATGAACCGTCGCGATCTTTGTGTAGCACTTTCGTCTTTCGCAGCGATGGCCGCCGCCATGCCGGCTAAGGGTCAGGCTGGAGCAGCGACAACTGCGCCGGCATTGCCGGTACTTTCTGCGCAGCGATCTTTTCAATTCGATCAATTACCGGTGAAGACGGGACCGAACGGCGAGTCACGGGCTGTGATGCATGGCGTGCTGCCTACAGGCGAAGAGGTCGAGATGCATGAGACCACGCTGCTGCCGGGGCATATGCCGCATCCTCCGCATAAGCATCGGCATTCGGAACTGATGCTGATTCGCGAAGGGACGCTTGAGTTTGAAAACGATGGCAAACCAGAGCGCGTGGGACCGGGCGGTGTGGTCTTCGCTGCGTCGAACGTGATGCATGGCCTCAAGAATGTGGGCGAGACGAGCGCCAATTATTTCGTGATCGCCATCGGACACGAGTAGCAAGAGAAGACTTCAGGCAACGGGCTCCAGATGTGCGGTAAAGTGCCGCAAAAACGGAGCCTCGTAGGTCAACCGCATCCCCTTGATTTGGGATCGCCGCTCCCATACGCGCAGAATGACCTCGACCACGTAATCGATGTGGCTCTGCGTGTAGACACGGCGTGGAATCGCCAGGCGCACCAGTTCCATCTGCGCGGCGCCGGCAAACATCAGGCTGCCAATCTCGACTGAACGGATGCCACCTTCCAGGTACAGCTCCGCAGCCAGCGCGACGCCGGGAAACTGCTCAACCGAAATGTGCGGCAGAAATGCTTTGGCGTCGATATAGATGGCGTGGCCGCCCGGCGGCTGCACAATGGGAACACCGTGCTCGGCGATGTGGTTGCCCAGGTAAGCCGTGGATGCAATCCGATAGCGGAGGTAATCCTCTTCCAGTGATTCCTGCAAGCCAATTGCGACGGCTTCGAGATCCCGACCGGCGAGCCCGCCGTAAGTGGGATAACCCTCGGTCAGTATGAGAAGGTTCTGCTCCTGCCGTGCGAGGATTTCGTCGTTTGTGCAGAGGAAGCCGCCGATGTTGGCCATGCCGTCCTTCTTGGCCGACATGGTGCAGCCGTCGCCCAGCGCGAACATCTCCTGTGCGATCTGCTTGGGCGTCTTGTTGGCGTAACCCTGCTCACGGAGTTTGATGAAATACGCGTTCTCGGCAAAGCGGCAGGCATCGAAGTAGAGCGGGATCCCATGCTTGTGGCACACCGCGGCAACAGCCTTCGCGTTTTCCATCGACACCGGCTGCCCGCCGCCGGAGTTATTGGTCACCGTAAGCATGACCAGCGGAATGCGTTCGCGGCCGACCCGAGTAATCAAGGCCTCGAGCGCAGCAACATCCATGTTTCCCTTGAACGGAAGGCGTGTCTCGGGATGCCGCGCCTCGGGAATCTGCAGATCGACTGCTTCGGCTCCGACAAACTCAACGTTGGCGCGCGTCGTGTCGAAATGAGTATTGTTCGGCACCACGTCGCCGTTCTTGCACATGACGTTGAACAGGATGCGTTCCGCCGCTCGACCCTGGTGCGTGGGGATGACGTAGGTGAATCCGAATATGTCCTGTACGGAGCGCTTGAAGTGGTCGAAGCTTCTACTGCCTGCGTAGCTCTCATCACCCTCCATCACGCCGGCCCATTGGTGCGTGGACATCGCGCCGGTGCCGGAATCCGTGAGCAGGTCGATCAGTACATCGTCGGCCGAGACCAAGAACAGGTTGTAGTGAGCGGCGCGGAGCAGATTCTCTCTCTGTTCGCGAGTGGTCCAGCGAATGGGTTCAATGCTTTTAATGCGGAATGGCTCGATGATGGTTTTGGAGAGCATTCGAACAGCCTCCCGGCCTGATGCCTACTTGGTTGTGGAGCAAACGCACGCGGCGTAGCCCTTTGCGGTGTGATTATTGAGCGCGCAGACGTACTGCGGCCAGAACGGGCTGAGCAACGCTGCGCGGTCGCCCACAAAGTAGTGGCGGAGATAGGCCTCGCTTGCCGGAGTGGCTGCGCCATGATCGAGGCTGAACTCGTCAATCATCTTTTTCACCGTCAAGGGTGAGAACTGCGCTTGATGAAAGGTTTGCGCAAAGTCGTATTCTTTGGCCCAGACAGTCGCAATACCGGTCTGGTTTGAAGCCGCGATCACTTCGAAGTTCTCAAGCACTGCAGAGGCTGGGTTGACGCGGGCGACAGTGAAGGACGGGTTATTTCCATCGACCGGCGAGATGGATGGAACCACTTTGATGGCTGCCAGATGTGCATCTGCGTTCTGCGGCTCTGCGCCCTGAGACTGCAGAAGACGCACTTCATCCATATGTGTGTGTCCAAAAACCCCAAGCTGCACTACGTCGGCATATTCAACCATCAGGTCTGCCATCTTGTCGGACGACAAAAACATAACCGGCGATTGTCCCCCGCAAACGTCTCTGAATCTTGACATGGTTGAGTAGGGATCTATTCCCGGCGGAATGTGACCCACGACCCAAACTCTCTGTCCCGATTGCCGCGCCTGTGCGAGTTGCTGCTGCAGCCAGAAAAGTTGCCGGGAGGCCGCAGCTGCGTCGGGTTTGCCGGAACAGGTGCTGTATTTGGGCGAGAAAAAGAGATCGTTGACCACGATCAGGCGGGTATCGTGCATCGGCTCTGCCATCGTAACGCTGTAGTAGCCGCCATCTGCAAACTCCTTGATCGCGCCTTCTTGCTGAAGGGGCGGCAGGCCTTCGGCTATGATCTTGCCGGCCCCGGAGAGAAACTCGCTTTCGGTATCGAGTTGGTAGTCGCCGCAGCCGCTGTCGTTATTGCCCAGGCCGACGTAGATGGGCATGCCTGGAAAGGTAGCGCGTAGTTCCGCTACGACAAAGCTCAGCGCCTTTAAGACGAATGCCTGGTAGTCAGCGGGCGCCGAATCCGGGAACAGCGTTGAATACCGGCAGGTGAATGCGTGGGCGATAAGGTCGCCGCTCACTGCCATGAATTTCGCGTCTGGTTGGCGGGCCTTCATGGCTTGCAAGCTGGAGTGGAGCAGCGCAAATGGCGTGTCAATGCCGCGTGCATGGCAGTTCTGCTGGAGCGAGGCAAATGCCTGCGGCTGATTGGATGATGGCGGCTCTGAAAGAATTGACCGCCACTCGGTCACTGGGGCAGAGACCAGCTCCCGCACCCTGGCTGGATCGTGGAAGGGATCAAAGTGGATATCACTGACAAGAAGCGCTGGGATGGTGCGGCTCTCTGCCCGCGCAGAAATTGTGGTGTGCGTCTTTCCTGGTGGTGCAGGCCGGGGCAACTGCGCCTGTAGGGTGCACTCAAAACCAATCGACAGGCAGGCCAGCAGAACGGGCGTCAGAGGGAGCAAACGTAAGGAGGGGTGCAGGTCGTGAGTCATCGTGGTGCCTCAATACTAAGGGATTGCGGACGTCTCATCGAAAATTGAATGGGCCGCAATGGAACCGCCTGGAGGATGCGCCAACGGTCGCGTGGAGATGCCGTTTCCGCCTCGCGAATGGCGGGGGACTGGACCGATTTCCGGAGCAAAAAAAGCGGCCGCAATTCGACGTGAAAGGGGGCCCGGGGCAAAAAACCGATTTATCTAACAATACTTTAACGTGAATTACACATCGACATCTTATACGTATTGATAAGAGCCCGAAACGGCCGGGCCGAACCCTGACCGGATCGAAAAAAGGGCTTGACAGTGTTGTTGGCGGTACTTTAGGGTTCTGTACACGTAAGCGCTAACGGATTTGCAGATTAGATCGAAATTCGATATATGCGCTGAGTTTTACGACCTTTGAGGCTATGAAATGAATAGATCCCGTCCGACCCTTCGTAGCTCTGCCGTTCTGGCGCTTCCGCTCTCTGGGGAGAGGTGCGATGCGCTTATTCGGTAGCAGAGTGACCCGGACCAAATGTGGCCTCGATTTGCCTCTGCTGAATCAATCCTCTCAGTCCTCACCTGTCCTCATGCTGGCCGCCGGTGTTCCCGCCACGGTTTCTCAAGAGGATGCTTGGGGAACGATCTTCAAGATGCGCAACTCGAACTGGAACCGCCGGGCATCATTGCTTCAACGATCGATGCACACGTGTTCCATTCCTACGGTCACGGCTGGATCAAGCATGGCGAATGATTCCAAAATCCGTCTCGCAAGTCAGCTAGCCGCGGCCTCACCGTGGTCATGTCCAACCAGAATTCAGATTGATCCAGAACCCTGAAAGGAGTCAAAGAAAGATGCCTAAATTGAGTTTGTTCAAGAGGCTTGTCGGCGCCGTAGTCCTCCTTCTCGGCGTATTCATCTGCCCCTTTGCCAGTGCGCAATTCGAAACCGCGTCAGTCTTGGGTTTCGTGCACGATAGCTCAGGAGCAGTAATCCCGAGCGCCAAGGTCACCCTCGTCAACATGGCCACAGGCGTGGAGACGACAGTAACCGCGGATACGCAAGGGCAGTTCACATTCACCAGCGTGCGCATTGGCCAGTACAAAGTGAAGGCTGCTGCAGCGGGATTCAGCGAGGCCGTAACGGAACCCTTCAGCGCTGAAGTGAACGCGCGCCAGCGTGTAGACGTAACCCTGAAACCCGGCGCGGCGACTGAGACGGTCACCGTAACCGGCGCTGCCGCCCTGCTGAATACGGAAGACAGTGAGCGCGGGCAGATTATCTCTGCACGCGACGTCAACAACCTTCCGCTCAACGGTCGCGCTTATGCCGACCTGGCCCTGCTGACACCGGGCGTTCGCGCTAACAACCTGGAAAACCAGACGGTAACCAGCCGCGACGCCTCGTACAACGTGAACGGGCAGCGCAGCGAGTTCAACAACTTCATGCTCGACGGCTTGGACAACAATGCGTACGGCACGTCGAATCAAAGCTTCTCGAACCAGGCAATCCAGCCCTCGCCCGACGCCATCAGCGAGTTCCGCGTATCGACGGATAACTACAGCGCCGAGTACGGTCGCGCTTCCGGCGCCGTTTTCAACGTCAGCATCAAGAGTGGCGGCAATCAGATTCACGGCAAGCTGTGGGAGTACAACCGCAACACGGACTTCAATGCGATTGGACCATTCACTCCGCCGACCAACGTCCTCACCGGAAAATCGGTGAAGCCCGTACTGGTCAAGAACCAATTCGGCGCCGCGATTGGCGGCCCCGTACCCTTGTTCCTGAGGGGCAAGGTTTTCTATTTTGGCGACTATGAAAGCAACCGGCAGGTCCAGGGCCAGTATTCCGCCTCGACCGTCCCGAACCTCAATCAGCGCCAGGGCATCTTTACTGACACGACGGGCAATCCTGTTCCATTGCACAACCCGCTCACTGGCGCAGTCTATGCCAATGGTGTGGTTCCTCAATCGGATTGGAGCCCACTGGCAAAGCTGGTGATCCCGGCCCTGCCCTCGCCCAACGTCACGACCGCGGGCGCAGCTGGTTTCTCCAACAACCTGGTAAACGTGCCCAAGGCAAACTTTACCGATCACCGGGCAGATGCACGCATTGACTTCTTCCTCAATCCGCGCACCACGGCGTTCTTCCGCTGGAGCTATCACCGCCTCAACATCGTTGACGCGGAACCGATCACAGGTCCTGCGGGCGGCAACGGCAACGGCACGATTCACGACTACAACAAGCAGATTGCTGCTGGCTATACCTTCCTGTTCAGCCAGAACTCAATCCTCGATGCGCGTGTGGGAATCACCTGGACCCTCGGCGGCAAAACGCCTTATGGTCTGGGACAGCCCAGCCTGCTGGTACAGGCCGGCATCCCCGGACTGCCTACCGACCCGATTGTCGCCCGCTCGCTCAACGACCAGAACGTGAGCAGCTTCAGCCAATTCGGAGCGCAGCCAAGCAACCCGCAGTTCCAGAACCCGTTCGCGATCGATCCCAAGGTGAACTACACGATGCTGAAGGGCAGCAACAGCATCAAGATGGGCTATGAGTACCAGGCCATCAATACCGAGATCGACGACTTCAACCCAACCTATGGGCAGGACAACTACGGCGCAGCCTTCAGTTCCGGATTGTCAAATGCCAATGCGGGCAGTTATGCCAGCAGCGGCGACAACGGCATTAAACAAGCGGCATTTCTGACCGACTTTATCGTAGGAGCGCGCCAGTCCTACCAGTTGAACAACTTCCGCATCGTCAACTACCACCAGCGGATGCACTTCCTCTACGCGCAAGACGACCTGAAGCTGAGACGCAACCTGACCATCAACGCTGGACTGCGCTATGAACTGGTCACTCCGCAGTATGTGGATGGAGATCACCTGGCCAACTTCGATCCCAGCACGAACACGCTTGTCCAGTCTACCGGCGGCTCGGTCACCCAGCGCGCGCTGGTTGGCATGCCAAAGCTGAACTTCGCACCACGCATCGGCTTCTCCTACGGGCTGAATGACAAGACCGTGTTTCGTGGCGGCTATGGAATCAGCTACGATCAGTTCAACCGCGAGGGTGGCGAAAACCTGCTTGCCTATAACGGACCCTACATCGTCAACTCCTCGATCACGCAGGCAATTACCACAGGTGGCGTGAACACCCCCATCTGCGCAGTCAACGTTCAGTCAGCGGCCTGCTTCAGCCCGGAGCAACAGGGCTATGGCATCAACTTCGTGAGTGCTGCTGGCTTCAGCACGAAGCTGGCGCAAACTCGCTACATTCCCAAGAACATTGCAACCGGCTACTCGCAGGCATGGCACTTCGGTCTGCAGCGGACGCTCAAGCAAGGCACTCTCCTCGACGTTTCCTACGTAGGTGAACACGGGGTGCATATCTGGGTGCTTGACGACATTAACCAGGCTCCGCCCAACGTACCATCGGCGACATGCAGCAGCACAGTAACCAGCGGTTGCGTTTCGCTGCTCAATCGGCGCCCGATCCAGGGCTTCACGGGTATCGAAGGTTCGTCCAACGCAGGAATGATGACTTACAGCGGAGCGCAGGTCAGGCTCGAGCATCGTTACTCGAATGGTCTTTACCTGTTGAATGCCTTCTCTTACTCCAGAACCATCGACAATGCGTCGGGCCATCTGGACACACCCAACAACGACAACTCACGCGTCAACCTTGCGAATCTCAAGGGTGAGCGCGGACAGTCCGCTTACAACCAGCCGCTCAACGATACGCTGACGGCGATCTGGGATTTGCCTTACGGCCGCGGCCGCCATTGGGGCGGATCTACCAACCGTGCGATGCAAACAATCGCCGGCGGCTGGCAATTCTCAGTGATCGAAACAGCCACCAGCGGACAACCGGTGAACCTGATCTACTCTGAGCCGTCGCAGTTTGACGTCAGCGATCTGCTCAACTACCGGCCGAATGTTACTGGCAATCCGAAATCGCCGCGGGGCCTTTGGGCGAAGAAGCCAACCTCGCTTACCGGCTACCTGAGCACGACAGCCGTCACCGTTCCCACCGACGTATCTCAGCCGTATGGAAACGCTGGCCGAAACTCTTTCCGCGACAACGCGTTCTATCAGACGAATGCTGGTTTGCATAAGGAGTTTCCGCTTTGGAGCGAAACATCCAGCCTGGATTTCCGTGCTGAGGCATTCAACCTTCTCAACAACGTCAACTACACGGCGCCGGACTCCAACCGCCAAAACGGTTCGTTCGGAACCATCACCGGATTCTTCCCGCCGCGGCAGTTGCAGCTGGCCCTTAAGCTGAACTTCTAATTGGCATAACCCTCACGCGCTCTTTATGGGCGCGTGAGGCCTCCTTCGTTATCGATAAATGCTACTTCGACTTTGCCGAGATGCACGCACAGGAGTCTCGATGTTTTCCCAAAAACTTGCACTGCTGTCGTTCTCTCTTTTCTTCGTGTTGAACGCTCTGCCAGCCTGCGCCCAGCAGAACAAGCAACTACGCATCAACGAAATCCAGGTCATCGGTACGCACAACAGTTATCACGCCGGCTTTGCACCAAGCGCAGCAACATTGTGGCAGGCAAAGAGCCCGCGCGCATTTGACAGCCTCGACTATCGGCATCAGCCGCTCAATCAACAGTTCGATAGCGGCGTTCGCCAAATCGAGCTTGATGTATATTCCGACAGCAAAGGCGGTCTCTACGCGCATCCGTCGGGTCCGGCGATGATTGCCGCTGCGCAGTTGCCGTCCGATCCTGATTTCGATCCAAACGGCATGATGGACAAGCCCGGCTTCAAAGTGATGCACATGCAGGATATCGATTACCGCAGCACCTGCCAGCCTTTCACAGCCTGCCTTGAGTTGGTCCGGCGCTGGTCGCATGCGCATCCAAAGCATATTCCCATCTTCATTCTTGTGGAGACCAAACAGGAGAAGCCGCGCAGGCCGGCACAAGTTACCGAGCCGGAACCGTTCACATCCGCTACGTTCGATGCTCTCGATGCGGAGATTCGCTCCGTCTTTCTGCCCAGAGAACTCATCACGCCCGATGACGTTCGCGGCCACTACGACACACTCAACGAGGCGGTCCTTGCCGGCAACTGGCCTACACTCAGCAGTGCTCGCGGCAAGATAATCTTTCTCATGGATCAGCGTCCCGTCGGTCCCATTTACCTAGCCGGCCATCCTTCACTACGGGGTCGTGTGCTGTTCACCAATGCCGAACCGGATGAGCCCGACGCCGCTTTCATCGAACGAAATGACGGTCCCGCGATGGACATTACTGACCTCGTCCGCAAGGGTTACCTTGTTCGCGCCCGCACGGACTCAGATACCAAGGAAGCCCGCACCAACTCGACGGCCCGCCGCGACGCCATGATAGCCAGCGGCGCCCAGATACTTAGCACGGACTATCCGGTCAACGAGCCGGCCCGATGGCCCGGACATTTCGTTGTTACTCTCCCCGGAAAATCAATTGCTCGCTGTGATCCCGTTAACGCTCCAACCTCGTGCAAGGGCGAATCGTTGAAATAGCCGGAATCCTGCCGACCGGCGCCGGTCGAGCATAATTTGTATGTTGAGCGATCTTCGAACGGCAATCTCAATCCGCAATGGCACAATATATGATTGTCGTAAATTAACGTTTGCATATTGCCATTGCTTCACCAAGGGAGTGTCCCCGTGGCAGTTCGAATGAAGGATATAGCCGAGGATTTGGGAGTTTCCCTGGTTACGGTCTCCAAAGTCCTCCGCAATAAGTCGGACGTGGGAGAAACTACGCGCAAGCGTGTTCTTCAGCGCGTGAGAGAGCTGAATTACCAGCCGAACATGCTGGCGCGCGGATTGGCCTCTGGCAAGAGTTATACGATTGGTCTGATCGTCCCTGACTTAGTACATACATTCTTTGCCGAGTTAGCCAAGGGAGTTAGTGCAGGACTGCGAAAGGAATCGTATCAACTAATCCTCGCTTCGGCGGAAGAAGAGCCCGAGTTAGAACACCAGGAAATAGAGCATTTGCTCGCTCGCGGCGTCGATGCCCTGCTGATTGCGTCGTGCCAGAGCAGCGCGAGCGGTTTCAAATCCCTTGTGAATTCAAAGGTTCCATATATCCTGATCGATCGCCTCCTTCCAAAGCTCAACGCGTACTTTGTGGGAACCGACGATATAGCGGCTGGTCGCCTGGCGACCGAGCACCTCATCGAGCTTGGCCGGCAGCGGATCGCGCATATTGGCGGCAAGCTGATCAGCACATCGGTGGGACGGTTGAACGGTTATAAACAGGCATTGGCGGAAAATCATATTCCGTTTCGCCAGGAGTTAGTCGTCATTCGCTCCAGGCTTGAAGAAGCCGGCGTTCAAATCGGAAGCAATGCGATGCAGGATCTGCTCAAGTTGAAACAGCGTCCGGATGCAGTCTTCTGCTACAACGACCTTACCGCTGTTGGAGCGATTCGTTGTCTGCTGAACAATAAGCTTCGTGTCCCTGAGGATGTGGCCGTGATTGGCTGCGGAAATCTGCGCCTCTCTGGTTATTTGGAGGTGCCGCTGAGCTCCATCGATCAGTCACCGCAGCAGCAGGGAGAGGAAGCCGCGAACCTGGCACTTTCTGTGCTCGCGGGAAAACATGAGCGTCGAGCAAAGCATCTGCTCGTGGAGCCAAAGCTGATTGCGCGGGACTCGACGATTGGCCGAGAAGGCCAGACAGCTTAAAGCGAAAACTACAGGGCTCCGGTGCATGGAATAAAACATCGAAGGACTTGATCGGCATCGAGCGAATGACTTCTTCAATGACATGAAGGGTTAATTGCTAAAGTGTTGTTTATACGACAGTTATAAACTAGCTTCGCCCCTGATAAAGCAGAAGGATGAAGGCAAGTTGTCTCGTGTTCGGCGCCCTGCCGTGAAGCACTTCCGGGTAATGCCCTTGAGAAAGCAATAAAGACTCCTGTCAAGGTTTGTAAAGAGGGCTTGCGATGCAACCCTGAAATAAAGTGAAGGTCCATGTCGATTGAGACCACCCTCGTTCGTCATGGATGTGAGGCGGTTACCGCCTACAATCCAAAATGGAGGGATGCAATGCAATATCTATTGACGCTCTACGTCGACGAATCCGGTTGGGGCAAGATGACTCCGGAACAACAGCAGCAAGGGGCCGCATCATACATGGCGTACACCGAGGCGCTCAAAGCGGCCGGGGCGCTGGTGAATTCGAACCGACTGCGGCCGTCTGCCACGGCAACCACGCTCCGCGTCACAAATGGAAAGACGCAAGTGCTCGACGGTCCATTTGCCGATTCGAAAGAACAATTGGGTGGCTATTACCTGATAGATGTGCCGGACCTGGACGCGGCGATGTCGTGGGCCGGACGGTGCCCCGCGGCGCAACACGGGGTTGTTGAAGTGCGAGCGATCTGGGCGATGTAACTGCGAAGAACGAGCGGAGCCGTTGGCTTCGCTCGCTCCTTGTAACAGATTTCCGGGATGGCAACAGTGGAGACATCGGACCGAGACACGACGCTGGCCACCGCGGAGACGGTGGCACGCCACAGTCATGGGAAGCTTGTGGCGTTTCTAGCAATGCGTTCGGGGGATGTGACCGCCGCTGAAGATGCGCTCTCAGAGGCCTTTGCCGCGGCGCTCTCTGTATGGCCGTCGAAGGGGTGTCCCGCCAATCCTGAGGCGTGGCTTCTGACCGTGGCACGGCGGAAGCTCATTGACCAAATTCGCAGCCGACACGACGGTCCGGGTTCTGACGAACTGGAAGCGCTGGCAGAGACGATCGGGGAGATTGCAGAGGATGACATTCCGGACAGGCGCCTGGGGTTGCTATTTGCCTGCACACACCCGGCGATCGATGCCGGGATCCGGTCGCCACTGATGATGCAGGTGGTGCTAGGGCTCGATGCGGCGCAGATTGCTTCGGCGTTTCTGCTTTCTCCGGCGGCCATGTCGCAACGGCTGGTGCGAGCCAAGGCGAAGATTCGCCACGCAGGGATTCCATTTCGAATTCCAAACAGAAACGAACTGCCCGAGCGCCTTGAAATGGTATTGGACGCGATATACGCGAGCTTTGCCGAGGGCTGGATTGATGCCGCCGGAAGCGATATCGCGCGCCGCGAATTAGCTGGAGAGGCGATCTTTCTGGAGCGACTATTGACGGAACTGCTGCCGGACGAGCCTGAGGTTTGGGGACTGCTGGCGCTTATGCTCTACGCAGAAGCACGTCGCCCGGCGCGCCGGAATTCAAGAGGAGGATTTGTCCCACTCGGGCAGCAGGACACGGCACTTTGGGATGCGGAAATGATCGAGGAAGCCGAAGCAGCGCTGCGGCGGGCCAGCGGGGCCGGGCTGATTGGCCGATACCAGTTGGAGGCTGCCATTCAGTCGGCCCACGTAGAGCGGCGGCGGACCGGATCTGTTTCCTGGAGAGCGATTCTGAGTCTCTATGATGCGCTGGTGAACTTGACGGGATCGCCCGTTGCTTCGATCAACCGGGCGTTGGCATTGGCCGAATTGGAAGGACCAACTACCGGACTGGAAGCGCTTGATGAGGTGAGCGGGGACCCACGCATCGGCTCATATCAGCCGTATTGGGCAGCTCGGGCCGAATTGCTGGCACGGACCGGTGCAAGTCGCGAAGCCTGGCAAGCATACGAAATTGCGATTGGGTTAGAACGTGATCCTGCTGTAAAGCGATACCTTGAAATGCGGCAGGCGGACTTAGGATCAGATTCTCTACCCCAGGGCCGATGACTCGCAAACGCCGGGTTCAACATCCAGAGCAGACCTGAGTAGTGAAGGTTATCGGGAGATCCACCATACACGGGCTAGTCAGTTTGACCGTTTTTAGCTGCCGGAGTGCTTGACTCTGCGCACTCGAATTCACTTGCGCCTACCAGAGCGAGAGCGAGAATTAGCGCCGCGCTTGCCAAGGACCATGTCTTGTTGAATACTCCGGTGTCGCCGATCATTGATTGGCTTCTCCCTGCGGTGGTAGGCTTACACCGATTCCAAATGGCCACTACTTTCTCGCGTCTGCAATGAGCTTGCGTGGACTACAGCGGTTTCGATTCTACTCTTTACAGAAACGTAGACTCCAAGTGGCATTTTCCTCAAGAAAATGCTACCTCGCATGATCTTCAGATGGCAACACGTGAATCGAAACCGCTCTAGAGTGCGCCAAATTCGCGGAGCGCCTCCTTTGCTCCGGCAATGTTCGTAAGCTTCATCTCTGCGTATCTGCGCGAAAGGATCACACCGGGTGCTCCCGCTCTAAGTGCCGCGAGTGTCGCCGACTTGAAGTCCTCCGGTTGCGTTCGCTTCTCGTTGAGCCCGGTTGGAATATCGATATCGATTCCGGGACGACGGGCCACCTCGCGATACAATTTTGGTGTTAGGTGCACTGGAAAAGGGCTATTTACAGAAACTTTGACGCGTTGATAATTGGGAACACGAGCAGCCCCACAAGTGAGCAAGCATGAGCCTTATATTTGAGGCGTTACAGACTTTGGAATCCGAGCGCGCTGGAGTTGATTCGTCTGCATTGCTGGATGCGGAAGAGTTCCTATGGTGCGCTGAGCACAAAGTGGCGTCGAAACGGGAAACCGCGTTGTGGCAACCGAATGACGAAGGTCGTCAGCCGCCAGCCATCACAGGAACCGCGTCTGCACGCTGTCGAGTTGCCCTTGCCCGTCGCGGCTGAAACCCGGCAGGCCTTGCCGGCACCCGCAGCGATCGAGCAGAACACTCCTCTTCCCTCTCCCGGCGCCGCCCTGGCTGAACCATTGAAGAAGTCTCCACTGGCGATCCCCTCCGGAGTGCAGCGGGTCGCGTCCGCGCTCCGTGCCGCATTGCCGTTCGTGCAGCGGATTCTCCCCCTGTTGGACGGACACATCGACACTGGCGACTCCAACCCCCTCACCCCGCAACACGACAGGCCGTCTACTTCCCAGCCCCTGCCGCCAATCGATCTCGCTCCCATCGAATACCGCCTGACCGAGCTCAAGGCTCAGTACCGCGAGGTGCGCGACAAGACCGTCGAACAAATGGTTTCCTTCAAGCGTGTCGAAGATCAACTGGGAATGGTCAGCGAGGCGACTGACCGCAACACCCTGGAGCAGCAGGAGCTGATTGGAGAACTCAAAGGCGTCGGCAAGAAGATCAACTTCATCGCCATGGTCGCCCTCGGTCTGCTGGCAGTCACTGTCGTCACTAACATCGTTCTGTGCCTCCACATCCTCAAAGTCCTCCACTGACGACCGGCTCGCGTCTCAACAAAATCTCCCTTCCCCTCCAACTTGCGGTCGTTGGCCCCGCCGTTGCTCATGGAACATAGGCGCATGACTATAGCTAAACCTGCAATTACTTTCCAAATTGCGATGCGCCGCGTTTTCTCAAGCGACTTCTGATTGACTGGCAAACCGGTAGTTGGCAGTCAACTGGCGATATCAGCGCTTAGCCTGAACTGAGCCTGCGCATTCGTGTTCGCTTGAAGTTGTGTGCACGAAGCGATCTACAGGCGAGTGTTGCGGCTCGCCATGCCGAAGGCGATAGCTTCACCAGGCCTGGGCAGCCAGGATCGAGGGTGCGCCTGTTTTTCCGTCGATGACGCGGACCTTTAGAACGACCTCGATATTTTTGTTGGACAAGCTTCCACCAATTTGATCTCTCAGCAACTGCATGTAATGGGTGCTGGTAGCGAACTGAGCAGCGGCTTCGGTTCCATTGCGACCCAATCCGGCTACAACAACCACCCAGCCATCTATCGTTGGATCGCGAAAGCGCGCCACCAGGGCAAAGTCGTCTCCACTCGAATAGGGGAGGGACTTGTCGCGCGCCCAGCTCACCTCAGGATGCTGTTGATCCACGATGGCTTCTATGGGCTCTGGCGGAAAATAAAAGCGCAGAGGCTGCAACAGACGCATGGTCCATTCATTGTTGTAACCGCCAATCAGCGCAACCGAACGTTCGCGGAGTTCCGTCAGGGGTTCGGAACCCGCAAAAACCAATTGCGTTGTGGCTCCCGACCGCTCCAACTTGCGGCTGATCTCCATAATTGCAGAGGCGCTTTGCATCGAGACGAACGGGTAGTCGATGTCCTTGCCAGCCGTCATTACCCCTGAGAACTTATTCTGGTCAAAGACACTTCCCCCTGTGCACACCAAAACCGGTCGACCATCGCGCAAGATTGGTGCCCAAAAATCATCGACCGCGGTTTGAGAAGGGACGGCTGAATGCCGCACGGTCAATTCCACAACAATAATGATGACGGCAATAAGAACGGATGTGGCAAGTGCCACCCACATCAAGCGACCGCTACGTACTCCGGAAGGTTGGCGCGTCTTACCCGTATCGCTCTCGGCTCCCGCAATAGAGTGCAGAGCAACGCCGTCTCCGTTTGCATGAGAAGTGACGCCTCTGTCGAATTCTCCGATGCCCACATGTCCAAGTAGCTCTTCATCGTGGGCCAGCGCCATGGGTGAACTGGTGCCGTCTCCGGTCTCCCCGAGCACTTCCTGGCCAGAGAGGAATTCCGGAATATAGGAGCCTACAGGCAGCGAAATACGAACACCGGACTTGTGACCCGCCTCGGAATAGTAAAGCAGGAGCCGCTTGCGCACTTCGCCTGCCGTGTACCGCACGACCGTGTCCGCGTTCGTATCGTAGGTCGGAGGGCGATCGAAGACCTCCACGCCCAGGGTCCGCTCCTTCAACAGGTCTGTCCTGCCCGCCAACGTGTTTTCGACGATATATTGCAGCAGCGCCGGGTAGCGCTTGCTGTGCGAGAAGTGCGGACTGGCAAGAACCGCACGCAACTCGCTGAGAATCGCGTCGCGGCCATCCCCGGTCTGAGGTTGTACTGGACTCCGGGTTACATTCACGCTATTCATTTGGCGATAGATGGATGATACTCGCCGCTGTTGCGACCCGCAAGGATGTTTGACACAAGAACAAACGTGCCATTAAGGCGCAGATTCAACAAGGGTTCGCGAACGCAATATGGATCAAAACGGTTAGTCACTTGCCAGAGCATGTTTTCGAAGAAGAACATGGCCGCCATAGTTCAAGCCAGAAGATTCAGCCGCTGCAGGACCATCAATAAGGTGCTCCGCCATGCTGGCTGTCTTGCGATTAGGGGCCATCTTGATCGATTCGTCGCGTAGGCGATTTATGCACACCGCTTCTCTGTCTGCTGCCGGTGTTCTGCTTCCTACTCCTTTCCGTGGAGTCTCAAGTCCTTTGCATTCTGAAGACAGGGAAGTTCAGCATGTCTACCGGCTCGACAACGGATGGCAGTTTTGCCGCGGCGACATTGGCGGCATCAGCGAGAGATTGAAACCCCACAACCAAGGCCCTTGGCAGCCAATTGGCCTGCCTCACTGTTTCAACGAACTCGATGCGTGCGATCCAGACCGGCCCTATTTTCGCGGCCAGGGGTGGTATCGGACTCAGCTCCAATTGAGCAATCCCTTTGTTGATGGGCGAACGATTCTTCACTTTCAGGGCGCAGGCCAGACCGTCACGCTTTGGGTTGGATCCACATCTATGGGGACGCATAAAGGCGGTTATGACGAATTTACATTCGACATCACTGATGCCGTCCAGTGGCTTGCGCCCACAGACAAGAATCAGGGCGTGCCGATCACAGTGCTGTGCGATAACTCGGCGGATCTCGATCGAGTCCCATCAGACCTCAGCGACTTTTGCCTGTACGGAGGCCTTTACCGTCACGTGAACCTGGTGTACGTTCCAGCGATCGCACTCGACGCAGTTCACGTCGTGCCTGCCATTGCGGCTGATGGGTCAGCACAGGTAACGGTTGCGGCCCGGCTCTACAACCCTTCCTATCAAAATGTTCATTGCAACATTTCAGTGGAGGTTTTCGATCCGCGAGATCATGCCGTTTACCAGTCGTCGCGCGCGCTTTCTCCCTGGGGCGACTTTGCCGAACTGGCGGGATTCCATGTAACCGCACCACAGTTCTGGTCGCCGGAATCACCTCACCTCTATCGCTGCCGCGTCACGCTCTCCACTCCCAACGGAACTGCTTCTCTTGAGGAGCGCTTTGGCTTACGCAAGGCCGAGTTTGTTGAACACGGTCCCTTCATGCTCAACGGAAAGCGCGTACTATTGCGCGGCACGCAGCGTCATGCGGATCATGCCGGGGTAGCTGCTGCAATGAGCGACGACATGGTGCGCCAGGAGATGAAGCTTATTCGTGAGATGGGCGCGAACTTCATTCGTCTTGGGCACTATCAGCAAGACCGCCTGGTGCTCGATCTATGCGATGAGCTTGGTCTGATGGTGTGGGAAGAAGCGCCGTGGTGCCGTGCGGGTGTCGGCAGTCGGGCATTCCAGCAGAATGCGAAAGACATGCTCGCGCACATGATCGATCAGCATTACAACCATCCCTCCGTCATTCTCTGGGGGCTTGGAAATGAGGACGATTGGCCGGGCGAGTATCCAGCCATTGATGAGCCTGCGATTCGAGCCTTCATGACCGAGATGCGCGACCTGGCGCATCGGCTCGACAGTTCCCGGCTGACTTCGTTTCGCCGCTGCGATTTCGCGCGCGACATCCCAGATGTTTATTCGCCCTCGATCTGGGCAGGCTGGTACCGCGGAAACTATCGCGAATATGAGCAAAGCCTTATCCACGAGCGCGACCGGGTGAGGAGATTTGTTCATATAGAATGGGGCGCGGACAGTCAGGCGGGCCGTCACTCTGAAGATCCCGAAGCTATCTTGCGCAACGTTGTAGCCGGCAACGGAACGGACGAACGCGCGCATGACTATCTAAAGCAGGGCCGCGAGATCACGGTCTCCAGGGACGGTGACTGGTCAGAGACCTATGCCTGCAATCTCTTCGACTGGCACTTGAAAACCCAGGAGAAGCTCGATTGGTTTACCGGCTCAGCCCAATGGACCTTCAAGGACTTTGCGTCGCCGCTGCGTGATGACAATGCCATTCCCCGCGTGAATCAGAAGGGCGTTGTCGAGCGCGACCTGACGAAAAAGGAATCCTATTTTGTCTTCCAATCTTACTGGGCATCTGAGCCGATGGTTCATATCTATGGCCATAGCTGGCCCATTCGCTGGGGCAGGGATGGCGACAAGCGCAGCGTACGTGTCTATTCAAACTGCGATCGGGCAGAACTGTTTCTGAATGGCAAGTCGATGGGGACGATGCACCGCGCGAGTCAGAACTTTCCTGCGGCCGGGCTGCGGTGGGATGTTGTCTTTCTCAAGGGTTCAAACAGATTGCAGGCCGTTGCATATAAAGGGGCCGTCAAAGTTTCCGATGAGATAGAGCTGAGCTATCAGACAGAATCGTGGGGCGATCCGTCTGAATTGCGGCTTTCTGAGAAAAGCCGCAATGGAAACGTCGTCACCGTCGAAGCAAAGCTCGTTGACGCAAAAAAGATTCCTTGTCTCGACTCGTCCCACGTTATCAGCTTTTCTTTTACCGGTACGGGCCGCCTGATAGACAACCTGGGTACTACACGGGGATCGCGTAAGTTGCAACTGTCTAACGGGCGAGCCGAGATTTCAATCGTTTGCAAAGGAGAATGCACCATCGGGGCCACCTGTGAGGGCTTGTCCTCCGCGCCGCTCAATCTTTCTTAACACCGTACCTTCCAACTCCACGTGAGTGAAGAAGAGTTGCCCTAACCCTAGGAGAATCGCCATGACGCAGCAGACATCGGTTGGAGCTCCTGACTCGAAAGCCAAGAATGCAGTTTGCAAAGAAATTAAGGAGAGCCACTTCATGAATATCAAACACATTCTGCGCTGGTCCGTCTTCGCGCTGCTGATCGCCGTTTTTGCGGCGGTTGGAGCGCAAGCCCAGCTCAGCACAGCCAGTCTTTCTGGCACGATCACAGATTCCTCGGGCGCCGCAATTCCAAGCGCGAAGGTTACGTTGACCCAGACGGATACGAATTTCGCGCGAGTCACAACCTCCAAGGGAGATGGAACTTATCACGAGGAATTCCTCCCCATTGGCCCTTACAAGGTTTCGGTCTCCGCTCCAAACTTCAAAGCGCTCGAACGCAGCGGCATCGTCCTCGCCGTCATGCAAGATGCGACATTGAATTTAACGCTCGAGATCGGAACTCAAAGCGAAACAATCAGCGTTACGGCCGACGTGCCGCTCGTCAACCTCAGCGATTCCGTACTCGGCGATACAGTCTCGAATGTGGAAATCGATAACTTACCGCTCGTCAACCGGAACGTGGACCGCTTGCTCCAACTTGTGCCAGGCGTACAGAATGTCCAGACCGTCAACAGCCTTGGTTATCAGGAAATCAAGGTCCTGTCGAACGGCTCCACGGACGGCTTTGTAGCCCAGGTATCGTATTACCTTGATGGTGGCCTCAACATGACCGGCCTCCGCAATAGCGGCAATCAGGTACCCAACCCTGACGCAGTCAGCCAGTTCAACGTCGTCACCAACAACTTTAGCGCGCAGCTTGGTCGGTACTCCGGGGCGGTAGTCAGCATTGTCACCAAAGGTGGCACCAACCAGTTCCATGGCTCAGCATTCGAGTTCTTCCGCGACAGAAATTTCAACGCGATCGCGCATAACTCCGGCGTAGGCGCTACCAAGAATCCGTATAACCAGCACCGGTTCGGCGGAACTGTGGGTGGTCCCATTCGTCGCGACAAGGACTTTTTCTTCGGCAGCTTCGGTGGCTATCGCTTCATTCAGTATGGCAACTACAGTGGCAGCCTCCCTACTGCCGCGCAGATCGCCGGCAATTTCTCTGAGAACATGCCTCTGCCGGGAGAGCAGGACGATCCCGTTACGCTAAAGCCGTCGTGTCTGGTAACTCCAACCTCGGGGGCGAACACCGCGGTTCACTTCCTGGTATGCGATCCGAAGACTCATCTACCCTATCCCAACAACACACTTCCGTCGGTCGATCCCACCGCGGTCAACATTCTGAACTATCTCGTGAAGAATCTTCCCGCACGGCAACCGGCTCAGACAGGTGACACCAAATATATATATCGCACACGGTCGCCCTTGCCGGAACAGAATGAAGAGTACCTTATCAAGAGCGATCACCAGATCACGCCAGCACACCGGGTGACGCTTAGCTACTTCCTGCTCAACTACCAGGTTGTGGTCAACCTCGGCGGGTTCACTCAGAACTGGACGTCGTCTCACTACGTCAACAAACAGCAAAACGCCAACGCCAGTGACGTCTGGACGATCAGTCCGCGGACCATCAACCAGTTTTGGGCAAACTACACGCGCCAGAACGGTGGACGTAATGCGACTCCGGCCACGACCCTTGCAGACTTCGGCTCTGACTTTGGCGTCGTGGGACCTCCTTCGCGACCCAACATCAGCGTCGGCGGCGTGGAAGCGTTTTCGCTAACACAGGCCATCACGGGCCCCAAGGCCGGCGCGAATGTCTATGGGCTTCGTGACGTGCTCAGCACCACTCGCGGGAACCACTCTTTCTATCTGGGGGGCGAAGCGGGTCTTGAGAAGGACTTCCAGCTCACCTCGCTCAACAATTACGGTACTTTTACTTTCTCAACAACAAACGGAAAATCCGCAGCCCGCACCACCAACGGCCTTTCGGACTTTCTTGCCGGAACGCCGGCCAGCATGGGCCAGGACACAGGCCTGTACGCAAACGCCAACTATTTCAACTACGGTGTTTTCGCGCAGGATGACTGGAAGCTCCGTCATAACCTTACCGTGAACATCGGGGTCCGCTACGACTGGCAGCAGGCGCCTACCGATCCCCAGCGCATGCAGACGAACTTCAAGCCCGGCGTGCAATCGCATGCATTTCCGACCGTGTCGATCATCGGCACCACCAAGACACTGGCCCCGATCGGCATGCTGTTCCCGGGAGATCCTGGTGTCCCCAAGGGCGGTGTATTCACCCCGAATAACCATTTCTCGCCCCGTCTTGGCTTCGCGTGGGACCCCTTTGACGATGGCAAGACGGTCATCCACGGCGCCGGCGGCATCTTCTTTGGCGGCATTGCCGGCAACGAGTGGGAATTCCCGTCGAACTACTCTCCATACGCCGTGCGCAATAGCGGCTACAGCAAGGTGGTTTCTCTCACTCACCCGTACTCCGGCGATCCAACCGAGTTCCCGACCGGATCAAACCCCTACCCAAGCCTGTTGTTCAATTACCAGAAGGGCATTGCAACATTCCTTCCGCTCACCCAGGACGTAGCCTTCGACCCGAACTACCGCTGGCCGTATTCCATCCAGCTCAATTTCGGTATTCAGCAGCAGCTTGGCAGAAGCACATCGCTCAGCATCAACTATGTCGGTTCGATGAACCGCAAGACTCCGCTTTACAACGACATCAACGGCCCGCAGTTCAACGTCACCGCAGGCGGCGTCTCGGGTGCCAGTTGCACTGACACCACCCAGGCTTGCGGCTATGCCAATACCAGCGCGACGGTCAACAATCGCCGCCCGCTCAACAGCAGCATTAACAACTACGGTGCGTCGGCAGCCAGCCCAATGTACAGCAACATCTGGATCATCAAATCCAATCAGAACTCCAACTACAACGGCATTCAGGTTACGGTGGACCAGCGCCTCACGCATCACATCAGCGCGAAGGGCTATTACAGTTGGAGCCACACGCTGCAGAGCAACGCGCTCGACAGCACCGGCGGCCTAAATGGCGTCTTTGTGGATGCCAATTACCCGCAGCTCGAGTACCGCCAGCGTTCCGATCAGGACCGCCGTCACATGATGACGATGTCCTTTGTCTGGAAGCCGGACTACTTCGACTCTTACAATCGCATAGTAAAAACGGCTCTGAACGGCTGGTCGATCTCCGGCATCTGGACGGCGAACAGCGGTCAACCGTTCACGGTGACCACTGGCGTCGACAACTACTTCTCGGGCCTCGGCAACAACCGCCCAAGCATTATTCCTGGCAAGATCCCGCGCACGATCAAAGGAACTCGTACTGCGGAAATGGCGCAATGGTTCGATACGTCGGTCTATTGCAGACCCGGCGTCGATGCGGGTTGTGCTGGACTCGGTCCGGCGGGCCTGCTTGGCAACGAGCGTCCGGCACAACTCGACGTGCCGGGCTACAAAAATGTCGATGCATCTCTCTTCCGCGATTTCGCCGTCTATGAGCGTATGAAGTTCCAGCTTCGCGGCGAAGTATCCAACGTCTTCAACCTGGTAAACCTTGGTACCCCGTCCGCTTCAATAAGCAGCAGCACCTATGGCCAGGTCACCGGCAGCGGGGGCAGCCAACGCATCATCCAAATCGGCGGCCGTTTCCTGTTCTAGCTTGCGTCTCTGACATCTCTTGGGCGGCGCCTGGGCGCCGCCCATTTTTTTGGCCAATCCTGATCCTCTCTAATGCGAATGCCCAGATGGTAGTGAACACTGCAAAGAGCGACCGTGCCGATAGCCTCCGCATCTCACCTTCTCTAGGAGAGCAAGAATGACAACGGAGAAGTGAGATCCACGCGGATACTTGCGGGTTGACGCGGGTCGAATAGCATTCAGTCCTTCCAAAAGATACTCAGTATGCGCCTGGTACGAAGAATGCTAACAGACAGGTTCGCATGATGAACTTGCCTAGGAAGGGCTGGACCAAGGATTCGAGGCCGGGCTGCGCTCTCCCGCCGGCTGGCCTCTTTACAAAGGACCCGGAAACGATCCTTGAGTCGCTGGCGTCGAAGGAAGTGTCTCCCCAGAGTCCTGCCTCAGGGATGAGGGTACTCACGTTTTACATCAGCCATGCCGGCAAATCCTTAAAGTTGGGCGCGAAGGAATTCTTTCGATCGGTTGAAATATCCTCGCATGCGATCCATGCACAAGCTTGATTCCACTGCGTTC
>DASRLI010000423.1:0-2653 GCA_035648535.1 Occallatibacter sp. | reverse complement strand
ATGTTATCCAACTCCCATATTGGCAGGCTGAAATCGCTGCGCGTCTCAACCAGCGGCAGAACCTGATGCACGCCATATCGGACGGTTGTGCCATCCTGCCCTTCCGGCATGGCCAGACGGCCAAGCGGCACAGAAGCGTAGATTCATTTAACGCTAAACCCCAATTGCGGACCAGCTACACCACAAGTAAATCCGCTTTGGTGGCGGTGATCCAAAACGATTGATTGGAGTGAGGCCCCGGAGCGCCTGCGCATCAAAATGGCCGGATTACGCTTTTTGGTGTAACACCAAAAAGTGTAATCGCGCCGAGCGTTTTCTGATTAGCCAAAGCTGCTGGGGATGGAAGTCGGCGACGAAGCGGAAGTTTACGACATCCTCGTCAGAGGACCTATTCCCGAGCCAGATTGCAAAGCGAGCTCGATGAGCGCCTCGGTCTGTACGCAACATCACATTTTCGAGTCAGGGCAATTCGCTCGCCCCTCATCGAGTGAATGGCGGCCCGCCCATTGCGAACAGGCAGCAGTGGAGAGGCCGAATCATGCGTTGAGACGATCCAGCTTCTCCTGGAAATAGCTCCGCCAACTGTCGTGCTAGATAAGAGCAATGAGAGGAGTCGCGCTTCTGAAATCGCGATTCAAACAGCTTTCCCCGTTACTGACTATAGGCGCATTCACGTGCAGTCTGGGGTCAGTAGTAGGGTTCATTGTGGGTCTCATTCTACTCCAATCTAACTTCCACTTTCGTCTCAGACCTTCTCCCACAGATAAACTCCATGGACTTTCCCTGTGGCCGCTCCGCACGCCAAACCTTCCTTAGCGTGCTCTATTGTCCGTTTTCTGACGGGGCCCCATTAAGGTGAAAGGGCATGGGCAAGTAGCCCGTGCCCCTTCTAAGTGTGCAGTGAACAGCAATATCACCCACGCTACAAAGCACGCATAAACGCCACCAGATCCTTCTTCTCTTGATCCGTCAGCTTCGTGCTCAGCACCAGATTGAAGTACTCCACCGTGTCATCCAGCGTCAGCAGCCGTCCGTCATGCAAATATGGCGGCGTATCCTTAATTCCGCGCAGTGGGAACGTCTTGATCGCGCCGTCTCGGGCCATCATCATGCCGTTTACCATATGCTGCTTGTAGAAACGCTCCGCTTGTAGGTCGTGCATGGTGTTGTCCGTGAAGTACGGACCCGAATGGCAGCTCGCGCACTGACCCTTTCCGAAGAAGATCTCCTGTCCGTGTAATTCGGCTGGTGTCGCCTTTGCCGGATCCAGCTTGCCATTCCATCCCAGCTTCGGTGCCGGAGGAAAGTCCATAATCTCCTCAAACTCAGACATGAAGTGCACCTGGCTTCCGCGCTCCAGCACATTCACGCCCTTCTTGGTTGCGATCACAGGATCGCCGTCGAAGTAGGCCGCTCTCTGCTCGAACTCCGTGAAGTCCTCTACCGTCTTCAGCGCCCTCTGCGAGCCGAAGAGCCGCTGAATATTCACACCACGCAGCGCCGGTGTCTCGATGCGATGGCGGAACTCTTGCGGCCGAATATCGCCTACCAGGTGGAACGCACCGTTTGTTCCGCCATTCGTATGGCAATCCAGGCACGCAACTCCACGGCTTGGCTTCTCCGAGCGCCGATCGATCGTCTCATTGAACTGCTGCTGCGGAAACGGCGTCAGCAACAGCCGCAACCCCTCAAGCTGCTTTGGGTTCAGAATGCCGCTGAACAACTCGTAGTAGTTGTTGACTGTCACCAACTGCCCTTGCGACACATCGCCGAGGTCAGGCCGCGTCGTCAGGTACATTGCCGCAGGAAATTCTGCCAGGAACCGGTCCGGAATATCGAAATCCAGATCGAAGCGGGTCAGATCTCGACTCTCTTGCTTCAGCACTTCCTGAATCTCCGAGTTGGGAAACACCATGCCGCCCTCGGGATGGTTCGCATGCGGCAACGGCAAAAAACCCTGCGGAAAGTCTCCCTTGTCGCGAATTTGATCCGGCGTCTCCTTGGACAGTTCGGCCCACGTCACTCCTCGCGACAGCTTGACTCTCACCCCTTCCTGCACCGGCTTCGTGCGGTCCATCACCACGCCGCTCGCTGGATGGTCGCTCAGGTCATACCGCTCTTCCAGTAGATCCATCTGCCGCTTCATGATTCCCGCTTTGGCGGCGGCCATGCGGCCATGCACCGTGGCAAAACTCTCCTTGTCATCCACGGGTTGATAGCTGTTCTTGACCGGCTGCGCAGCCTGGCCTGCGGCAGACTCGACCTTGCCACTCAGCAGACACGCACCCACGATACCGGCGCTCACCAGCCCGGCGGCTTTCACAAACGGACTTAAATAGCTCATCACTCCTCACTTCCCTGATAAGCAAAACAAGTTGGTCTACGACGATACTCGCCGGTATGAGCTTCTGTAAATCGAGGAGAGATCAGCATACTGCTTCGAGGATCGGCCGGCCTGAGGCCACAACCCTATCCTCCATTGTTGTCTGACACAAGGGGGCAGGTAGCGCATGATAATGCAGAGCATTTTTCGCGTAGCGACGCGGCGCCGCAAGATTCTGATGGATGCCTCAAAAGTTAAGCGCCGGGTCGGTGCGCTAAAAATGGGTTGGACTGAACCGCTCCACGATGCTCGTCCTATGTGCATTGAATG
>DASRLI010000422.1:0-7900 GCA_035648535.1 Occallatibacter sp. | reverse complement strand
AGGGACTAGGGACCCGCGACGTAAGGAGTGCGCATTGGGCGAATCGTTCAGGAATCTTAGCGTTTGGCAGCGATCGATTGAATTAACGCTGGCCGTCTATAAGCTCACCTCATCTTTTCCGGATTCGGAGCGATTTGGTCTCACAAATCAGCTGCGCAGAGCAGCCGTTTCCGTTGCCAGCAACATCGCAGAAGGATATGGCCGTTCAACGAAGGGTGAGTATGTTCAGTTTCTGGGCTTCGCTCGCGGATCGAATTCCGAAGTGGAGACTCAGATTGTCATTTCAAAGGCGTTGGGCTTCGGCTCGAAACAATCGCTTGATGCGACAGAATGATTATGCAACGAAGTAGGCCGTATGCTAGGTGCATTGATGAAGTCCCAGCGGCCCAAGTCCCTAGTCCCTAGTCCCTAGTCCCTGGTCCCGGAGCGACCCCTCATGCGCTATTTACCCAAGTCACCCGCCGAACGCCAACAGATGCTCGCCGAGATCGGCGCGGCTTCGATTGACGATCTGTTCGCCGTCATTCCGGCCGAGTATAGGCTAAACCGCGACCTCGATGTGCCGCGGCAGCAGGCCGAGAGCGAAATTGTAGACTACTTTCGCGCCGCCGCCAGCAAAAATGCGATCGGTTACGCCAGCTTCCTGGGAGCGGGCGCTTATCGCCACTACCGGCCTGTCATTATCGATTCGCTGGTGCAGCGCGGCGAGTTCCTCACCAGCTACACGCCCTACCAGGCCGAGATCACACAGGGCACGCTGCAGGCCATCTTCGAATTCCAGACGATGATCGCCGAGCTGACCGGCATGGACGTAGCCAACGCAAGCATGTACGACGGATCGACGGGCGCGGCTGAAGCCGTGATGATGGCCGTGCGCGTGACCGGGCGGCACAAGGCTGTGGTTGCATCAACCGTTCATCCTGAGTACCGCGAAGTGCTGGCGACTTACGCCAAGCACCAGGGACTGCCTTCAACGCTCGTCCCTTACAGCCGCGAAACCGGCCGCGTCGATCTTGCTGTGCTCGAAGCCGCAGTAACGAATGAGACCGCAGCGGTCCTGGTGCAGAGTCCCAACTTCTTCGGCGTGATTGAAGACATTCCGGCGATCGCTGCGATTGCACACGCAAAAGGTGCGCTGCTCATCCTGTCGATTGCTGAGGCGGTTTCACTCGGCGTCGTGCGGCCACCGGTTGAGGCAGATATCGTGAGCATGGAGGCGCAGTCGTTTGGCGTTGCGCTCAGCTACGGCGGGCCTTACTGCGGTGTGATCGCGGCGAAGGAACAATACCTGCGCCAGATGCCCGGGCGGCTCGTGGGCCAGACGGTAGACGGCAACGGGAACCGCGGCTTCGTTCTGACGCTTGCTACGCGCGAGCAACACATTCGCCGCGAGAAGGCGACTTCCAACATCTGCACCAATCAGGCGCTTGTTGCGCTGATGGCCACCATCTTCCTGACTGTTTACGGGAAAGAAGGCATCCGCGAACTGGCGGAGCACAACCTGGCCAAGGCTGCCTACGCGGCTGAAGCACTCGCAGCGCAACCGGGGTCGAAGCTGCTGTTCAGCGGCGCGCCGCGCTTCCACGAGTTTGTGCTCAGCACTGTTGAGGCGCCGTCGCTCTGGAACCAGCGCCTGATGGATGAAAAGATTGTCGGCGGCCTTGACCTGAGCCGCTGGTATCCGGAACTCGGCAACGCCACACTGTGGTGCGCCACCGAAATGATTACGCGCGAACAGATTGATACCGCAGCGCGCGTGATGGAAGCTGTGCCAAGTCATTCGTAGCTTGACATTTGCATACCTCTCCAAGTCGCTTGTAAAGGAGGGCAAAATGAGTTTAAACAGAGCTCGCGCTGCTATTCGAAATGTTGTTGGCTTATTTGTTCTTTTGACCACACCAGTTTTGTGCATGCGTGCTCAAAATGTGGATGAAGCATGCGGTACTAAGGCAGAACAGCAGAAAAAAGAAGTTCAACTGCGAGCTACTGTTGCTGAAATGCTGAGAGTCATCAAATCCAGGGACTCTTCAGCATTTCTTAAGTATGTCGACAAAGAAGGTGTTTCCATTTGGGGCGGTATTCTTACGCCAAGCGAGATCAAAAGAGAGTTTCGCCACAAGCAAGGAATTTACTGCTTGCTGTTTTCGACGGGTTGCATTGCATCAGCGAGCTTTCCCAATGGGGCATATATCAATGTCGATAAGTGGCAGATCTCATACGCTGAATGGTTGCAACAGAACAGCCCGACAAAGACTGAAATCGAAATGTTTTATGGGGGCAAGGATACGCCCTGCGTAGCAAACGTATCAATTCGCAGAATCAAAGAATCGCATCCAGCACAAGAAACTTTTGAGCTTGGCTATAACTACCGGAGTGGTAGGTGGCTATTTCGCGGCACCCCCGCATATCCTGAGGGCATAGCCTGAGTAACTCAGCAGTATCGAAAATGGCGAGAACAGATAGAGGCTTGAATGGGAACTACAGGGAAGCCGATTTCGCTTGCACCCAGGCATGATTCGGCGAAGTTATCAACGCTTTGTAACAGGGCACGGCTTTAGCCGGGCCGTAACAGCAACCTGAAGGGAGACGGGCTTTAGCCCCTGCAATGGCCCATCCTGGCCGCAATGCGTCGTCAGAAGACATCCTCAATCCGAGACGGTACTTCTTTGCGACCACGCGCACCAGCATGAGCCGGCGTCTCTTTCAAACTGAACGCAATGCGGGCCTGTTGATCGACGTATTGCGTTCTCTGGTCGCGGAGCACAAATTCCAGTTGCACGACTTCGTCATCATGCCCGATCACGTTCGCCTGCTGGTCGAACTTGACGGCGACATGACCATCGAGAAGGCCATGCAATTCATCAAGGGCCGCTTCTCGCACCGTTTAACGCAGGAGTTCGGCCACAAGGGCGAAGTTTGGCAGCGAGGGTATTCGGAAAAGCAGGTGATGGATGCCCAAAGCATGGACAAAAGCCACGAGTACATAGCGCAGAATCCGGTGAAAGCAGGGCTTGCTCCTACGGCTGGTGAGTATCCATTTTGTTTTGGCTTCTTGGCGTCTCGAAAGGCCAGTCTTGCAGGCAAGGCAGAGGATGTGCAGGGGCTAAAGCCCGTGTGATTTTTTGACTTTCTTTCGGCACGACTAAAGTCGTGCCCTGTTACAAAGCGAGTCAGATTGTGGACTTGTCTCGCCAAGAGGATCGGCTTTAGAGGAGAGGGAATTGTGACGCAGATGAATGAAACCACCGGCCCCAAAACACTCGGTAAAGTCCGCCCGCACCAGACTCAGAACGAGGCGCTGGTATTCGAGAAGTCATCGCCCGGCAAGCGCGCCTACAAGCTGCCACCGCTCGACGTGCCTGCCGTCGATTTTTCTTCTCTTCTTGGAGAAGCCCATCGGAAGACCGCACCCGGCTTGCCGGAGTTGAGTGAGATTGAAATCATTCGCCATTTCACGCGGCTCTCGACGTGGAACTACGCCATCGATCTGGGCATGTATCCGCTCGGGTCCTGCACCATGAAGTACAACCCGCGTGTAAACGAAGCGGTCGCTCGGATTGAGGGTCTTGCTGAGGCCCACCCCTATCGGCCCGACTCGCTTGCACAGGGCATTCTTGAAGTCATCGATCTGCTGCAGCGCTGCCTGATCGAAATTACCGGCATGGACGCGATTACGCTACAGCCGGCGGCAGGCGCGCATGGCGAATTCACAGGCATCCTGCTGGTACGCGCGTGGCACGAGTCACAGGGCAATCCGCGGCGCAAGATTCTCATCCCCGACTCAGCGCACGGCACCAATCCTGCAACTGCGGCCATCTGCGGCTACGCCGTAGAGAACCTGAAGTCGAACGCGGAGGGCGGCATCGATCTGGAAGCCCTTGAGCGGCAGGTGGACGGAGAAACCGCGGCTCTGATGCTCACCAACCCTTCGACGATCGGAGTTTTCGAAAGCCAGATCCACAAGATCGCAGACATTCTCCACGCCAAGGGCGCGCTGCTTTACATGGACGGCGCCAACATGAACGCGCTCGTAGGCAAGGCGCGGCCCGGCGACTTCGGCGTGGACGTGATGCACCTGAACCTGCACAAGACGTTTTCGACACCCCACGGCGGCGGCGGTCCCGGCTCGGGCCCGGTGGCTTGCAAGGCATTTCTTGAACCCTTTTTGCCGATCCCAATACTCGTCCAAGACGAGAACGGCCCGAAGGGCAAGCACTGGAATTATGACCGGCCGCAATCTGTGGGCCGAGTTCGTGCCTTCTACGGCAACACCGGGATGTTCATCCGCGCACTGGCATATATTCTGGCCAACGGGCCCGACGGGCTGAGGCAGACCACGGAAGACGCAGTGCTCAACGCCAATTACATCCGCAACAAGTTGGAGGACATCTACGATCTGCCGTACAAGACAGGGTCGATGCACGAGGTTGTGTTCAGCGACAAACGCCAGGCCGCGCTCGGCGTAAAGACCGGCGACATTGCCAAGCGCCTGATCGATTACGGCTTCCATCCCTACACGGTCAGCTTTCCGCAGATCGTTCATGGCGCGCTGATGATCGAGCCCACCGAAAGCGAGTCGCTGGAAGAACTGGACCTGTTTATCGCTGCCATGAGGTCAATAGCAAAGGAAGTGGAAGAGACGCCGGAGTTAGTAAAGACCGCGCCTCATTCGACGCGCATCTCGCGGCTTGATGAGGTACAGGCGGCCCGCAAGCCAATCCTCCGGTGGCGCAAGCCAGCCTGAACTCGGCGATGGAATCATGACCAAACTGGCGGCCGATTCGATTCCGGGTCTCAGGCCGCCGCATCCCATATTAGTGGAAGTTTCAGTAACACTTTAGTTGCATGACTATCCCCCAAGATTCTAATTGCGCCGCTAGACCCCAGGAGTGATAATCGCCGACATAGAATGACTGCGAATGGGATAGGGCACACCCCACGTGGAGTCAGTAATTGTACTGCCAACAATACTTTCGGCAAGCCCGGCGGAATGTTGGCTGGGTGCATACACTAATCGGCGCAGGTGTCTTAATCCCGACCCCTTGAATGCGGAGGAAGCACCGCAAGTCCGTTTCCATGGAGGATGGGATCCGGTCGCAAGGAGTGGCTATGATTTCACGAAAAAACGAAAGCGGACAAATGTTGGTGCTGGTAGCGCTAAGCATGACCGTACTGCTGGGTTTCCTGGCGCTGGCAGTTGACGTTGGGCTATTGTTCCGCTCCAAGCGGAACATGCAGATTGCGGCCGACGCCGCCGCCGTCGCCGGGGCTTTGGATTACAAGTACAATGGCAACGTGACAACGGCAAAAGCAGCGGCCCAGGTAGCCACCACCGCGAATGGGGTAACGAACGGAACCAACGGCGCCGTCGTAACCATCAATGTCCCTCCGGTGAATGGGCCTTACACCGGCACTACTGGCTTTATTGAGGCCATCGTCTCACAGCCAAGTACCACGGTTTTCATGAGAATGTTCAATTTCACATCTGTTACGGTGGGCGCGAGGGCGGTGGTCGGATCCGGTAACACTGCCGGATGCGTCTGGACGCTGGCCAGATCCGGAACCGACATCTCGTTGACCGGGTCCGGGGCCTTCTCCGCCCCCAAGTGCAACATCTATGACGACTCGAGCAGCAGTAACGCACTTACGCTGACAGGAAGCGGCTCGATAACCGGAAAGGGGATCGGCATTGCCGGCGGCTACAGCAAAACCGGCTCCGGAAGTCTCAATCCCACGCCGATCACTGGAATCGCCCCGGCAGCCGACCCGCTCGCTGGTCTGGCACCGCCAACTATTCCCACGGGGGCCTGCTCGTCGAACTGCAATCCGAGTTTCACCGGCAGCAGTAATAATAGCCTGGGCCCCGGAAACTATAACTCAATCTCCAATACCGGAAGCGGTACCCTTACTCTTACCCCCGGGAACTACATCATCAACGGCAACCTGACCACCACCGGAAGCGGGGGCCTGGTCCTGGGCGCCGGGAATTACACCATCACCGGCAATTTCGCCCCTACCGGATCAGGAGCCGAGACTCTTGGCGCCGGGCAGTACATTGTCGAGGGAAACCTCAGCCTTACCGGTTCAGGCAACCTTACTGCTAAAGGTGTCACCTTCTATACGAAAGGCAGCACTTCTATCACCGGAAGCGGTGGATTGGATCTTGAAGCACCCACTTCGGGAGACTACAACGGGGTCTTGTTCTACCAGGATCGGAGTGACAGTCATGCGATGTCATTTACGGGTTCCAGCGGCAACAAGATCCAAGGCATCTTCTACGCCGCCGGAGCGGCCCTGACTCTTACCGGGTCGGGTTCCGTGAGCATAGCTGCAGATTTCATTGCGGATGCGATTTCCCTCACCGGAAGTGGAACCGTCACCGACGCAGGCTATTCCTCAGTGAATGCTAATTCCGTGCTTTCAAGAACTGCCATGGTGGAGTGATTATGCAAATATCAACAACGCGCGATCGCAACGAGCAACGTTCCGTTTCGCACCAGCACGCCAGAATGCGGGGGGAGGGTGGGCAGGCCCTCGTGGAACTAGCGCTGAGCATGCCATTGTTGCTGGTAATCCTGCTCGGAGCGGCGGAATTTGCCAGGATGGAGTATGCCGGCATCGAGGTGGCAGACGCTGCGATGGCCGGCGTTCAATATGGGGCGCAGGAACCCAACACCGCTGCTGATACAACCGGGATACAGGCGGCTGCCAGAGGCGACGCACCGGACATCACGTTAGGGACCACGACTGCGTCGATCTCCTGCATCTGCTCCGATGGGTCAGCCTCCACCTGCCTCAGTACGGACTGCTCGACCTCCGCCATTGAACAGATCCTCACCGTCAAGACGCAGGCAACCCTCACTCCGGTGATTCATGTGCCGGGGCTTCCAGCCACATTTGCGCTCCATGGTCAGGCGGTTCAGAAGGTGCTGCAATGATTGACCTGAAGATAAAAAGCCCAAGGGGAGGCAAGCCGGCGCTTCCATGGTGGGGCGACTCTAGCCGCCGTCGCCCTCTGAAGGAAGCCGATGGTCGAAGAGGAGCGGGGCACGGTAGCCGGAAAGCAATCAGCGAAGAAGGCGCGGCTGTCGTCGAGATGGCATTGAGCTCCATGGTCTTGCTGTCCATGCTCCTTGGCATCATTCAAATGTCCCTTGCACTCTACACTTATCACTTCATCTCCGAGGCCGCGCGTGAAGGCGCCCGGTATGCAATTGTCCGTGGCTCCGCCTGTACCAGTGTGACGAACTGCAATGCAACGTCAGCTCAGATTCAGACCTATGTACAGGGCCTCGCATTTCCGGGCATCAGCTCGACTCAATACATGACCGTGACCACAACCTGGCTGAGCGCAAGCACCACGCTGCCCACATCATGGACGTCCTGTGGCGCAACTCAATGTAACGATCCGGGAAATGCTGTGCAGGTGAAAGTGTCGTACGCATTTCCGCTGATGCTCCCGTTCGTGTCCAAGAGCACGCTGACCATGAACAGCACATCCCAGATGGCGATTGCGAACTAGGGCCGAGTATCCTTAGCATCAAGCTCTTGCAATTGGGATTCCCACACTTTGCCGCAGCAATTCACAAGCCAATCCAGACAACGCATGGGCCCGCCGCTTCGCGCTCGCTTACCATCATGAATGAGCTCGCGTGAAGAAACAGATCAGACGCGGAAACATGATTATCAAGATATTCGACGACAAGCTGGCGCTGGTGAAGGCAGCCGCTGAGCGGGCGGCGGCCGCGCTCCAGAATGTCCTGGAGGAGCGCGGACACGCACGCGTCATCGCGGCCACAGGCGCGTCGCAGTTTGAGTTTCTTGAGGCTCTCACCGCCCGACGCGACATCGACTGGCGCAACGTTGAGATGTTTCACCTGGACGAATACATCGGGTTGCC
>DASRLI010000421.1:0-5255 GCA_035648535.1 Occallatibacter sp. | reverse complement strand
CCGCAATACCTCTTCGGGCGATAGCAACTCCTTGGAGTCCCGCGTCCGGTGCGCCGCAATCTGCGCGGCGGCTGGCCCGTCGATACCATTGGCGCGGATGTAGTCCTTTACCTGCTCCCGCCGCAAGCTGTTGGCCGCAAGATACTCCTTGCTGTACCCGGCGATCTGCGGCTCACCCCACTCGCCGCGCTCAACCTTGTAGCCAAGGTCGTTCAACCGAACGGCCAGCTCCGATCGGTAGAGGTTGGTGGCGTAGCTCTGGGAGGCGAATAACTCCTGCGGTTGCAGGGAGCGGGTCTGCCCGCTCTCGCGCTCCGTGACGTTGAAGATCACGGCGTGGGTATGGAGCTGCGGCGCAGCGTAGCCTTCCACCGGTCGTGCGGTGTCGTGCTCGAAGGTCGCGGCGGCAAACTTGCCCGTCGTCTCCGGCTCCCGAATGTTGCCGATCCGCGCCTCGGTGTACCGCTCCAACTCGGTCAGCGCCACACGGACACTCTCGCGGTGCGCCTGCCGCACCCGGTCATCGCCGCCTACCAGCGCGGTCAGCGAGACTGACTTCGGCGCGGAGAACGTCGCGTCCCACCCAGCGCGATGCTCGACCGATGTAATCTCCTTGCCGTTCTTGCCCTCGTAGGTCTTCGATACCTGGTGCCGAACAAGCTGCTCCTGAGTGTTTGGGTGCTGGCCTTCGCTCAAACGGGCGAAGTGTTCCGCGCCCACGGCCCCCGAAAGTCCCCACTCGCCAGAGAGCCTGCCCTGCCATTCGCTATGGCCCTGTTGGTCGCGGCTCCAGTAGTTCTGTTCACTCGAAGCAAACTCCCGCGCATGATAAGTCCGCGCCTGGCCTGCGGAGAGCGGTTTGGAGATGGAGAGCATTCAGGCCTGCAATTCCTCGACATGGGTAATCAGCACAGTATTTGGTATGTACTCAGTGAGAAGACAAATCTCCGTCCAGGTTTCGGAGAGCTTCGATGACTGTGAGTGCCAGATAATTACCTTCTTGCCGTTGTCTCGACAAAAGGCTGCTGTCGCGGTTTTCCGAGTTGGGTAATCATGCCGACGAAGCCAATGAGCGATGAGATTGGGGCTTACTGCAAGATCGACAACATCCTGTTCGCTCACCCCTATGAGTTCACATGTCAACAGGTGAGAATAGGTATGCCCATGCGATTTGTTTGCGAAAATCAGAGCGTCTTCTCTGGATGAAGCGAAGTACATGCCCTCAGCGATTTTCTGTTTGCTTTTGGTGCTTCCCCTATCAAGAAAATCTCCTACCGCAACCGGATCATGCACACTGTTTACAAGCCGATAACCCGTCATGTCTTCCCTCATCATTGCTGGTAAATTGCTCATGCTGTTGCCCTCTATAAGAGGGTTCCATAGTCGATTAATCAATCCCCTTGGACTCATCCCAGACGTAAACCTCTTTAACTTCGAGGTCGGTGGCCGGGGACAGTGGGAGCGACGCCTGGACAGCAGCAACCTGCTTCTTCGTCGGCGATTTCGTTGGCGCGACGGACACCGGCGGGGCCACTTCCACCTTCACTCTTGCAGTCAACTCATGCAAAGTCCGCTCGACAAATTCCGGCTGGTTGCCCCTTTTCTTTGCCAGCGCGAAGCGTACCGGTACCACACGATTCTCCTGCTTGATGAAGCCGCGCAGCGGCTCCATGCCGGAGATTTCGGAGGCCATAACGAGTGGCTTGGTGACGATCTCCAGCGAGAAGGACTTCTTGCTCCGCAACAGTCCCATGCTGCGCGACTCCTTCAACCGCTCGACCTCTATTTCGCCGATGGCATCGGAGATCCATTTCGCGGCGCGGGGTTCCGAGGTCTTGAAAAAACCTTCGTCGCTGGCTGTGAGAGCATCGCCTCGGCGTCCTTGCCGTAGCGCTTTTCCATCTGGCTGCGTCCTTGAAATCCCAGCACTACAGGGTTGCCATACTTACGATTCTCGGTGACAGCGGTATGGAGCTGGGGCAGCTTGTTGAGGCTGGCGAGCTCGTCGATGACGAACCATACCGGCTTCGCATTAAGATCTTCGCAGTCGCCCATCATGCGCAGAATAAAGAGGTCGAGCCATACGGAATGCAGAGGCAGAATCTTCTCCCGGTAGCCGGGATTAGAGGTCAGAAACACCCACCGCTTGCGCTCGGTGTGCCACTCGGCCGTAGAGAATGTTTTGCCATTGGCATCGTCATATTCAGGCAGCAACTCCAAGCTATCGGCAACCATATTGAGGCTTGAAATAACACCTGCCCGCTGCGCCGGGGCGGTGGGGTCGATGAGCGCGGCAAGTGGCGTTCCCTTCACCATCCGTGCCATCTGATCCGGGTCGGCCATCCACTGCAAGATATCCCTTGGCTGCGGCTTCTTCTTAAGAAGATGGGCCAGGATTCTGCGCGGACCATCGGTAAAGAACGCCTTCTCGTACTCCTTATCTGGAAGGAACGCGGCGGCGATAGTCGTCGCGGTTTCCTCTCGTAGAAGCTCGGCACCCAGTGACCAGTAAGGACACCTGGCGTCAAGAGGATTCAGGATCAGGTCGCCACGCTTTGGATCGTAGAACTCGCCTACAAAATCCATCGCCGGATCGTAGACGATGGCGGTCTCGCCGCGCTCCTGGACCTGCCGAAGAATCTGCCGGATGGCCGAGGACTTGCCGCTGCCAGTGTCGCCCATGAGCATGATGTGGCTGGACTCCAGACGGCGGGGAATGCGATAGCTCGGCCCGAATGGTAGCCGAGTTTTCCAACTGGTGGGCGAGTCGCCCCACTGCAATTGAAGGCGGATTCCGTCTTCCTTCGTTACCTTGTTCCACATGAACGGCGATGACCACTCCGGCCCCTTCGTCCGCCGTCCGTGCCGCTCTTCGTGCTTCGATCTGGTCTTCCACCATGCCCGCAAAGCCAGCAGAAAGAGTACCGCCGCCGCACACGCAAACAACGGCTGCAGCACCATCCTCCAGATGCCCCTTCCGTCGAAAATCTGCGCCTCCAAATACCGCTCCAGCTTCGCGGACTCGACCTGCTGCGGCTCGCTCTTGACCACTCCGCGCCAGCCGTCGGCGACGGCGCGGGACGAAAGTTTGATGGGCAATTCGTTCCCGTTGCCGATGGTCGCCGAGACAACATCGGCCCCCAACGCCACCTCGGGCTTCCGTCCTGGCGCCGTCTTTAGCAACCACTCAACCTTGGTCGTCGCCTCTGGCCGGCTCCCACGTTCGGTGCTGTCGAGGTAGGTAATCAGGTAGTAGTTCTGGAGCGGCGGCGTCACCAACCAGAACCATGCCGCCACCGGCAAAATCGGAAGTCCAGTGAGCATCAAGATGGCGACTATCAGCCACGGAAAGCGTTTGGGAAACTGCATCGGGCGGCTCATGGTTTGCTCCCGTTTTTCGGCTCCGGCCTCGCAGAGGCGGACGAATCCTGGAGCAGCTTGCGGGCCTTTGTCACCTTCTGACCGTCGGCGGTTTCGCGGATTTTGAGGACGGTTTCGGGGAGTAATTGCTTGCCTTCCGATGCCGCCTGGGCAGTCGCATGAAAGAGATTCAGGAGCATGTACCGTGTGGCGCAAACCTCAGCGAGAATCACCTCGACCGGGTCTGCCGGACGCTGCCGCGCCTCCACCAGCGCCGTGTCGCGGAGCCATTCGGCAAGCGACTTGCCACCCCGCTTAGCCGCTGCTTCGACCTCCTCCAGCTCGTCAGTAGAGAGCCGGGTCGCTACCGTCTTGGCGCGGAGGATCGTCTTTGCCCCTGTAGTAGCGAGCGCCTGAGTATCGAAATCGTGGCCCGTGCGGGTAGTGCTCATGGGAGCCCGCCTTTGGGCTAACCCTAGTCCCATCGCAATAGGGCGTCAAGGAAGACCACAGACGCGCTCGCGTGAACGCCTTTTGAATCAGCATGTTTACACAACTCGCGCGAAAGCGGCTTCCGTGTAAACAGTTGTTTCCATCTGGAATCACGAATCAGCCAAATGGCTGATTCGATACACGATTCCAAATGGAATCGCAGGGATACTTAGGGATACTTCACAGCAACCCTTTGGGGATGATGTGTCAATCTTCTTCCGCTGCATCGCAGCGTGCTCTTCGCTCTTGCCCCGTACTGCGGCGGCTTGGTGCTGTCACGATTGCCCTGCGATCTCACATGGCCACCAAGCAAGCGCAGCGTGGCTACACTGGTGGGCTGGGTGATGCTCACATAACGCCGAGTATCCATCCCTCGATCTCAGCAGCTCTACGGTCTGCTTCATCAAGAGGCGGATTGGCGAACGTAGATAGTGAGCCGTTGCTGTCGGCCTGCCTCATCCAAGCGGAGATGGAGTAGGCGTCGTGCTGATGGCCGTCAAGATTCTCGCTGGGGAAACTCCGGCTCCAAAGCGCCGGGTAGACCTCGGCCACAACGGATTTCCCCGATGGAAAATCCCACCCATCGAAGGGCCAGAAGTGAACGCGACCCGCGGCTTTCAAATCGATATACCGAAGCCACGGAATACCGCTGTGGGTTGATTTCGCCACCTGGCCCTGCACGTCAAAATGGAAGACTGATTTGGCACCACGAGCGCGGATTTCGGTCACGCGCCTCCACCTCGGATTGCCGGACCGCGCGGACGCGTTGCCGCAGACTCCCTCGCGCACGAAATCGACATAAGTATGGTCATCGTCCATCGGCCAATGGTGTTGGAAGTCTTCCAGAAACGCTCTCCAATCGAGCGGAACATGGTTCTCGGCGAAGTAGCGGAGAGGAAACGAAAAGCCGTGGTCGATGCCGACAAAGCGTCGGCATATCTTCGGACAGAACCTCGGCCAACCACTCTGCGATTCCGCGCGGCGTCCAATACCTCTTCGCACCGGCTGGAGGCTGCACCTCGACCGGCTGCGTGTCTCTGTCCGCGATATAAACGCGCAAACCTTTGAGACTCGCAATGGGCGTCTTCGCACCGGAGTAGTCGATTCCGATATAGCGCTCGAATGCCCCTCGCACGATCAAATCGGCTCCCGGCTTTCAGGTGACTCCGCACTTTTCAAAGCTGCGTTCCTCTTCTCTATGTGGGCCGCTTTCGCCTCCGCCTTGACCCTCATAACCGCTTGAATCTCGTCGAAGTGCCAGGTGTCAAGGGCGGAGTAAAACTCTACCAGTGGGGCGGAGTAAAAGTAGGCCAGTAGACAGGCAGGAAGTTGAAGGATTTGCGGGGAGTGTGGCGTCTGGAGCGTAGCGGAAGACGCCATACTCCCCGCGGCGCGTTGGAACT
>DASRLI010000420.1:0-4054 GCA_035648535.1 Occallatibacter sp. | reverse complement strand
AAACCGGCTCAACGGTGTATCCTCAACCTGAATGAAACGTGTACTTACCGCCGCCATCCTGATCCCGCTCGTCCTGTTTCTGGTGTTCCTGGGGCCGCGCTGGCAGTGGATCTTCACGCTGGCGGTAGGGGCGGTTGCGGTACTTGCCGGTTGGGAGTACGTCATCCTCGCCGAGAAGGGCGGCTTCAAGCCGCCGCGCATCGCCTGCATGGTCGCCATCGTCAGCCTCTTTGTTGCCAGGCTTTTAGCGGACAATTTCACCTGGCTCCACCAAACTGAGGCCGTCTTCGGCATCCTGGCCCTGGGCCTGCTGGTCTACTGCACCTTCCTCAGGCCGGTTGAACACGTGATGGCTGATTCGTCCGCCTCGGTCTTCTGCCTGCTCTATGTCGGCTTTACGATGCTTGCCCTGCCCACTCTTCACGAGGAGGCCAACGGCCCCTCTCTGGTCACGTTTCTTCTTTGCACCGTCTGGGCGGGAGATACGGTGGCTCTCTATGTGGGCCGCGCCTGGGGCCGGCACAAGCTCGCACCCAAACTCAGCCCCAACAAGACCTGGGAGGGCGCCGTGGGCTCCATGGTTGGCAGCCTGCTGGCGGCCACGGCGCTGATGGGCCTGGCAGAACTGCTGCAGCAGTGGAACTCCGCCAGCCTCTCCTACCCCGAGGTCTTCTGGTACTGGCTGGTGCTGGCCGCAATCGTCAACGTGGCTGCGCAGGTGGGCGATCTGGCCGAGTCCGCGCTCAAGCGCTCCGTAGGCGTCAAAGACTCCGGTACCCTGCTGCCCGGCCACGGCGGCGTCCTGGACCGCGTCGACGCCCTGCTGCTGGCCGCTCCGGCGCTGTGGTACGCTCAGGTTATTCACCAGATGTTCTAGGGCTTTCCGTATATTGAAGCGACTCGCCATTCTCGGTTCCACCGGCTCCATCGGCCAGAGCACCCTCTCCATCGTTGAGCAGTTTCCCGACCGCTATCAGGTGGCCTCGCTCGCCGCCGGACGCAACCTCGACGAAGCCTTTGCCCAAGCTGTCCGCTGGCGACCGCAAGTTGTCTCGCTGGCCACTGAAGAGCTCGCTGCGCAGCTTTCTTCCCGCCTCAAAGCAGCCGGCGTCACCGGCATCGAAGTGGTCTACGGAACAGCCGGCACGGTAGCCTGCTCCACCCTGCCTGACGCGGATTTTGTCGTCTCAGCCATCGTCGGCGTCTCCGGCCTTGAAGCCACCCACGCCGCCATCCTGGCCGGCAAACCGATAGGCCTGGCCAACAAGGAGTGCATGGTGGCCGCCGGCGAAATCCTCACCGCCGCCGCGCGCGAGCGCAATGTCCCCATCCTGCCCATCGACAGCGAACACAACGCCGTTCACCAGTGCCTGCGTGTGGGCGCACACTCCGAAGTAAAGACCATCTGGCTAACTGCCTCGGGCGGCCCGTTCAGAGAACTCCCGCTCGCCCAGTTCGACGCCATCACCCCAGCGCAGGCGCTCAAGCATCCCACATGGGTCATGGGCCGGCGCATCACCATCGACTCAGCCACCATGCTCAACAAGGGCCTTGAAGTCATCGAGGCCTGCCGCCTCTTCGACGTGCCGCCTTCACAGGTTCGCGTCACCGTCCATCCCCAGTCCACCGTCCACTCGCTGGTGGAGTATGTCGACGGATCGATCCTGGCGCAAATTTCGGTCACCGACATGCGCCTGCCCATCCTTTATGCCCTGGCCTGGCCGGAGCGCCCTGCCTCCACGCTCACCTTCGACCTGGCCGCCCTTCGCCACCTGGACTTTGAACCGCCCGATCTGGAGCGTTTCCCCTGTCTGCGCCTGGCCTTTGAGGCCGCTGAAAAGGGCGGATCGCACTGTATTGCCCTGAATGCGGCTGACGAAGTAGCCGTAGAGGCATTCCTCGAAGGTCGTAGTACCTTCATGGGAATCCCGCGTACAATTGAACAGGTACTCGCATCCACGCCGGAAGCCCACCCCGCCACAATCGCGGAGGTGCTCGCCGCCGACCGGGAGGCGCGTCTAACGGCTAGTGCCCTGCTCGCATAAGCCGATCAAGATTGAGGTGCCCAATCCATGCCCCGATTCCCCGGTAAGGTTGGGAAACCCTGCAGCCGCCCACATATCCTTTTGAGGAAAAAACCGCACATTTATGCATGAATTCCTGGTTTCAACCGCAGCTTTCGTCGTCCTTGTCGGCGTAATGGTAATTGTCCATGAGTTTGGACACTTTGCCGTTGCCAAGCTCCTCAAGGTACGCGTCGAGGCGTTTTCCTTCGGCTTCGGGCCGCGCCTCTTCGGCTTCAAATACGGAGAAACCGACTACAAGGTCTGCCTGCTGCCCCTCGGCGGCTATGTCAAGATGACCGGCGAGACTCCGGATCAAATAAGCGGCGCGGCTGACGGCGAATTCGTCGAAAAGCAGGTCAAGGATCCCGGCTCATTCACCTCTCATCCCCGCTGGCAGCGAATCCTCATCGGATTAGCCGGTCCCACCGCCAACTTCCTTCTGGCGCTCGTGCTGATGGTCATCTACTTCGGCTTCATCAACGAGGTTCCCTCAATCCAGGTCAATACCACGACCGTTGAGTGGGTCACGCCTGGCTCGCCCGCAGCTCTGGCTGGATTACAGGCTGGCGACTACATCCGCCATTTTGACAATGCCGACAATCCCGATTGGGAAAAGATTTACGAACGCACCAAGCTGAATGCCAACCAGCCCGTACCGGTCACCGTCGAACGCGGCGGTTCGTCCGTTAATCTCACGCTGAATATACCCGCGGAAGCTAAAGAGGACGACTTCGACTTGAACGATGCGGGTCTGCAGGCGCAGATTATGTCCGGGCCCATCGGCGTTCAGGATGTGGCGGCGGGAACTCCCGCGGAACAGGCTGGCCTGCGCGCCGGAGACGCTATCGAATCTGTCGACGGCCACCCCTTCCATTCCGTGTCCACGCTGCTGGCTTATATGCAGGCCGGGCAGGGCAAGCCCCTTTCGCTCGCGGTGTTGCGCAATGGCGCCACTGTGCAGTTAGTGGCTCATCCCGCCAAGCTCGATGCAACCGGCTATAAGCTGGGCTTTGTGACTGTGCCAGTGCCCTTCCGCAAGAGCCCGCTGCCTGCGGCGAAGGCCGTGGCCAAGGCCACCACCTTCTGCGCCGAAAATTCCTTCCTCATTGTCGAAGTGCTGCAACGGATCTTTACTCACAGGATTTCGGTCTCGCAGCTCTCTGGTCCGGTAGGCATTGCGCGCATGGCCGGCGACGCGGCAGAGATGAAAGGCTGGTATCCAAAGTTCGGGTTGGCAGGCGAGATCAGCCTCAACCTCGGCATTCTCAACCTGATGCCGTTCCCAATTCTTGATGGCGGCCTGATTCTGCTGCTGCTGATTGAGAGCGTCATCCGCCGCGATATAAGCATCAATGTGAAGGAGCGCATCTACCAGGCCGCTTTTGTCGTGCTGGTCGCCTTCTTCGTATTCATCATCGTCAACGACGTGACCAAGCTGCCAATCTTCACGCACCTCAAGCCGTGAGACAGTTGGCAGTGAACAGTTGTCAGTGGACAGTGTTCAGTTACCCCATCGTTTCTGTCATCCTGAGCGAAGTCCGCCGCGGCGGACGAAGTCGAAGGACCTGCGGTTGCTCTTTTGACGGAACGATGGGAAGCCTCGAATCTGCCCAGCTTCCTGTGGAGCATTCCAGATGCCGGTAACATCGCAGGTGAGAGTGCGCTATGCCGAGACCGACCAGATGGGCATTGTCTACTATGCCAATTACCTGGTCTGGTTTGAGATTGGCCGCGTCGAACTGTTGCGCTCTCTGGGCCTTGCCTATAGCCAATTGGAAACCGAGCACGAGTGCATTCTGCCTGTGGTTGAGGCCAGTTGCCGGTATCGCTCTCCCGCACGCTACGACGATGAAATCCTGATCGAAACCCGCCCCGCTCTTCTGCGCGGCTCGGTGCTCAAGTTCGCTTACCGCATCCTGCGCAAAGCCTCTGAAGGGGAACAGCCAACGCTGTTAGCGGAGGGCGAGACGGTCCACGTTGTCTGCGAC
>DASRLI010000419.1:0-3786 GCA_035648535.1 Occallatibacter sp. | reverse complement strand
TTAGTCAAACAAACTCAGCCTAACCCACGACTAGCGCATCGAGCCGGTCACACCATAATGACTACTAGTAAGTTCACAGATTTAGACTCTCATCTCCCTACCGGTCGGCTTGCTTAAAATCTCGCTACGACTTTCTGGAATTCAGCTTGTATCTGGCCGCTTCGGTTATGTACCAGGTGCATCGACGCTGGAACGCGGAAGCTCGCGTTCAGTCTGCCGGCACGGTTTTTGCTTCGCGGCTGGCTTTGAGGGTTGCGCCGATGAAGACGAACACGCCGGCTCCGACCAGGACGATCAATCCACCCACAACCTTGGCGACAGCCAGGGGCTTGTTGACCTCGTCGGCTGAGGGGATGATGGAGAGCGCGACCGTGGCCAGCGTGCTGAGGAGTCCGAGGGAGGCAAGTGTGATGGCTACGGGCTTGCCGCCGGGCACGCAGCGCGCGCCGGGAGGGATGGGTCGGCTCTGCAGGCGGATCATGGCGCCGAAGATGAAAAGAAAAGGCAGCAGCGTAGAGAGAACGGTCATGCTGACCAGGACGTCGTAGGCTCCGCGCACCGAGGTGCCGGCCTGGCTGAGCACGGCAACAAAAACTCCCGCCGCTCCCAGTGCGGTGATGGCTACCCATGGGGTTCGATAGCGCGAGTGTACCCAGCCAAACGCGGCTGGAAGATAGTGATGGATGCCGACGACAAAGGGAAGGCGCGCATTCGCGGTGAGATTGGCCGCCGCTCCGCCAACCGCGTTGAGCCCAACCAGCAACGCTATGGGGACGAGCAGCCAGCCGAGTCCGAGATGAGCGCAGAGTTGGCGGATTCCGCTGACAAAGCCGTCAGGGCCGCCGATGGCCTGGGTCGGCAGCGCAACCATCAGCGCAGCAGTTCCGCCGATGTAGCCGATGGTGAGGATGCTGCCGCCAACGAGGATGGCCCAGGGAATGGTGCGCCGGGGATTTTGAATTTCATCGCCCATGGCGGAACCGGACTCAATGCCGGTGTAGGCCAGGCAGATTGTGGACCAGAACACAGCGTTCCCGATCGACCAGTGGGGAACGAAACTGGCCGCGGGGAAGCGGGTAGCGGGGCCGAATCGCCACCACGAGATTGCAGCCATCACCATGAGCGCGGAGAGTGGAAGAATGCTGCCGAGCGAACCAACGTTGTTGAGCCACTTGGCTACATGAATACCCCGGATGTTGAGGAGCGTAATGAGGGTGAGCGAGATGACGGCGAAGCCAACGTAATAGAGCGGACGTGCGGCGAGCGATTGCGCACGGGGACCAAAAGCAAACAGTACCGAGGCCGCGCCGAAATAAAGCACACCGGCGAAGAAGGGCAGATTCGACATCCAGTAGGTCCAGGCAGCGATGAAGCCGGCAAAGTCGCCGAAGGCTTCGCGGCTCCAGACGTAGAGGCCGCCCTCCTCGGGAAGCCGCTCGGAGAGTTCCATGACGGTAGCCGCGAGGGGGACGAAGAAGCAGACGAGGCCGCCGATCCAGACCACCAGGATGCTGGGTCCGACGGCGGCGGCGGTGGCTGTCCAGCGCAAACCGAGCGAGACCACCACGTAGAACAACGCTAGATCGCGAAAGCGTATGCCTCGCTTGAGAGCGGGAAGGGAAGACATGTACGGCGGAGCATACCAGAGGCGTGGCTGCTAGCAAAGAAAAATTTCGGCGGCAGCTGCTTCCCCGCTGCAATCACTTGTCCGCGTCCTTCAGCACGGCCATCGCCGCATTGCGGCCGTTGATACCGATCACACTGCCGCCTGGGTAAGTGCACGCACCGCATAGCTACACTCCGCGCATGGGCGTCCGCGCGCTCAGCCTGTTTGCCGGGTGCCCCAGAGCCGGGGTCCCCGGCAACAGGTCTTCGTTGCTGGGGTGGAGAGCCTGCCCTGAGCGTAGTCGAAGGGTCTCGCTTTTGAGACCTGGGATAGCAAGAACCCCAACGCGCATTCCGAGCGCAACCCCACAGACAGGAAAAGCGCAGAAAAACACCGCTATTTCATCGCAAAATGCACGTTTTGAGGCCTAAAAGGCCCATTTTGACGTGTTTTCGAGAACTTCTAGGCAACCCTTGGCCTCTTTTCGGCACCTTGTTCGCAGCCGGACTGCGGAATTAGGTTGCTTGAAAGGTTATGTGCTCGGAAAAGTACAACCCTATAAGCGAACATTTGACACTAAAACGTAACCACTTAAGCGACCATTTCGAACCCCGAAATTCGCCCTTTTGCGTCGCGAGAAGTCTCAACCGGCTCGCACTCAAACCCCGTTTTTCTACTCCCGCTCCACCGCCATCGCCACCGAGTTTCCGCCGCCCAGGCACAATGCGGCCACACCCTTCTTCGCGTCTCTGCGCATCATCTCGTAGATCAGTGTCGTCAGCACCCGCGCGCCGCTCGCGCCAATCGGATGGCCAATGGCAACCGCGCCGCCATTGACGTTTACCTTGTCCAGCCCAATGCCCAGCTCGCGCGTCACTCCAATCGCCTGCACCGCGAATGCCTCATTGAGCTCGAACAGATCCACCTCATCAATGGACCACCCCGCACGCTCGAGAACCCTATGAACACCGGCGATTGGAGCCAGCATGACCCACTTGGGCGCGATGCCACTGGTAGCCTGCGCGCGTATCGTCACCATCGGCTTCAGCCCCAACTCCCGCGCCCGCTCCGCCGACATCAGCACCACCGCACCCGCGCCATCATTCATTCCCGGAGCATTTCCCGCCGTCACTGTTCCATCCAATTTGAATGCTGGATTCAGTTTCGCCAGCGCTTCCATCGATGCATTCTCGCGCACACTTTCGTCGCGCCGGAATTCCACGAGCACGCTGTTGCGATCCTTCGCCGGCAACGGAATTGGAATCGTCTCCGCATCGAATCGCCCTTCATTCCAGGCTGCCGCTGCGCGCCGATGACTCTCCACCGCAAATTGATCCTGCATTTCGCGCGTGATGGAATATTTCTCCGCCACCAGCTCGCCAGTCATCCCCATGTGAATGTCGCAGTGCGCGCACCACAAGCCATCCTTGATCACCGAGTCCACCAGCTTCGCATCGCCGGCGCGAAGGCCCTTGCGCGCCTGAAGCGATAAGTAAGGCGCATTGCTCATGGACTCCATGCCGCCTGCGACGGCAATCTCCGACGTTCCCAACATGATGGCCTGAGCAGCGAGCGCAACCGCCTTCAGCCCGCTGCCGCAAACCATATTGATCGTCAGTGCGCTCACCGTGTCCGCGAGTCCGCCGCGCAGCGCCGCCTGTCTTGCAGGATTTTGTCCAAGCCCCGCAGGCAGCACGCATCCCATCACGCACTCGTCGATACTTTCCGCCGAAACACCAGCGCGACGTACAGCTTCGCGCACGACTATTGCACCCAGTTCAACTGCGCTAATGTCGCTCAGCGCACCGAGAAACTTGCCCACGGGCGTACGCACCGCACTCACGATTACGACATCTTTCATGACGAACACCTCGGTCTCTGCTTCCACTGGGCCGAACCACAAGATCAATCGGAGTTCATTTCGGCGCCATGCGCAACGCACCGTCCAGGCGGATTGTTTCGCCGTTCAGCATGGTCTGCACACAGATGCTTGCAACAAGCTCCGCAAACTCCTCAGGCTTTCCCAGGCGCTGCGGAAACAGAACTGTCTGCGCCAGCGACTCCTGCACTTCGGAAGAAAAGCCCGCCATCATCGGGGTCATAAATAACCCAGGCGCAATGGTTACAACGCGAATACCGAAGCGTGAAAGTTCGCGCGCTGCAGGAAGCGTCATCCCCGC
>DASRLI010000418.1:0-11688 GCA_035648535.1 Occallatibacter sp. | reverse complement strand
TGAACTCCAGATGGCGCCGCATTCGGCCAATCAGCACATTCGAAGTGCCACGTCTGTCCCTTCGGGAAAGCATTATTCCGCACAATCATTCCTCGGTGCTACAAACTGATTTCTGTCACGCAGAAGCAGACGTGCCCATTTCTTGGAGAACAGTCGCAAGTATATCGCTTGCATTTCTACATCCTTGAAGAAACGGCAGACCTTACTGCCTCCCTTGCCGAATGACCAAAGACAAGCTCCGCGTGGCTTCCCGGCACTTTCGAGGTCCTCCTGATGACTACCCCCGTGCAACCGGACGAACCGGTCGCACGAAGGTTGCGGTGAGGAGTGGGAGAGTGGCGATGTTGTCTGGCTGAGATTGCGCCTGGACGACTAGCTTGATGCGGGTGCCGGTCTGGAGAGGCTTAGCGAAGTGGCCCTGCTTGCCGAAGGCAACGACGTTGTAGTGAAAGGCCCGTTGGTTGCGGTTAGAGATGATGGCGACTCCGAAGGCGGTGTACTTGCGGCCGTTCTTGGAAGTGCGGCTGGTGGCTGAGTTGCTGACGGTGCCGAAGAGGGTGATGGTCTTTTGGGTCTGCATGGTGGTTCTCCTTTTGCCCGGTCAATCGGGACACATCCCAAAGGGCGCAAAGGTGCGCTGCTCCCAAGTCGCGGTATAGCCGCGTTGCCAAGGGCAGAAGTTTTTGGAAAGGGACCCGGAGCTTGCGAGGGGGGAGGAGTCCTAAACCCGAAGGGCGCGGTACGCGAGTTCTGAACGCAGAGCCGAAGGGCGCAGCTCCTGCACCGAAGCGGTGGCCGAGAGAACGTGCAAACAGGAGATTATGCAGACTTCAATGAACGCACTCAAGCGCCGGCCAAATTCATCTTCGCCACGAAATCAATCCAGCGCCTGATCGCATTGGGCATGATCTCGATCTCAGAGGCCATGAACTGTTCGATTGTTTTCGGATCAATTTGAATGACGTTTGCTGTTGGAACGCCTGTGTAGTGCCCGTGCGCCTGAAAGAGGAATACCTTCTCCTCGAAGTCGCCCCAGATGTCCGTCGCCAATTGTGTGTGTCCGCTCTTAACCTGGACTATGGCGCGGTTGTGCGTCTTCTTGTGGATGGCGATAAACTCATAAGTCATAGTGTCCGCCTTCCGCGAGTTCGGCACCACGATCCACCCATTGTATTGCAAATAGATGAAGACCAAGTCTTCCGTTGTCTCGGCATCGAGGAAGGAAAATATGTCCCACAACTCGATTTGAGATAGCTTGTACTCCTCCGACCCCGTCAACTGGTTCCATAGAAGTTGAGAGTACAGAACTGTCGTTTCATCCGAGATTGACTGGATGGTACGACTAGGACGGAAGCAGGCGACGATCTTGCCCGTCACGTCGTCTGCCTGCGGGACTTGGAGAATGCGACAACGAACGACATTGGCGATGTCCGCCTCCCGACCATCCGGCGTGTCAAGGTATTCCCAAGCCGATTCTGCCCGCCTGTTACCCTTTGTGGAACGGACTTGAGCCAAGTAATACTTCCCCTTCTTATCCCGCGTCCAAATGAGATCCTTCGGTTTGACGTTATCGTGGAGATAGCGAACACGGCTGATGTCTTTGGGGCCAAAAGAAGCCTTACTAGCTGCTTTTTCGTACTGTTCCCACGTCAACTTTTCCTTTGGTTTCACCGAAACCTGCCAGCCGACGCCTAGAACCTGCTGCTTCAGGCAGTATTCGAAGGAGTTCTGCCCGGCACCGGGCCGGATATGTAGCCGATACACGCGCATTTCTATTCAGCCTTCCCGCGCAGTAGCAACTTTGCGACCACGGCTGACACCTGGTTCTCATATCCTTGGTCGGACATCTTCTTAAGCTTCTCCCGCAGCCAGAGTTCGTCCCAGAGAAGCCAGCCCTTCGCGGCGAAATGATCTCGAAGGCCCTGCCTGTCCTTATCGGATGCGATCCGACCACAGGCTAAACAGAGTTGTACTCGTGCGTCGGGAGGACATGCGCCGGAGGCTGCAAACTGAGCCTTCAACCGGCTAAAGACAGCCTCGCGGAGCGGGTCGTCGCAGAAAAGCTTATACCGCTCTGCTGTATTTGCGTCCGTGCCGTCGAATCCACATAGGCGGACGCCCCGAGAGTCGAGGTAGCTCTTGCACTCTACGGCGTACAGCAGGTTGTCACGTCCGCTGTACGCGACGATGTCGATCTCCCACCGTGGAGACGATGGCCGGCCAATCAGCCGTTTTTCTTCCTTAGTGATCTCAACCTTGACCGAGGTGCGAACCCACAGCCCCTCCATCCAAAGAATCTCACTCACGAGCTGTTCGAATGCATCCATGCCTCAGCCTCGAATTCTGCTTGGTGACGCGGGGCCAGGACTACTCCTTCGCCTTCAGTTTGGAGTCATTCTCCGCGATGAAGGTCTTGATCTCGTCTCCGTGCTCCAGAACGCGGAGCCATTGCTCCTTGTAGAGCGTCACAGGAAATCGTCCCATGCCGTAAAGGGACAGTGCGCCTTTCTCACTCACTTTCAGACTGATGCCGCCCTTCTCCTTGGTCTTGAGCTGGGTGTTCTCGGCCCGCAGGCGCTCCAACTCCGCTTTCATCTCCGCTTCGTTCATTGGTTCCTCTCCTGTGTCTGTTTCTTCAGTGCTTGTTTCGCCCGGAAATAGTACCCGCCTCATCGTAGCGGAGTGTACCTTCAGCTTGGTTTCCAACATAGCAATCAGCTCGGCTCTAGTGAAACCATAGTCGCTGAGCCAGGAGACCTCGAAGTCCATGCGGTCGCTCAGCTTCTTCTGTGCTTCAAGAACCCTGGAGTGCAGCCCGCAGTCCTCAATTTCATCCACACTGAAGATCGAAGGCAGGGAGAGCAGGTCCATTGCACTTGCATCGTTGGGAATATCGACGATGCGGCGAGACACGCTTCTCGGGGAGACTCGGGCCGCAAACGACGTGTTCTGAATGCGGATTCCGCCCTTGCCAATGCGAATCCGGATAGGGCCGGGCTTGTATGTCGTGCTGATCTTCTTGAGCTTGGCGAGGTCGCCGACCCTCACGCTGACACTGCCTGTGACCTCGCTCACAACCGGCACCTGAGCACTGGTGCCTAGCGCGACGATGGTTAGCATCGTCGCTTCAGCGGTCAGGTCAACCAGGTCTTCTGGCGTCGTCTTCCGGCCAAGCAGAACTTGCCTCATCGCACTGTCAAAGTGCTTCTTCTCAACGACGAAGTCCATAGACAATTCCCCGCTATCCAACAAATGATGGCCTTAAGATGCCATGCCGTATAGGGCCTCGATGCGCGAATCAAGATCAGCCTCTAGCATTGATATGTCTGCCTTTGGGTTGGCGCGTCTCGCAGTGAGAATCTTATCCACAATACTGATGATTGGCTTTTGTTGTTCCTGCGATACGTCAGGTATCGGGAGCTCTTTCCAGTCATCTGGATAAAGTTGCACGTTATTGCGACGGTTGGCCAAGAGAAACTGGCGAGCTGCGGAGGAGTTTACGACGCCAAGCAGATACTTGGTAGAAAAGCGGCGACTGAGCGTCTCTAGATCCTCGCGCTTAGGAAGGTCGGGACGCGTAGGCTTCTCTCCGGAGTATCGTGCAACTTTCTTCAGTGAGCGATTTTTGACGTTGGCGAGCTGGTGCCAAAGCACAGAGACGAAGATTCCGTGATTGCAGTAAAACTGCTGTGTATCTATTGCTCCGCGGATATCTCCCACCATGGGCAACATGAGCTTCTCTGAGTGCTCGTAGAGTTCCGGGAACGTCTGGCGCCTGAATTGGCTGGGAGCACGCGATGTGCCCCACTCAAGCCAAGAGTTCTCCGAGAAAATCCATTTGGTTAGGTTCTTACCTTCGACGAATGCCTTAGGATGCTGTTTGTCCTTGGAGGGCCTGATCAAGTCACCCGTGAGGAATGCTCCCTTTGACTTCTTCTCGTCAGCGTTGATGACCATTCCGACACTTATGTAACAGATACTGTGCAATGGGAGTATCTTGCCCGCGAATGTCTGAGTGCTCTTTTCTTCCGGAAAAAATACACGATATGTCGCTTGGGATTGCACCGTACTAGGTAGCATGATGACGTTGCCAAAAATCTCGCGGTGGACACGGCGCTCGGGTCTTTTATCGCTACCATCGGATCTCTGAAAGAAGTAAATAACGTTGTGAACCGCGGCATCGAAAATCTGTAAATCGGTGCAAAAGTCGAGCCGTAGAATTCGGCTATTTTGCAAGAACCAGTTCTGTGACTTCTGGGCGTATTTGGAGTGACAATATGCATCTGACACGATCATCGTCGTGACCCCATCGGGCTTCAGGAGTTTGTAGCCCTTCTCGATAAAGGCCACGAACAAGTCCCACTTCTCCCAGAGCGTTTCGTATTGTTCGCTTTCGAGGATTAGCTGTCGGAGCGCCTTGTTCTCGTCAGACTGCTCATCCGCACGAATATAGGGGGGATTCCCAATGGTGACGTCAAAGCCACTCGTTATGCCGAACATCCACTCGGCATCGAAGAAGCCCGCTGATGCATTCTGATCGTAGGGGTCCCACAACGCTAGTTCTTTGGCCGTTTCGGCACCCCACCCCTCGGCCTTTAGCAGTTTGGCAATCTCCGACCTTAACTGAGCATCTTGTTCTCGGCACTTCCGTTTATCCGCTGGCCTTTTCGCAAGAAAGTGTGCCTCGCGAACCTTTTTTAGCTCGGACTCTTTTGAGATGATGTCTGGATTCCTGAGCATCTGCTGTTCCGGGCGCTCGATACCGACGAGGGTGTTGGCGGCTACGAACCTGGTCTCCAGATTCGGTAAGGGCCGAATGCCACGATTCGCCACGTGGGGATTCACTCGTTGATCTACAACAAGCGAGATGAAGAAGCGCAGTTTTGCTATCTGTGCTGCGATGGGCTGGATGTCCACACCGTAGATGCATTTCTCAATGAGGTAGAGTTTTCTGCCGTAGTCAAGTTCGTTGTCTCGGAACGTTTGCTCGATCTCTGAGATCGCGAACTCGCGCACTGTGAAGTCCGTAAACTCATTCGCCTTGGCAATCTGTTGCGCCTTCCAACGATGGTTGCCTGGGTCTAACTTGCCGAGGACGAAAACCAACTTGTGCAGAATACCCATGGGAAATGCACCTGAGCCGCAAGCCGGGTCAAGGATTGTCAGGTTGTCGATTGCCTTGATTAGCTCCACAACCTCTGGATCAGTGAAGCGATGGGCTAGGTCATTGTAGGTAAGCAGCTCACGCAGTCGCTCCTCAGCGGCATCGGCTTTTGGGAGGGCACCTTCCAGCTTGGTCTTGAGGCTGGCGATGAGGGACTCATCCACCATGTAGTTGACGATTTCGCGGGGCGTATAGAAGGAGCCGGTCTGCTTTCGCGCAGTCGCGCCAGTCTCGGGATTGTAGGCCGCGAGCAGATTCTCGAAGACTCTGCCCAACAGTTCGGGGTCCAGTGCAACCTCTTCTTCAATAGGCGTGTTTTCAGCGACTGTGAACTTGTATCTGTTGAAGATGTGGACGAGACCCGCGACCTTGGCCGACCTGTACTTATTGTCTCCATAGGAGTCGCTCAGATCGACCGTTCTCTCGGAGCCCCAGAAGAGGTCATTGGGGACCTTCAGATTGTTGTCCTTGTGTTCTGAAAAGCCGTCAATCCGGATGTAAACCGGCGTCTCCTTGGTGCCAAGCGTCTTGTCGAGACATTCAAACAAGCCGCCATTCATGAAGGGCACATCCTCAAATTGCTTCAAGAGCGCATCCGGGTCCTTCAGCAGACTCCTGTACCGATAGAGGGTATGCACCATGAAGTTCTGGCCATCCTTGCGAAACTCCCGCTTGTCCATTTCCTGATTGAGAGTGGCAAAGAAGAGGTTCTGGAGGATCGCTTTGTAGTAAGTACTCTCCTTGGGGTTTGAGTCCTTCAGCAGACTAGAAAGCTTGCGCTCGTCGAAGAGTGCATCTGGGAGCAGGCCCTTCTCCTTAAGGAACCAGCAGAAGATGACGCGGGTGATCAGGCGGATAAGGCTGACGGAGTCGCGCCCATCCGCATCCTTGGGCGCATCTTTGGGAAAGCGAACCTGACTACCGGCCCAGAAGTACCAGTTGGCGAGGTCCTGAAAGAAGCGCTTGTTCAGCTCCGACGTGTCGAGGGTCTTCTGCCATGCCTCGTGGAGTCCTACGAAGTTGGTAAACGAATGCCTGCGATGCAGGGCCCAGAGGGACAGATCGGTCAGAATGTCGATGTGTGCTCGGTGGGTATTCGCAAGTTGTATGTCGTGTATGAGCGTGACTTTTTCGAGGACATCCTTTCCGGCCTCCCGCTTGTGCAAACGGCGATTGATAATTGCCAGCGTCAGGGTGTCGCCATGCCGGAAGAGGATGAGCACTGGCATAACGAAGAGCTTATTCACTTCTCGGGTGATGCCTGCCAGAGCCGTCCGTGAGTAGTGGCTGCCCTTCAGTTCGATGGCCAGGAACAGGTAGGACTCGATGATCGAGCCGTTATAGACACCCTTGCTCTCAAAATCGAACTGCTGGTTCGCCGAGGTGCGGACCTCTTCGTCCGTTAGCTGGAAGAGGAAATCGACACTCTTCCATTCGTCCGGCATTGCATAGCGGTCGTTGAGCGTACGACCGTGCGAGAACATAGAGAGAAAGTTGGCGAGTGTATTGGGTTTGAATACCAACCTCTTTTTGCTTGCGTAACCCAGTACGTCCAAGAGATGCGTCGCCGCATCCGCCAAGGGTTCAACCTGAAACCTCTTCAATGCGCCGGCGATCGCTTGTCTCAGCTCAACTTCAGTCATGCTTCTTCACCACCAACCATGTAATCAAATCCAGCTCGGACTTCTCATTCACTTGATCCCGTTCGTTCGGGAGAACAAAGCCCCGCCCGGATTGTAGGCCGGAAGCAGCGCGACGCCGGAACGTCACGGCGATGGAATCGACCGCTTTCCTGAGCAACCCATCGTAGGCCTTCATGTCCGCCCCATGATTCGTCTGCTGGTCGAAAAGATCACAGAGTTCGGCATAGGGCTCGCTCTTGCCAGAACAGAGGATACGGTAGATATCCAAAATCTGCTTGGGTTGGGCAAAGGTGAAGCGGACATTGCCATCGTCGAGTACGTAGACCAGAAAATATGGTTTGAGCGGGTTGATTCCATCACTACTGCTGCCCGTCGCGCCATCACCGCTAGGAGTGGGAAGCTTTTGGCGGAAACAAAAGATGACGCCGGGCGCGATGGTTTTGTGTTCCGGGCTCGGCGGTACAACACTGTATAGCCCGAAGGGAGCATCCGCCAACTTGTCACGGTTGGCCTCGATGTACTTCAAGAGCTCCAGGCGGAAGTCGTCGAGAGTGAACTCCGTGAGCGAGACGCTGTCGCCAAGGTCCTCCAAATCGAGTACCTCGTCCTTCAGCTTGAGGAGCTGCTTGTCCCGGTATTTGAGATCGTCGTGAATCAGCTCCTGAATCTCATCGCTCTGGAGGATGTTGTCCTCAAAGGTCGCTGCGATGTCTACCAGGGCCATCCGGGCCTCGACCCGGTTCTTGAGATTGATGTACTTGTTGAGGTCTTCCGTCGGCCAGAAGTTGACCAACTGAACTGTATGGCTGGCACTGCCGATTCTGTCGATACGACCAAAGCGTTGAATGATGCGGACGGGGTTCCAGTGGATGTCGTAGTTGACGAGATAGTCGCAGTCCTGGAGGTTCTGGCCTTCAGAGATGCAGTCAGTTGCAATCAGGAGATCGATCTCGCCCGATTGAGGCATGGTCGGGATCTTGTCGCGCTTCTTGGAGCGGGGAGAAAAGTTCGTAAGAATTTCATTGAATTCTGCCTTCCCAAACGTGGCGCGGAGGTCGCCGCCTCCACAGACGAGTGCCACGTTGATGCCCAACTCCGTCGTCGCCCACACTCTGATCGCACCATAGAGGTACTTCGCCGTGTCCGCGAATGCCGTAAAGACGAGTACCTTCCGATTCGCCTGCCCAAGTTTGTTGACGGTGGGGCTGGTGACCTTTGCGCTGATTAGCTTCTTCAACTCTGCGAGCTTTGCATCCCGTTCTTCGGTGACATTCTGAGCGGCCTCCCAAAGACCCTTCAATTGCTCTCTGTCCTTCTTGAGGTCACTGAGCCAGTTCTTCCCATGATCGAGTTCCAAATGAGAGAGTTTGTATTTGAACTTCCCGCCGACCTGGGTCTCGTCGTCAAGGTCTTCAACGTCGCCGAAGTCCCCGAGGTCTGTATCGACCTCCACTTCATCGAGCGCTTCGACTGACGCTGTTGTCAAGAATGCCTTTATCTTAGCCTCAAGACTCTCGATCTTCGCCATTGTTCGACCCATCGTGATTTCAAAGGACTCCACGGAGCTTTCGAGGCGCTTGAGGAAGTTCACCTTCATCATGCCGATAAGGTACTTTTCGCGTTGCGCCTGAGTGAATGGATCGTGCGTGGAGGTCTTGTACTCACTCAGGTACTTCTCTTTCAAGTACCTCGAAGGGTTGAAGAGAGAGAGCTTGTACTCGTCGATCTCGTTGCTGAGTTTGTCATAGGAGAGAAACTGTCCCTCTGTGTCTATCTCCGGATAGATTGATACCGGCTTATTCCTGACCGGAAATCCCCCAAGCAAAGCGATGGTGTCTTTGTAGTACTTCTGAATATGCTTTCGAGAGCGAGCGATTGTGAGTTCGTCAAGCAGCTTGAAGAAGGCTGCGCTCAACTTCTCCATAAGGTCGCTCGTTTTTCGATCCGCACTTTGCTTCCGTGCCCATGTGGTAAAGACCTTCTGGGCGGCTGTCAGGGTGTCCTTTACGCTATCAATCCCCAGGTTCTCGGCGAATGCTCCATCGTTCTCCATCCCGCCAGTAAGAAAGTAAATCTGATTCCGAAGATCCTTTAGGTCATTGTTGACGGGAGTTGCTGACAGGAGAAGGACCTTGGTGCGAACTCCCTTTTGGATGATCTCTTCCATCAGTCGCTGGTAGCGACTTTTTCTAATGATTTCTCCCTCCTCGTCGCGCTTGCCCGGAGCGTTATTGCGGAAGTTGTGTGACTCGTCGATTACGACCAAATCGTAGTTGCCCCAGAGAAAGGTCTTGAGATCAATGTCACCAACCAGGCCACTATCGCGACTCAGGTCGGTGTGAGAGAGCACGTCATAGCGGTATCGGTCAGATAAGAAGGGATTCAAGGTGCTGGGAATCCGGTAGACGGTCCAGTTCTCCCTCAGCTTCTTGGGGCAAAGCACAAGAACCCGCTCATTTCTTAGCTCGAAGTACTTGATGACAGCCAGCGCCTCGAACGTTTTTCCCAGACCGACACTATCTGCGATGATGCAGCCGTTGTAACGAAGAATCTTGTTAATGGCACCCTTAACTCCATCCTTCTGGAACTCGAAGAGGGCCTTCCATGTGTCGGTTTCAAAGAGACTGGTGCGGCCGAGATCAGCATCGGTCTTGCCACTATCGAGCAAGAACCTCTCAAAGATGTGGAAGAGTGTTTTGTAGTAGATGAATTCCGGCTCGTGATTTTCGTATAACTGCCTTAGATATTGAAGAACCTCGTTCTTTACATCCTTGACAAGTTCTTCGTTCAACCAGAGATCGTCGAACCACTGTTTGAGCTCTTGGCGGTCTCGGTTGCCGTCAACGATGAGGTTTAGCTCGATGTTGTTGTTGCCGGCGCCCAAACCAAGCCCGCGCACTGTGAAGTTAGAACTGCCGAGTATGGCGTCCTCAACGCCTGCCGTAGCGACGTGATACATCTTGCCGTGAAGCAAGTTGGACTGCTTGATTGTCTTGATGTCAACCTTTTGCTCGATCCACTCGGAGCACTCCTTCGCAACGCGCTTTTGTTGAAGCTTGTTTGCGAGTTCCAGGCCGTCGGCGTCTATGATGAACGCCTTCTTTTCCGTCTTGCTGGGATCGAGCCGGTTGACGAACGAAGGTTCGCCAAAGAGAAAATCCAGATGATCGATGTGATTCAGGATGTGCTTAAGCTCGTCGAATGCGTAGATTGTGAAGTACGCCGAAACCACCGACAGCCTGGTACCGTCCCGAATCTTCTCCTTCAGGAAGTCAGCCACCGCTCCTCGTGTATGGTTATCTCTGATTCCTGAGTTGGATGGCACTGAAGGCATTTCTCTACGTTCCTTTTGGGTCGCACACGTCCGCTGCACCGAGGATAGAGCCGTCTTCCTGCTCGATTGTCTGATCTAAACTACGCATATTCTGTAATGTACAGCACCATCCGGCTTCGTCCAACGGTGTTGTGGCTACACGCCGCGCAGAGAGAGGTGTTTGGCTTGGCGTAGCCCGTCGGGTGGGCAGAACATGACGCTCTCGCGGTTGCGAGAGCGACCTTCAGGGTAGGAAAGACGGGCCTGCAAAAAAGCTGAGCCTGTCCCGCAGGACAGGCTCAATCGTGCGTTGTGGCTTTTAGGCACTCTTCTTCAATGCCTTTGCTACTGGCTTCGGCTCGATCTTGGCAGCGGACCTCGCTTTCTCCTTGGCGGCGAACTCATGTTTGACCTTGAGGGCAATCGCATCGGGGTCTACCTTGTACGCCTGGGCTGCGGCGCGGAGAATCTTTCCTCCGTCCGCTTGCTTGCTGGCTGAAAGCAGGATGACGGTTTCGACGATCAGCTTGCCGATAACGCCTTCCTCGGCCTTGCGAAGAAAGGCGGTAAGCAGCTTGGCTGCGGATTCACCTTCCTTTGCCCGAATGCCTCGGTTCCGAGCGATCATCTCCACCCGCTTGTCGTCAAGCAACGGGAGCATCTGTTCGGCGATGAAGAGAAAATCCCGCTTCATCAATCGGACTGGAACGGTGGCGACGATGGTTTGAAGCACGCGCATCCCGGTAGCGTTCGCCAGTGCTTGCTCTCTGCGACTCTTGTCCTGCTCGGCTTTGAAGCTGGCATCGGCCTTGGTGGACTGCTTCTTGGGGTGATGGATAGGGCAATCGGCTTCGGAGCAAACCCTCCGCACTTCGCCCTTGTCGATGCCCTCGGAGACGATGGCTTCGGCGATGAACCTGCACATCTTGAACTCCGGCCATTTCGCTTTCTCCGGGGTATCGGGCTTCTCCGACTTGATCTCAACGTACTTGCTGCGGGTGATAATCTTGCTGCCATCCTGCGTCTTGCCGTAGGCCGTGCTGATCTGCACTATCTCCGGTTTGGCTGCAATCTGCTTCTGGACGTGTGCCTCTAGCTTGGCCGCATAGCAGACGGGATCGGTGCAAGCGTCCGCATTCCCACTCACATCCGAGAAGAGGAGCTTGTTGTGTCCAGTGCGCTTGGGGCAATCGACACAGCTTCCGGCGGCGGGTAGGAGTTGAGCGTTCCGCTTGTCAAACGGTGCCTGTTTGAGAAGCAAGAGGACGTTGTGTTCTATCCAATACTGGAGATGCCGGACTGGAAGGACGATGCGCTTGGCCTTCCCTGCTGCCCCGCCCCAATCCTCACGAAAGCAGCTTGCGAGGGCTGCTTCCTGCTGGGCTGGCTGGAGCTTGGCCAGAAGCAAGGCGTGTCCGACGCCGATCTCCTCGGCATAGAACGCCTCGACCACTGCCGGGATAAGCTCGGTCAACCGGGCACGGCTGGCGACGTATGCGGGTGCCTTGCCCACCTTGGCTCCGATCTGTTCGATGGTGTACTTCGGTTCCTCCAACTTTAGGAGCGCA
>DASRLI010000417.1:0-5014 GCA_035648535.1 Occallatibacter sp. | reverse complement strand
TTGCGAGCCGGTGTCGGGCGCAACGTAGAGCATGGTCACGCGCAGGGCAGTGGCGCGCGGGCCGGCGATCGGCTTTTCCAATTGCGGACCCTTTTTCTTTTGGCCGCTCGCAGAGGTTGCAGCGGGCAACAGCACCATGAGGGCCATGGCGACGATGAGTGCGCGGGTAGCCAGGATTCGTAGCTTCATACCATTCAGAATCATAGTTGAACGACGTTATGGCGCGCTTTCGGTAAGCACTTCGGCCAGCAAAGCCGGGTCCACGTTGCCGCCGCTGATGATGGCGGCGGCGTTTTTGTAGTCGGGCAACTCGGCGGCGTGGAATAAGAGAGCCGCAACTGGCACCGCCCCGCTGGGCTCGGGGACGAGGTGTGTTGCGGCTATGATGGCGCGCATGGCAGCGCGAATCTCTGCCTCGGTGACGGTAATAATGCCGTCGACAAAGGCCTGGATGTGGGCAAAATTGCGCTCGCCCACGCTTTGCGTGCGCAGGCCGTCGGCGATGGTGCGGCTGGTGAGCTCCGCGCCCCAGGTGACGATTTTGCCGGCGCGGAAACTCTCTGCGGTGTCGCCGGCCAGCTCCGGCTCGACGCCAAACACTTTTGTCTGCGGGCTCAACTGCTTGACTGCGGCAGCCACTCCGCCGAGCAGGCCGCCGCCGCTCACTGGCGACAGCACGAGGTCTACTTCCGGCCACTCTTCAACGATTTCAAGGCCGCAAGTCGCCTGGCCGGCGATGATCTGCTCGTCGTCGTAGGGCGGGACAACTACATAGCCGTGTTCGCGCACCAGCTTCTCAGCCATGGCCAGGCGCTCGCTTGAGGCTACGCCTACGTCGACTACTTCGGCACCAAACGAAAGCGTGGCGGCGCGCTTGATGGCGGGAGCGTTCGAGGGCATCACGATGACGGCCTTTGCACCGACCTCACGTGCCGCATAGGCTACGGCCTGGGCATGGTTGCCGCTGGAATAGGTAATGACTCCGCGGGCGATTTCGCTGGGGGTGAGCTGAAAGATCTTGTTGGCCGCGCCGCGCATCTTGAATGCGCCCATGGGCTGCAGGCTCTCGGCTTTGAGGCGGATTTCCTTGGCAGTTCCGTATCCCGACATGCCGGGAAACTGCGCGCGCACCAAAGGCGATTTCACGGCGATGTTGGCAATGCGCAGTGCGGCGGCGCGAATTATCTCAATCGTAACCAAATTCATTGTTTCGGATTTCACGTTCAAACCTCGCCGCTCTTTTGGTCGCGGCCATGCAACTAAACAGTATCGCCGATGGGGCGGAGGCGGGTTGGTTTCGAAACTAAAACAAAAGCGCGGCAGCCGAGGCCGCCGCGCTTTTGGATCAGGTTCGTGATTCGTTTAGAAGGTGAACTTCGCCGCCACCTGCAACTGACGGGGACCGTAGAGATTGCTGGTGGTCGTGCTCTTCTGGTTGAAGGCAGTGGCACCTGTCCCCGCATACGGGCTGAAGCAGCCCTGCAGCGAGGAAGTGGAAGGAGCCGCAGTGGTGGCCGAGCAGAATTCCTTGGTGCCGGAAGGCAGGGAGATGGCGGTGGTACTGGAGGCCGCTGTGTAGGTGCCGTAGTTCGAGTTCACGCCCTGAACGATGGTCTGGTTCAGGAAGTTGAACGCGTCCAGGGATAGATCCAGAGACATGCTTTCGTGGATGGGGAACTTCCGTGCCAGGCGAAGGTCGGCGTTGTTCCAGCGCGGCATGGGAATGCTGTTGCGACCAATGTAGGGAGGACGGGCGTTGGTGGCCCCCCCGGAGCTGGAGCTCATGGCGCCGCCATAGATGCCCCCTTCATCCGCATAGCTGGTTGCGTTAGTAGAGCCAGAGTAGATACTTGCACCGGAAACGCCCAGAGACACGGGCTGGCCGCCGGAAGCGATCTCGCTGCCGGAGAGTACCCAGCCGTTCGCAACGGCGCGGGCAACCGGATTCGCAAAGCTGAACGTAGGTTCATAAACGAAGGTCAAAGTGAAGCGGTTGCGGATATCGGTATCCGAAAGACCGTTCTCACCCTTGATGTTATTCGGATCCAGCGGAACGTCCCCGCCGTAGAATGTACCGAAGTTGCCCGACACCTGACCGGTGTCAGTGGCATGCGCCCAAGTGTAGTTGGCAACGAATTCCAGGCCATTGGCAAGGGGCCGGCGGGCGGTGACGGCCATGGCGTTGTACCAGGTGTTAGCCACGCTGAAGCCGGTGTTGAAGGAAGCCAGCTGCAAAGGATCGTTCTGCAGCTTGCCCGCAACCAGGTAACGGCGGTCGGTGGGCAGGTAGACGGGAACCGTCATCTGCTTGATCAGGTTGCCATTGGCGTCGAGAACGTTGTAGCTCTTGATGCCGCTCGGCTTCTGACCAATCAACTGCGAATCGACGAAGACCGGCAGGCGCATGGCGCGGGTGCCGATGTAGCCGATGCTCAGCGAGAGCTTGCCCGGCAGCAACTGCTCAAGTGACAGATCCACTTCGTGCGAGTAAGGCGGCACGAAATTTGGATCGAGACCGTGGAAGCTCTGCGAGCCCAGATTGCTGGGGCCATTTACTGCGGGAGCTGTTCCGCCCGTGGGAACAAGTGCCGTACCAAGCACAGGGCCCGGGGGCAGGAAGGGCACGTTGGGATACTGCATGGTGGTGGATTTGACAAACGAAGATGTGCAGCTCGATTTGCAGCCCGAGTAGTTGTAGTTGACCTGGACTACGCCGTTTTCCACGCGCATGGCGTAGTAGGTGGAGCCCTGGTTCAATGCCGTGTATATGCCATATCCGCCACGAATCACCGTGCCCGGCATCACTGCGTACGAGAAGCCAATGCGCGGCGTCACGCGGTTGGCAACGTTCTTGATGGTCTGGGTGTAGAGGTTCGAGATCGGTGAATAGTTGTTGTTAATCTTGCCCGGAGGCGGCGTGATCTGGATGTCGTAGCGCGCACCGAGGTTGAGGGTAAGCTTGCGATTCACGGACCACGTATCCTGCGCGAAGACGTCGTACATGTTCATATAGAAGTCGTCTTTACCCTGGGTACCCGCTTTGGCATTCACCTGGTCGACAGTTTGCACGAAGCTGTTGTAGTGGTAGCCGGCGTATGGATCGGTATTACCGCTCTGGCCCTGGAAGGCGTCCTGAATCCAATCGGCAAACTGGACAGCGTTGTTGGTGTCGCTGTAGCCGTAGAGACCACCGCCCTGGAAGAGGTTAATCATGACCTCGTGGACGTTGTTGATGTCGCCGCCGAACTTGAGCGTGTGACGGCCCTTTGCCCAGCTGAAGACATCCGAACCCTGAATGCGATGTTCATCGGGCTCGGCGATACGGGGCAGTGCGTTCGGCATGCCGAAAGCAAGGAGCAACGAGCCAGAGGCGCTGCCGATTGAAACGTTGGGTGCCGCATCGTTGGCGCCGGCCGTCTCCAGATCGCGGCCCCACTGGCCGTGGACCTGATTAACCATGCTGCTATTGATGGCTGTAGTCAGGCCGCCCACCAGGAAGCGCTCGTGATAGGTGGTCGTGGCATTGGTCGATGGCGAGCTGTTGGAGATCGTCGGGGTTGCAGTGTAGCCGTTTGTCGATGTGAAGTTGGCGAAGTTGAAGTCGATGAAAGCGTCGTTCTTCGAGTTGATGTGGTAATCGAGACGCGGGAAAAACAGGTCCTGCTTCGCGAAGCGCCCCGGCGCGGCCTGACCCTGATTGATCAGGAATTGGATACCAGCCGTACACATCGTTGAAGTGATGGTCGCCGGGCACTGAGTCGGCGAAATAATGGTGCCGGCGCTGTTGCCTGCTGTCTGCGTAAGCGTGATGGTGTTGGTGTTGTAGTAGAGTGCGCGGCCCACCTTGCGGAAACCGTCATAGGTGAAGAAGTAGAAGAGCCTGTTTGGAAGAAGCGGCCCACCTACCGAACCACCGAATTGATTCTGCTGGTGAACGGGCTGCGTCAGCAGTGTTTTCGCAAGTATCGGAGTGCTGGATGCGCTTCCATAGAGCGCGTTCCACTTGCTGTACGGATCAAGGGCGTTTAGAGTCGGATAGCGCAGGAGGTAGAACAGGTCGCCATGCAGATTGCTGGTACCGCTCTTGGTGATGGCGTTTACCTGACCGCCGGCCGCCTGGCCGAACTCTACAGAGTAGTTCGAGGTTTCGGCCTGAAACTCTTTGATCGAATCGGCCGAGTAAACGTAGGGCGCGCCTGAAGCACGGCCGCGCGCTTCGGAAAACAGCATCTGATTGTTGTTGGCGCCGTCGACGTAGTTCTGGTTGTAGAGACCGCTGATTCCGTGGAAGCTGATCAGGCCCGAGCTGCCGTCCTGGGTTACGGCCGGGGTCAAAAGCACAAAGCTCGACCAGTTGCGGGCGTTGACCGGCAGGTTCTGGACCATCTGCTGATCCATGGTCTGGGAAACTTCGGTCTTTTGAACATCCAGCATCTCCGGGACTGCCTGGACTTCGACAGTCGTGCTGGAAGTGCTCACTTTGAGCGTGAGGTCGATGGTCAGCGTCTGGCCGACAATCAGGGCAATATTGCTGGACTCCACTTTGCCGAAATTAGACGCGGTTGCACCGACCTTGTAGTGACCCGGCAGCAGGAATGGCGCTGAGTAGAGGCCGGTGGAGTTGGTCGTGTAATTGTGCGTGATGCCGGTGTCGGTATTGATCACGGTCACCGATGCGCCGGGAATGGCGGCCTGGGCTGTGTCGGTCACGGTTCCGTTGATGGATCCCGCACCGGACGTCTGCGCTTTCGCGATGACGCCTGTCATCACAGGGAAGATTGCCGCCAAGGCCAGCACGGCGAAACACCGTAGGGGACAGAGACTCTGCAACTTCTTCATTTTTTGGCTCTCCTGAAAGGGGTTTGGGGACCCTGAAGTGGCTTCATGTTACCACGTAAATGCGTTGCCTCAAAAGAACTTATATTGCCCTTAAGAGAGTGCATAAAGCGTATGAAATTTCAAGATGGAAACGAAGAATCTCAATCCGTGATGTCGGAAATTTCGCCTTTGTATG
>DASRLI010000416.1:0-6775 GCA_035648535.1 Occallatibacter sp. | reverse complement strand
GTCTCAAACGCCGGAGCAGGTGTTGCGGGGCGGGAAGGCTCCGGTGTGGGATTGGGGTTGCTCGATCCGGTCTGGGTGGGTTTCCACATTGCGCTCAAGGTATTTCCTTTTCTGTCCTGAAAGGACGTGGGGATTCCAAGGCAGGGCCATTGCCATATGCCGCAAAAAATTAGTCTTCTAAACTGCCGGCAATCTTTCTCTAGGCCACAAATAGGACGTTAGCCTCTTGCGGTCCGCTCAAAACGCCTGTTGCCGCTATTCTATGACTCTCAGCGCCAAATGCCCAGTTTCCATCTTGGCAACCCCTCACGGAAGTTGTATTCGACGGAGAATTTCAGCGTGCGGCACTCCTTCTTGGCCGGGTCTCCAGGCGGCGGCTAGAATGGCTCTTGAGCGGCTTCAAAATGACGCAGATGCACGATTCAGTACCCTTATGCCGCAAGGAGACGCCGGAATGACTCGCAAAGCAAAGACCGCAAATCTAGGTTTGGCAACGATCCTTGCAGCTTTCCTTGGTGCACAGGCCCAGGGGAGCCCACCGGCGCTGACCTTTGACCTGGTGATTGCCCACGGACGCATTGTGGATGGAACTGGCTCCCCCTGGTACTCCGGCGATGTAGGCATTCGCGACGGCCGGATCGCCGCCATCGGCAATCTTGACAAGGTGCCTCGCAAGCGAACCATCGACGCCCAGGGAAAGGTAGTCGCGCCAGGCTTCATCGACATGCTCGGCCAATCGGAGTTAACCATCCTGGTCGATCCGCGTCTGCCCTCAAAGATCTATCAAGGCATCACTACGGAGATCACTGGCGAGGGCAATTCGGCCGCTCCGATTAACGACACGATGCTCGCCGCCGACAGCGCCGGGTACGAGCACTACCACCTGGCACCCGACTGGCAGAACTTTCGCCAATATTTTGCCCGCATTGAGAAACAGGGCATGGGCATCAACCTCGCCAGCTATGTCGGCGCAACCTCGGTCCGGCGCATGGTGCTGGGCGATGCGGACGTTCAGCCCACCACCGCGCAATTGGAACAGATGAAGGTTCTGGTCCGGGACGCGATGCGCGACGGCGCGGTTGGCCTCTCCACCGCGCTGCAATACGCGCCCGCGCCCTATGCCAAAACCCCGGAGCTGATTGCGCTCGCCAGCGTGGCAGCACAATTCGGCGGCATCTATGCCACGCACATGCGCAGCGAGGGCGATCAGGTTCTGGAATCCATTGATGAAGCGGCACGCATTGGCCGCGAAGCGCACATCCCCGTCGAAATCTGGCACCTTAAGGCAGCGGGCAAGACGAACTGGGGCAAGATGCCGCAGCTTGTCGCGCGCATCGACCAGGCGCGTGCCTCAGGCGTGGACATCAGCGCCAACACCTATGCCTACACAGCCTGGTTCAACACCTTCTCAGCCTTTGTGCCGCCTTGGGCGCACGACGGTGGCGACGCCAGGTTGGTCGAACGCCTGAAAGATCCCGCCGTCCGCGCGCGCATCCGAAAAGACATGCTCACCGCCGGTAAAGACTCAGCCGGAGAAGTGTGGGATAACGAGTGGCAGGAAGTGCCCGGACCTGAGGGCATCCAGATTGCCGTCGTGCAAAATCCCGAATTGCTTCCGTTGCAGGGCAAACGCCTCTCCGACGTGGCCGCACTTTGGAAGGAAGACCCGATCGACGCCCTCTGCGACCTCCTCATCAAGGACAAGGCATTCACCAGCGTGGCAGTCTTTGGCATGAGCGAACCCGATGTTCTGTTGGCTCTCAAGCAGCCCTGGGTCTCTATCGACAACGACTCGTCAGGCACTTCGCCCGATGGCCTGCTCGGTCAGGAACATCCCCATCCGCGTGCCTATGGCACGTTTCCGCGGATCCTGCGCAAATACGTCCGCGAGGAGAACCAGCTCTCGCTCCCCGATGCCATCCGCAAGTTTTCAGCCTTACCGGCCCAGCGCTTGCGCCTCACCGACCGGGGCGTGCTCAAGCAGAATATGTGGGCCGATGTGGTGGTTTTCGACCCCGAAAAAATCACCGACCGCGCGACGTTTGAAAACCCGAACCAGTTTTCCGAAGGCATGGAGTACGTGCTGGTGAATGGCGTTCCCGTGATTGACGAAGGGAAAATGACCGGCGCTCTACCCGGCAAAGTATTGCGCGGCCCGGGATATGTTCCATAGCCGCGATGCAACCAAGTGTGTGAAATAGCCTAATCTTGACCTATGACCGATCGTGAACTGGTGGCGCGGATAGCCCGCTCTGCCGGCGGCAAGGCCGGATACAAGCAACTGGTCCGCGAGCTTGGATTGGCAGGCGGACGGGAGCGGCGTCTGCTGTTGGAGCAATTGGCCCGTCTGACAGCGCGCGGTACGCTGGCCAAGCTGGACCGAGAGCACTGGAGCATTCCCCGGCCCCTGAGCACCCGGGAGAACCTGTCTGCCGGCCGCCTGGATCTGCATCGAGACGGCTTCGGATTTGTCCGCCCCAATGCCCGCCAGGCCACCGGTCAAGAAGATATCTTCATTCCCCCGAACGAGATCAATGGCGCCATGCAGGGCGACCAGGTGCTGGTTGAAGTGGAGCCGCCGAAGGCTGATGGCCGCCGCCAGGGCCGGATCGTCCGCGTGCTCGAGAGACGCAACCCCACTGTCGTTGGCATATTTCACTACGCCCGGTCAGATCGGGCAATGGGCCACAACGTCGTCCCTTTCGACGAGCGCATGACCCAGCCCATCCTCATCCCCCCCGGCCAGGAAATACCCGCCGCCAGCGAGGCTGCGACGCCGCATCGCGTGCTGGGCACCGAAGCCGCGGCCGCCGCTGTGCACGACAACCTCGAAGGGCTCGTGGTTGATGTCGAAATCACCAGTTGGCCCACGCCCACACGTCCGCCAGTGGGCCGTGTCATCGAGGTGCTGGGCTCGCCCGACGACTTTGGCGTGGACGTCGAAATGATGATTCGCAAGCACCAGTTGCCGCGCATCTTTCCTGAAAATGTACTGGCCGAGGCGCGCCGCGTAGCTCATCTTGACGAGTCCGAAGTAGCAAGCCGCCGCGATTTTCGCGTGCTTCCTATCGTCACCATCGACGGCGAAACAGCCCGCGACTTTGACGATGCTGTCCTCGTCAACGAGCGCGCAGAAGGCGGCTATGAGTTGCAGGTACATATTGCAGACGTGGCCGAATATGTGCGTGCGGGAACAGATCTCGATCTCGAAGCGCGCTTGCGCGGCACCAGCGTCTACTTTCCCGATCGCGCAATTCCGATGCTCCCGCAGGAGCTCTCGACCAACATCTGCAGCCTGCGACCCGGCGAAGACCGCCTGGTGCTGAGCTGCATCATGCAGCTCGACCCAACTGGCCGCATCGAAAGTTACGAGATTGTCGAAGGCGTTATCCGCTCTTCTGCGCGCATGACTTATACCGAAGTTCACGCCATCCTTGAAGGCGATGCCGAAGTTCGCGAGCGCTATTCCGCGCTTGTTCCAGGCTTCGAACTCATGCGCCATCTTGCCGGGCTCATGAACCAGCGCCGAGAGGAGCGAGGCAGCATCGACTTCGATTTGCCCGAGCCGGTCATCGAGTTCGACGAGCAGGGCCAGATGCGCGGCGTCACCAAGTCTGAACGCACCTGGGCCAACCGCCTCATCGAAGAGTTCATGCTGGCCGCTAATGAGTGCGTCGCCACCTGGCTTGAAGACCTCGGAGTTCCCTCGATCTATCGCATCCACGAAAAACCCGAGCCCCGCCGCGTCGTCCAATTTGAAGAGTTGGCCGCCGGCTTCGGCTACTCGCTCGGCCTCGGCGCTCTACCTGTCAAACAAATCCAGACCCGCGGTGAACGGCGCGATGCCCACGGACGCGGCCGCAATCCGCGCCAGCATGAGGTTCCCGAAGACATTCCCGTTACGCCGCGCATGTATCAGAAGTTGGCCGCGCGCATCGAAGGCAAACCCGAGGAGCGGATTCTCAGCTATCTCATGCTGCGATCGCTACGCCAGGCTCGCTACTCGGAAATTAACGAAGGCCATTTTGCGCTTGCCGCTCCCACCTACACCCACTTCACTTCGCCCATCCGCCGCTACCCCGATCTGATCGTGCATCGCATTGCGAAAACGCTGCTCCGCGACGGCGTGGTTGGCGAGGGAAGAATTGAGGAGGGCCGCCACAGCTCTCCATGGACTCATCCCAACGAAGGGCTTGCTGTCAGCCGGATACCGCACGTTCGCAAGCCACAGGCGGTATTCACCGGCGAGCCCCCCATCGCCGAGGCGGAGTTGGCCCAGATAGCCGAGGAGACCAGCCAGACTGAACGCCGCGCCGCCGAGGCCGAACGCGAATTGGTGGAGTGGAAGAAGGTCCGCTTCATGCAGGACCGCGTCGGCGAGGAGTTTGCCGCGCTGGTGCTGAACCCCGCCAAATTCGGCCTGTTCGTCGAACTGACCGACATGTTCGTCGAAGGCCTGGTCCCCATCGACTCGCTGCGCGACGACCGCTACACCTGGCGCGAAAACACACACGAGATCATCGGCGAGCGCACCGGCCGCCGCTTCCGCGCCGGTGACCGCGTCCAGGTGATTCTCGACCGCATTCTGGCCCAGGAACGAAGGCTTCAGTTTTCCATCGTCGAGGAGGGCATTCCCCTCACTGGCAAGCAGGCCCCGAGGCCCACTCCAAAAGGAAAGAAGAGCAGGCGCAGAGATGCTCCAGCGGGGGCGCCGAAGATCCGGAAGAAATTTGGGAAAAAAGGCAAGCGGCGCTGAGGCCTGCTATTAATTTCCGGTTCCTGGCCCCAGACTGTAGCACCGCGAGCTGTGAGGCGCGTCCGGCCTAGCTTCCTGCCTGTTTCTCTGCAAAGTCGCCGATCACCGGGATCTTGAAGCGCTGCCCGTTGAAGGCCTTTACGATGCATAGTATCCAAACGATCAGGACCAACAAACCAAACAGCGGGAGAATAATCCACCCCACAAAGGGAATGAGGGTGAGGACAACGTCGACCACAACGCACGCAACCGAAAGGAAGATCGATTGCCAGGCGTGGAATCGAATGCTGGCCTTTTGGTTGTAGGGAGCGACCACCAGAAAGACGATCGCCGGAATAAAGGTGAGGTAGGCAAGGCCGGAGGCGGCATTGTCGCTAAGGCCGGTTTGGACGGTTTCTTCGGGCATGCTAGCTCCTTTGATTTTGAGAATTTGATCCGGGGGCCGAGTGCTTCACGCTCAAGCCCGGGTGAGGAAATGGGGAGTCTGCCGGCCACGGACCTGGAAACGAGCATGAGCCTGAATCAGCCTATGAAAGCCGATGCGCACTACTTTGTCAAGCAAATATCTGGTGAGGGGCCGTGAGGGGATGAGCATTCCTCATCCCACGGCGCCACCGGTGCCAGCACTCTAGCCTCCGGCCTGCTTTGCGGCGAGGTCGCCGATAATTGGGACCTTGAAGCGCTGCCCATTCAGTGCCTTCAGAACACAAACCAGCCAAAGCACGAACCACAAAAGCCAAATCAGCCGGCTGACGGCCAGGAGGACGAATCCGCCGAAGAACATGAAGAATACCATCAGAAAGCTCAAGGCGATGCTGATGATAACTGCTGCGACGTTCAGGAAGATCGATTGCCATGCGTGGAAGCGAACGTAAGGACTAGCGTTATAGGGCGGAAGAACCAGGAACACTATTGCCGGGACGAAGGTGATGTAAGCGAGAGCGCCGGCTGCATTGTCAGTGAGACCAGACGGGGTCGGTTCGGGCATGATCGTTCCTTTCGAGGTTGAAGCTCTCCGCTCCACGCTTGGACGATGCGATGTGGCAGCGCACATCCAGGCTGCGGAGTGCGGTAGAGTGGCAATCTGAATGCCACCAGAGGAATCGTTGGAGATCAGGCCTGTCAAGCACTTTCTTTCGACAGGTGAGCCTGCGCGGGCCTCGCTGCTGCTTTCTCCACGCCGGCGTCGATGGCGCCGTAGCTGGACCTCGCGTCCTCACCCGGAAAGGCGCCAGGCCCGGGGACTGCGAATCGCCCCCATCCAATACAATGAGAGATGGAGTCAAGGAGTTGAATCAGCTATGGCGCACACAGTTTTTTGCGTTCGAAACAAAAAGGAGATGGAGGGACTGGATGAACCGCCCTTCGACTCGGAGTTTGGTCAAAAGATCTACAAAAACGTCTCCAAGGCAGCGTGGGCCGAGTGGGTTGACCGGCAGAAGATGCTGCTGAACGAGTACCGGCTGCAGCCCTGGACCCCCCAGGCGCAACAGTTCCTGGTCGAACAGATGGAAGAGTTTTTCTTCGGCACCGGATCGGCGTTGCCCTCGGAGTTCGTTCCCCCCGCGCACTAATCGAAAAATGCCAGCCGGCCTTCGCGCAAATGACGGGATTCCAGGGTCAAGCGAGCCGGGCCGTGCTGGTGTAAACTGATCAAGACCCTGAAGCCGGCTCACCCGAGCCGGCTCGATTGTGTCGGGACGTGGCTCAGCCTGGTAGAGCACTCGCTTGGGGTGCGAGGGGTCGGGAGTTCAAATCTCCCCGTCCCGACCATTATTAGAATCAACGACTTAGAAGGATTGCCCTCCAGAGTGGAATTGTAAGGCGAGTACTCAATTTTCGCAAGGGTTTGCAGGCTGTTAATCCAATTGACAGTGCTCGGATCGACGGCAAAACCATCTTTCAGCGCGACCAGAGCGCAGTCCTGAGTCAATCTAGTTCTAGCTCATATTCAGAATTCCGAATTCCATTCATTTGAAGAGCCCCAAAAATGGGCACCGCAAGGCGTCTGTATATTCT